>CAZUAN010000042.1:0-13748 GCA_964618385.1 uncultured Oscillospiraceae bacterium | reverse complement strand
GCCTAATGGCGCTTCCCTTTTGCGGCGAACCGCCGCAAAAGCCGTCTCATACCGTCCTGAACGCACCTGCGGTGCTATGAAAAAGGTTTTCAACCTTTTCATAAGAACTAGTATAAGTACCGGTTCATAGGAATACCTCCACAATTTTTGTGGTCCCAACATATCAAATTTGCACGAAAAAGTCAAGGAAGCATTGCAAGAGGCGGCAGGATTTGCTACAATAAGAGAAACAGCTTGCGCATCTGCAGAACCGGGGGAAAGTATGAACACCAAACAGGATTATATTGCCGTTTTTGACTCCGGCGTAGGGGGGATCAGCGTATTACGGCATTTGCGGCGGCTGATGCCGGGGGAGCGGTATCTGTATTTTGGCGACTCCGCCAACGCTCCCTACGGCAGCCGGACCGCCCGGCAGGTTCGAAGCCTGACCTTGGCGGCGGTGGAACGGCTGCTGAAAGCGCGTAATCTGAAAGCCCTGGTTCTGGCCTGCAATACGGCTACCGCCGTTGCGGTAGAGGACATCCGGGAACAGTATCCGCAGCTGATTGTGGTGGGCATCGAACCGGCTCTGAAAGCGGCGGCGGACCGATTCCCCGGCGGCCAGGTGGGAGTCATGGCTACGGAGGTGACATTGCGGGAGGAAAAGTTCAACACACTGCTGCACCGGTTTGACAAAAGCTGCTCCGTGACCAAGATTCCCGCGCCGGGATTGGTGGAGCTGGTGGAGCAGGGCAAGGGGAATTCCGCGGAATCGGAAGCGCTGCTGCGCGCGATTCTTGCCCCCTATCAGAACGCATTGGACGCCCTGGTGCTGGGCTGCACCCACTATCCCTTCGCCGGGAAGGCCATCGGCCGGGTTCTGGGAGAGCGAACCGCGCTGCTGGACGGCGGCAGCGGTACGGCCCGGGAGACAAAACGGCGGCTGGAGGAAGCAGACCTTCTGGAAAACGGTTCGGGCCGGGTGATCATTACCAACAGCCTGGAGGATGAAGCCGTGATCCGGCTGTCCTACCGGCTGCTGGAGACATAATAACCAGTTTGGGAGGCACACGCTATGGACAACAACATCCTGGTCATCGGCATCGCCGGAGGCACCGGAAGCGGCAAGACCACGCTGATGAAAAGGCTGATCGAAAAATTTGAGGATGAAGTCACCGTTCTCAGCCATGACAATTATTATAAGCGCCACGACGAAATGACCTATGAGCAGCGCTGCCAGCTGAACTACGATGAGCCGGCGGCCTTTGATACCAGTCTGATGACGTACCACCTGGAAGAGCTGCGCCAGGGCCGTGCCATCGAATGCCCGGTCTATGACTTTACGGTACATAACCGCAGCAGCGAAACCATCCATGTGGTGCCCAAAAAGGTCATCATTGTGGAAGGCATTCTGATTTTTGAGAATGAGCAGCTGCGCAATCTGATGGACATCCGCATTTTCGTGGACACCGACGCCGATGTGCGGCTGTGCCGCCGCATCAAGCGGGACGTAAACAAGCGGGGCCGGACGCTGGAAAGCGTGCTGACCCAGTACCAGCAGACTGTCAAGCCCATGCACGAGCGGTATGTGGAGCCAAGCAAAAAATACGCCAATATTGTTGTACCCGAGGGCGGAAAAAATCTGGTGGCTCTGGACATGATTGTGGGCCGGATTCAGCGGCATCTGGAGGAAGCGTGAACTGGGAGAGCTTGATTTTTGACATTGACGGCACCCTGTGGGACTCCCGGGCGCTGGTAGCGCAGGGCTATAATCTCCAGCTGAAACAGGAAGGGCTGGAGCACCTGTGCGTAGATGCCGAAGCTCTGAAGCCCCTGTTTGGAAAGGTGATGACGCAGATTGCCGATATCCTCTTTGCGTCTGTCCCCGTGCCGAGGCGGTACGGGCTGATGGAGCGGTGCATGGAAACGGAAAACCGCTGCCTGTGGGAAAATCCCTGTGACATCGGCTATCCCAAGGTGGCGGAAACCATGGCGGAGCTGGCAAAGCGCCACCGGCTTTTCCTTGTCAGCAACAGTCAGCGGGGCTACCCGGAGCTGTGTATTTCCAAGCTGGGGCTGACACCCTATATCACCGGGCATCTGTGCTTTGGGGATACCGGTACCAGAAAGGGGCAGACTATCCGGATGCTGATGAACCGCTTCGGCATTGACAGCTGTGCCTATGTGGGCGATACCCAGGGGGACTGGGAAGCCGCGTCAGAGGCGAAAATCCCCTTTATCTGGGCGGCCTACGGCTTCGGCACGCCGTCGGGATATGCGGAAAAGATCGAAAGGTTCGAAGACCTTTTGTCTTTATAAAGCAAAAAATAAAAAATATGGAAAGGAAGCGTTCGTATGATTGTATGTCCGTTCAAAGATCTGGGCCGTTATGCCCCGATTATCCCTGGCCTGGAGGAGGCTGTGCAGGCCGTCGCCGACATGACCGAATGGGTCCCCGGCACGATTGCGCTGTCCGGCGGCAATAAAATTCTGGTGCAGCAGGGCGTTACCAAGCCTGTGGAGGGCCGGCTGTGCGAGGCCCACCGGCAATATCTGGATATCCAGTACATCGTCGAGGGCGAGGAGCTTGTGGGCTGGGCGCCGCTGGACACGCTGACCCTGGATGGGGAGTTTGACACTGCCAAGGACAAGGGCATGTACGCCGGCCCCGTGGACTGTATGCGCATTGCCGCGGGCTACTGCTATGTGGTGTTCCCGGAGGACGGCCATATGCCCGGCAGCCATTTGGACAAGCCGCATGCTTACAAAAAACTGGTTCTGAAGCTGAAGGTATGAGCATTGCTATGGATTCCTATTGCCTGCTGTGCCATCTGAAGCGGAACGTCGAGCTGGTTCGCCCGCTGGGAACGGAGCAGCAGGCAATGGAATTCGCCCGGGACATGATGCGGATGTATCTGGCCGCGCCAGAGGATGTCAGCGCACCCTGGTTTGGCCCCGAAACGGCCCGGCTTCTGCATGCGCACTACGGCCTGGCCATCGACCGGTTCCGGCAGGAGAAGCTTGACTCCAATCGCTTCGTGCTGGAGCGGCTGCCGATGCTGCGGGAGAAGGTGCGATCCGCGCCCGATTCGGTTTTCGCTGGGCTACAGTGTGCTGTTTTGGGAAATTATCTGGATTTTTCCGCTTTGCAGGGGCAGGTCAGCTTTGACAAGCTGGCCGATATGCTGGACAGCGCCCTGGAAATGGAGCTGGACAGGCAGGCTTTCGCGGACTTTTGCCGGGATATGGAAGGCGGGAAAAGCCTTCTGTATCTGACCGATAACGCGGGCGAAATCGGCTTTGACCGAATCTTTGCGGAGGAAATCGCCAGGCGGTATCCCGGGATTTCCATTACCTTCTGCGTCCGGGGCGGCATCGCTCAGAACGACGCGACCCGGGAGGACGCCGCCGCAGTGGGAATCCCGTTTCCCGTTATCGACAACGGCAATTGTATCCCCGGCACCCAGCTGGACATGCTGAGCCGGCAGGCCCGGCAGGCGCTGGAAACAGCGGATGTGATCCTTGCCAAGGGTATGGCCAATCTGGAAACCATGTACGGCTGCGGATACAATATTTATTATGCTTTTTTAATCAAATGCCAGCGGTTTGTGAAGCGCTTCGGCAGGCCCCTGTTTACGCCCATGTTTGTGAAGGAACGGGAGTGAGCGGAGAACCGCCGGCCGCGCTGCGGCATACAGAAAGGAGTGCTTCGGATATGAAACGTTACGCGGGGGTGCTGCTGTCCGTCACCAGCCTGCCATCCAGATATGGCATTGGCTGCTTCGATCAGGCGGCATACGATTTTGTAGACTGGCTGGAAAAGGCGGGGCAGCGTTACTGGCAGATTCTGCCTCTGGGTGCTACGGCCCATGGCGCTTCGGACGATTCTCCTTATCAGGCATACTCCGCGTTTGCCGGGAATCCGTATCTGATCAGCCTGGAGGCTCTGGCTGCGGAGGGGTTGCTGACCGCCGGGGAATGCGGCGCGGCGGATTTTGGCGATGACCCTGCCCGGGTGGATTTTGACAGGCTCCACCGGCATCGGCTCGCGCTGCTGCGGAAAGCCTTCCGGCGAAGCCGCGTCTGCGAAGACCCGGAGTATCCGCGCTTTTGCCGGGAGAACGGGTGGTGGCTGGATGACTACGCCCTGTTTATGGCCCTGAAGGGCTTCTTCCGGGAGCGGCCCTTCTGCCAATGGCCGGAGGATATCCGGCGGCATGAGGCTTCTGCCGTGGAGCGCTACAGCCGGGAGCTGGGCGATGAGATGGCGTTTCAGAAATATGTGCAGTTCCAGTTCCGCCGGCAGTGGAGAAAGCTGAAGGACTATGCCAATGCCAGGCATATCCAGATTGTGGGGGATATGCCGCTTTACGTTTCGCCGGACGGTTCCGACGTCTGGGCGCATCCGGAGCTGTTCCAGCTGGACGCGGACAATCGGCCCACGGCCATCGCCGGATGCCCGCCGGATGCGTTTACCGCCGACGGCCAGACCTGGGGCAATCCCCTGTACCGCTGGGACTATCACCGGGCCACCGGCTTTGCGTGGTGGATCAGCCGTGTGCGGCAAAGCTTCCAGCTATATGATGTGGTGCGGATTGACCATTTCCGGGGGTTTGACGAGTACTACGCCATCCCCGCCGGCGCGGCCACGGCCAGAGAGGGCCGCTGGGAAAAAGGCCCCGGGATGGAGCTGTTCCGCGCCATTCGTCTGGAGCTGGGGGATATCCGTGTTGTGGCGGAGGATCTGGGCCTGATCACGGACAGCGTGCGCAAGCTGGTTCGGGACAGCGGCTACCCCAATATGAAGGTGCTGCAGTTTGCCGTTGATCCCGCTGACGTCTGCGGAGCCGGCGATTACTGGCCCCATAATTATGGCGCCAACTGCGTGGCCTATACCGGAACCCATGACAATGAAACCCTGGCGGGGTGGTACGCCGGATTGAAGCCGGACGCCAAAACCCAGCTTCGGGAGTATTTATGCGACCATTATACTCCGGATGCCCGGATGCCGCAGGTGCTGATCAATCTGGTGATGACCTCTGTGGCCGGGGATTGCATTATCCCCATCCAGGATTATCTGGGTCTGGGAAACGAGGCCAGAATGAACCGGCCCGGTACAGTGGGCTGCAACTGGCGCTGGCGGCTGCTGCCCGGCCAGCTGACGCAGGAGCTGGCGGAGGAGATGCTGCGCCTGGCCAAACGCACCGGCCGTGCCAACTTGGACGCGCCGGAACCGGAAAACGCGCGGGGGCCGGATACGGTTTCCGGATAAATGGTGTCCCGTTTCCGGAATCTCAGGATGATTTCGGACATTACCAACAGGAATTGTGTGAAAAAATATCCGTTTTTCGAGAAAAACCCTCTTGCCAAATCCGAAAAACAGTGGTATAATAAAGCCGTTAATAAGGAAGTATGCAGGTAAAGAGAGGCGCAAGCGCCTCTCTTTCTTGTTCGCTTTTCGCTAGGAAAGGAATGTTGCTTCAATGAAAGTGACCGATCTGGTTGCGGACTTTGCAAAGCCTATCGTGGAGCAGTATGGCTGTGAGCTGTGGGATGTGGAGTATGTCCGGGAGGGCAGCGAATATTTCCTTCGGCTGTATCTGGATAAGGAGGGCGGCGTGGACATCAGCGACTGCGAGGCTGTTTCCCGGGCCATGGATCCCATTCTGGATGAGAAGGACCCTATCCCGGGTCCCTATCGGTTCGAGGTCTGCTCAGCCGGCCTGGAACGGGCCCTGAAGCGCCCGGGCGACTTTGCGCGCTTTCTGGGCAGCGCCGTCACGGTGAAGCTGTACCGGCCAAGGAACGGCGTGAAGGAAATCCCCGGTGTCCTCAGAGGCTACCTTGACGGCAGGGTTACGGTGGAAACGAGGGGCGAAACCGTCACATTTGAAAAATCGGAAGTTGCGCTGGTGCGGCTTCGTTTGGAATTTTAATAGGAGGATTGGAAAAAATGGCAAAAAAAACCAGGGGCAAGAAGCAGGCCGAAGCGCCTGAGGTCGACATCGGCGCGGAAATTTTTGCTTCCCTGCGGGAGCTGGAAAAGCTGAAGGGGATTCCGGTGGATTACATGGTGGATCGCCTGAAGCAGGCGCTGACCAATGCATACCGCAAAGACCGGGAGGATCGCCGCGATGTTCCTGCTGAGAACGTGGTGGTGGATCTGAGCGAAAAGGGCCTTTCCATGCACATTGTCAAGACGGTTGTGGAGGAGATGGAGGACACCGCGTTGGAAATTCCCATTGACGCGGCCCGCAATCTTGACCCCAACGTACAGATCGGTGACAGCGTTTCTATCCCTGTGGATATTCAGAAGTTCGGCCGCATCGCTGCCCAGACCGCCAAGCAGGTGGTCATCCAGGGCATCCGGGAGGCGGAACGGGGCGTTGCTTACGAGGCCTATTCCAGCAAGGCTCAGGAGCTGCTGACCGGTACGGTTCTGCGAATTGACCCTGACAGCGGCGATATGATTGTCCGAATCGGTCAGGGAAACGAGGTCTCCGACGCCGTACTCCGTGCCAGCGAGCAGATTCCCGGCGAAAAGCATATGGAAGGGGATCTGATCCGGGTCTACGTCCTGGAGGTTCATAAGGGCAATCGCGGCCCGCTGGTGCAGGTGTCCCGCACCCATCCCAATCTGGTTCGCCGGCTGTTTGAGCTGGAAACCCCGGAGATTGCGGAAGGCCAGGTGGAGGTTCGCAACATTGCGCGGGAGGCGGGGTCCCGCTCCAAGATGGCTGTCCGGGCCACCATGGAAGGAATTGATCCCGTAGGAGCCTGTGTCGGACCCCGGGGCGGCCGTGTGGGCGCTGTCGTGGAGGAACTGGGCGGTGAAAAGATCGACATCGTGGTCTGGAATGAGGACCCCTGTGAATATGTCCGCGCCGCACTAAGCCCCGCCGATGTGATTCGGGTTACCCTGGTTCCCGGCCAGAAGGCGTGCCGCGTCATTGTTCCCGATGACCAGCTTTCTCTGGCAATCGGCAAAGAAGGGCAGAATGCCCGGCTGGCCGCCCGGCTGACCGGCTATAAGATCGATATCAAGCCCGCTTCCCAGGAGGAGTCCTCTGAGGCGGCGGAGGAAGCATAGCGGCTGACGTTTTCACGGGGAAGCAGAAGGAGGGAGTCTGTATGCAGAAAAAGATTCCGCAGCGGCAGTGCATGGGCTGCCGGGAGCGCAAGGCCAAGCGGGACATGATCCGCGTTGTCCGGGGTACTGACGGGTCTGTCAGCCTGGATTTTGGCGGGAAGGCCCCCGGCCGTGGCGCCTATATCTGCCCCAATCCGGAATGCCTGAAAAAGGCTATGCGCTCCAAAGCGTTGGATCGCAGCCTGGAGGTGACCATTCCGGAGGAGGTCTACAGCCGGCTTGCCAGGGAAATGGAGGGCCGCCGTGAATAAAGCCCTGAGTTATCTGGCCCTGGCCCGGAAAGGGGGCCACGCGGAACTGGGAGAGGAGCCTGTTGGCGCCGCAGCCCGGGCGCAGAAGGCCCACCTGATTCTGGTGGCGGGAGACGCCTCCGACCACACCCGGCGGCGGGCGGAAGCCTTTGCGGCGGGAACGGATCAGCAGTGCATCCGCCTGGATGCGACCAAGGAAGAGATGGGTTTCGCCGTGGGCAGGACCAGCCTGGCCATTGCCGCTGTCACTGACCAGCGGCTGGCGCTGGCGCTGGTGAACGCCCTGGGCCAGCCGGAACGATACGGTCAGGCGCTGCAGGTGCTCACCGCCAAGGCCGAAAAGGTCAGCAAGCGTCAGGCGGAGGCCATGGCGCATCTGCGCAATGTGCGAAAGGGAAAGAAGTAAGCAGTGTAAAGCGTTGAAGGCGGGAGAGGGAAAAGGAAAGCGGTTTTCTGTTTGATCGCTTCCTGATTTGCGCCATATGCTTTCAGCGATCCAGTTTTGGAGGTGCGTTTATCGATGAGTTTTGTTAAGTATCGTGTAAAGGAGGTCGCCGCTGATTTTGGGGTGGCCCCGAAGGAGATTTCGGAAATTATCGGAAAGTATTACGAAAAGCCTAAGTCCAATACCCAGGTGCTTTCGGATGAGGAGCTGAACCTGGTGTTCGACTACATGACCCAGAAGCATCCGATTCAGTCTATTGAGCAGGTCTTTGCTGTGAAGGCCACCGTGCCCAAGCCGGAGCCGAAGGCCGACGCGCCCAAGCCCGCGCCTCAGCCGGCCTCGCGGACGCAGCAGCAGTCCGGCCGTTCCCAGAACCAGTCCGGCAGCCGGCCCCAGCAGCCGCATCCGCAGCAGCAGAACCAAAGCGCCAAGGCTGCCGCCGCCAAGCCGGAGAAGGCCAGGGAACCGGAGCGCAAGCGGGAGCGCCGGGTGGTGGACACCTCCGCCGTGCAGGTCAACGCTGCCCGCTTTGACGACCGTGTGGACAACCTGATTTCGGAGCGCGCTCAGAAATTCCAGGGCGGCAAGCAGCGCATCGGCGGCAAGAAAGGCCAGCAGCAGAATAAGAAGGACAATAAATTCCGGGGCAGCAAGAGCCGCAGCGAGGAGCAGGAGAAGATGCGCCGCCTCCAGATGGAGGTGGCCCGCAAGTCTCCCGTCACCGTGAAGATTCCCGAGGAGATCACGGTGGGCGAGCTGGCGTCCCGGATGAAAAAGACTGCCAGCGAGGTTATCAAATGCCTGATGAAGAACGGCGTTCTGGCGGCCATCAACCAGACCATCGACTTTGATACCGCAGAATTTGTGGCCACCGAGATGGGCTGCAAGGTGGAGAAGGAGGTCACCGTTACCATTGAGGAGCGGATCATCGACGACCATGTGGACACCGCCGAGGAGCTGGAAACCCGTGCTCCGGTGGTGGTGGTCATGGGTCATGTCGATCACGGCAAGACCTCCCTGCTGGACGCTATCCGGAAAACCTCCGTCACGGCGGGTGAGGCCGGCGGAATTACGCAGCATATTGGCGCCTATACGGTTGATGTGGGCGGCAACAGGATTACGTTCCTGGATACCCCCGGCCATGAGGCCTTTACCTCTATGCGCGCCCGGGGCGCGAAATCCACGGACATTGCCATCCTGGTGGTGGCGGCAGACGACGGCATTATGCCCCAGACCATCGAGTCCATCAACCACGCGAAGGCGGCTCAGGTGCCCATTATTGTTGCCATCAACAAGATGGATAAACCCAACGCAAACCCCGAAAAGATCAAGGAGCAGCTGACCAAATACGACCTGGTTCCGGAGGAATGGGGCGGAGAAACGGTCATCTGTCCCATTTCCGCCAAGACCGGGCAGGGCCTGGATGAGCTGCTGGAAATGATTACGCTGACGGCTGAGGTGCAGGAGCTGAAAGCCAATCCCAATCGCCGGGCCAGAGGAACCGTTATTGAAGCCCGCTTGGACAAGAGCCGTGGCCCCATTGCGACGCTGCTGGTGCAGAACGGAACCCTGAAGCAGGGGGATATCGTCATTGCCGGTACAGCTGTTGGCCGGGTGCGCGTCATGACCAACGACAAGGGCCGCACCGTCAAGACCGCAGGGCCTTCCGTACCGGTGGAGATCACCGGACTGGCCGACGTACCCACCCCCGGCGACGAATTCAATGCCGTTACCGATGAGCGGATGGCCCGGGAGCTGGTGGAACAGCGCCGTCAGGCCCAGAAGGACGCTCTGGCGAAGATGAATCAGAAGGTCACCCTCGACAACCTGTTTGCCAAGATGCAGGAGGGGGAGATGAAGGAGCTGACGCTGATCGTCAAGGCCGATGTTCAGGGTTCCGCAGAGGCGGTCAAGGCTTCCCTGGAAAAGATATCCAACGAGGAAGTCCGCGTCCGCGTCATTCATGCCGGCGTCGGCGCCATCAACGAGTCGGATATTCTGCTTGCCTCTACCTCCGGCGCGATTATCGTAGGATTTAACGTCCGGCCGGACGCAGCAGCGGCGGCCAGCGGCCACCGGGCCAATGTGGATATCCGTTTCTACCGGGTTATTTACGACGCCATCGACGAAATCGAAGCCGCCATGAAGGGAATGCTGGCGCCCAAATATGAGGAAGTTGTGATTGGCCATGCGGAGGTGCGCCTGACCTACAAGGTTTCCGCTGTCGGCACCATCGCGGGCTGCATGGTCAAGGACGGCAAGGTCACCCGGGATGCCCAGGTCCGGATTCTCCGGGATAATATTGTCATCCATGAAGGTGAGATCGGTTCTTTGCAGCGCTTCAAGGACGCGGTGAAGGAGGTTACCGCCGGTTATGAGTGCGGCATGAGCGTCGTCAAGTTCAACGATATCCAGGAAGGCGACGTATTCGAGTGCTTCACGATGCAGGAGGTAAAACGCTGACCCATGGCCCTGGCCGGCTGCCGGAGAGCAGCGGGAAGCGGGCTATTCCCGGATTCCGGAAACCCATGAGCTGTGTACCGTGAGGAGCATGCGCAAAGGGAACCGGCGTCCGCCGCGTCAAACTATCCTATACAGGAGGCTTTTCTTATGGCATCCCACAATCGAATCGCGATTATCAACGAGGAAATTCAGAAGCAGCTGTCCGCGCTTCTGCGCACCGTCAAGGATCCCCGTGTCCAGGATGTTATGATTTCCATCACCCGCGTGGAAACCACCACAGACCTGCGCTATACCAAGGTTTATGTCAGCATCCTTCAGGAGGAGAAGGCCGGGGACGTTATGGCCGGTCTGAAATCCGCCGCAGGCTACCTGCGCACCAAGCTGGGCGGAAATCTTCGTCTGCGCTACAGCCCGGAAATTGTCTGGGTTCTGGACGATTCCATCACCTATGGCGCGAAAATGCTGAAGCTTATCCAATCTCTTGAGGTGACACGCGATGAAGACACTGACCAGGAATGAAACGGCGCGGTTCCTGCTGTCGCGGGATCATTTCTGCATTCTGACCCACCGCCGCCCCGACGGGGACACCGTCGGTTCCGCCGCCGCCCTGTGCCTGGGGCTGCGGCAGACGGGGAAAACGGCCCATGTGCTGGTTAACCCGGAGGTTTCCCCCCGGTTCCAATGGCTCCATCAGGGGCTGACCAAGCCGGAAGCGGAGGCGGAGGACACAATCGTTTCCGTGGATGTGGCGTCCGCCGGAATGCTGCCCGCAGCATTTCTTCCGCTTCGGGGCCGGATTGCGCTGCGGATTGATCACCACAGTTCCGCTACCTCCTTCACCGACCTGGAGCTGGTGGACGGGAGCAGCGCTTCCTGTGCCGAGCTGGTCTATGATGTGCTGGAGCAAATGGGCGTCACAGCGGACCGGAAAATCGCCGAAGCAACCTACGTGGGTCTGTCGACAGACACCGGCTGCTTCCGCTATGCCAACACCACCGCCCACACCTTTGCTGTGGCGGCGGCATGCGCCCAGGCGGAGGCCGGAATTTACGAGCTGAATCAGGAGCTGTTTGAGACGAATACTCTGGGACGGCTGAAAATGCAGGCCTGGATTGTGGATCACATGCGGCTGCTCCGGAACGGCGAAATGGCCCTGTGCGCCATCCCCCGGGCTGTGGAGGAGCAGCTGGGCGTTACCGAGGATGATATGGACAACATTTCCTCCTTTCCCCGATCTGTGGCGGGAGTGCGCGTGGCTGCGACCCTGCGGGAAACAGCCGACGGTGACATCAAGGTTTCTGTCCGGGCCGTTCCCGGTTATGACGCTACAAAGGTCGCCGTAAAATTCGGCGGCGGCGGACATAAAGGCGCCGCCGGCGCGTCCCTGGCGCCGCCCCTTGCCGAGGCTGCCGGAGCCGTGGAGCGGGCCATGCGGGAAACGTATGGAAACGGGAACTGCTGAATGCGCAATCCCCGGCGGCCCACGGAGAGTGACGCCGCAGACGGAAAGACATTTGACATTTCCGAAGAATGTGGATATATATATGAATGGAATCGTAATTGTTGACAAGCCTCAGGGCTGGACCAGCCAGGATGTGACCGCCCGGCTGCGCCGGGTATTCCAGACCCGGCGGATTGGACACGGCGGTACCCTGGACCCTCTGGCCACCGGCGTGCTGCCGGTGTTCGTAGGGCGCGCCACCCGAGGCGTAGCGTTTTTTGAACACGCGGAAAAGACCTATGAAACGGTGCTTCGCCTGGGGCTGACCACCGATACCGAGGATATCACCGGCACGGTGCTGACGCAGCAGCCATGGCATGTGACCGCCCGGCAGGCGGAGGACGTGCTGAACGCCTTCCGCGGAGAGATCATGCAGGTTCCGCCCATGTACTCGGCTCTGAAAAGAAACGGGCAGAAGCTCTGCGACCTGGCCCGGAAGGGTCAGGAGGTGGAGCGCGCGCCCCGTCCGGTTACCATTCACGAGCTGACATTTCTGGGCTTCGCGGAGGAGGGCATCCGTCTGCGGGTACGCTGCTCCAAGGGTACCTATATCCGCACGCTGTGCGCAGACATCGGACAGGCCCTGGGCTGCGGAGGCTGTATGGCTTGGCTTCGCCGCACAGCGGCGGGCGAGTACACCATTGCGGAGGCTGTTCCGCTTCAGCAGCTGCTGGACGCACAGAAACCGGAAATCTATCTGCGAGGGGTGGACGCCCTGTTCCGCAATTACCCTGCGGTGGAGCTGACGGCCAATCAGGAAAAACGCTGCCGCAGCGGCAATGCTTTTTCCACGCAGCTGGCGGACGGCACCTACCGCGCCTACAGCCGGGATGGAGAATTTCTGATGCTGGCAAAGGCGGAAAACGGTGTCCTGTCCACGATTAAGAGTTTCTTTGACGTATAGGGCGGCGGCATGGCCGCCCGCCCTATCTGAGGAGTCTATGAACGAAACGATTTATGCCCTGGGCTTTTTCGACGGGGTGCATGTGGGGCATGCGGCGCTGCTGTCTGCCTGCCGTACACTGGCGGCGGAGCATGGCTGTGCTGCCGGGGTGGTAACCTTTGCCGCCCATCCGGACACCCTGGTTCTGGGAAGTACGCCCGGGCTGATTAACAGCATCCCGGATCGGGAATGGATGCTGCGGGAAAAATTTCAAATGGATACGGTGATAACCCTGCCCTTTGACCGGCAGATGCGGGCCATGCCGTGGCGGGATTTTCTGGAAATGCTGTGCAGAGATTACTGCGCGGCAGGCTTTGTCTGCGGCGAGGATTTCCGTTTTGGCAGCATGGGGGAGGGCAGCGCGGCGCTGCTTTCCCGGTTCTGCGGGGAGGCCGGCCTGCTGTGCGCCGTGATTCCGGAGCAGAGCATTGACGGGATTCGGGTGTCCAGCACTTATATCCGAACGCAGATCGAAACGGGAGATATGCAGACAGCGGTGAAATTCCTGGGACATCCTTATTTCCTCAGAGGCCGGGTTGTCCACGGGCGCGGGCTGGGCCGGCGCCTGGGAATTCCGACGGCCAACCTGCAGCTGCCCGGGGAGCTTGCGGTACCCAAATTCGGCGTGTATGCCGGCCGCGCCATTGCCATGGGGAAAGCCTGTCCCGCGGTGACGAATATCGGCATTTACCCCACAGTGGATGGGAGCCACGTTTCCGTCCAGACCTGGCTGCTGGATTTTGCGGGGGATCTGTATGGATGCAGCCTGACATTGGAACTGTACCGTTTTCTTCGCCCGGAACAGACGTTCCCCACCCTGGAGGCGCTGAAGGACGAAGTCCGCCGGAACGCGGAGCAAACCCGCCGGCTGATCCGCTCCGTGCAGCCGGATGGCCGGGAAAACGGATTCAAATAACGTTTACATTCTGCCCCCTTGTGCTGGGGGAAAATTTGCGGTATAATAAAGGGAACCTCTGAATCAATCGTCTGCGGCTGGACAGCGGATCTTTTGCCCC
>CAZUAN010000041.1:0-14001 GCA_964618385.1 uncultured Oscillospiraceae bacterium | reverse complement strand
TCTTGCCAATGTTTCCGGCGCTTCAATGTTCACCTCATGCCCCGCGCCATTTATTACCTGTAATTCCGCACTTTTCATAATCCCTGCCAGTTCTTCAGCAGCTTTCTTATTTGCAGAATCCTTCTCTCCGCAAATTACCAATGTGGGACAGGTAATTTTTTGAATGGTATTGCTAAAATCCAACTCCATCATGGTTTTGCAAAGCCGCAAAAAATCCTTTTTGCTAAAACCCGTTTGCTGAAACATGGTCTTTGGCATAAACCGAAAGAGAATATTTTGAATACGCAACAAGCCTTTCGGCATTTTGTACTGCGCAGCAATTAGCACAAGGGAATTCACTCTTTCCGGATGCTCACAAGCATAGTTCAAAGCCAATACACCGCCGAGCGATAAGCCGCATAAATCTATTTTTGCATCGAGGCTATCACACAGTTTGGAAAAAGCTTTGTATAGATTCTGATAGGTTGCGTCCTGTCCTTGAACCAACTCGGCCAAAGCAGGGCATACGCTGGACTTCTCAGCTTTTAACTGTCTAATCGTTTTGTCCCAGCTGTTTGGTGTCTGACCTAAGCCATGTAAATAGATTTGCTGCATATTACCCCCTTTTCAAATCCCGATTTATCGCTCCAGCCGGGGCTGGAAACCGCCCAAATTATACCATCGTCGCGGCAGATTCTCATCCGGCTTTTCTCATCCTGTCACACAGTCGGAACGTTGTCTCCCTATCCTGCATCTTCCGCTGGATTTACTGAATGTGGCTGTGGTTGTTGATATGGTCCTGGCAGTAGCAGTAATAGCCCTTGCACCGGGAGCAGTAGCGGAATTCCAGTTCGGGGTTGCTGACATCTGTCCGGCCGCAGATGGTACAGCGGTGAGTGTAAGGGGCCTTGGGGGACGTGTGGGAGGATTCATAGGAACCGGCATCGAAGGGGATGACCTTGACTTTTTGCTGCTTGGGACGCTTGCGCAGCAGCCGCCGGATATTGGTTCGCCAGGACATGGGAATGACGTTCAGTACGTCCTTGCCGAAGAACAGGAAATAGTTGGCAAGAGAAATAACGGAGAAAAGATTGTAAGGGAAAGGGTAGGTGATCAAATCGATCAGGACGATCACCAGGTCAAACAGGGCAAAAATCCAGGCCTTGACGGGGATGATGAAAAACAGCAGAAAACTGGCGTTGGGATACAAGGTGGCATAGCTGAGAAACAGGCTCAGATTCAGGTAGGTTACGCTGGCATAGCCCCCGAAAATCATGCAGTAAACATCCATCATGACCACGCCGGTCAGGTAAAACAGGTTGAATCGCAGCGTACCCCAGACGGCTTCCATGGCCCGCCCCAGGGAATAATAGCATAGCAGAGAGATAGCTGTCAGCAGCAGATTTCCGGCGTCGTAGGTCAGCGGGTAGGTGAAAAGCCGCCAGATCTGGCCCTGTAAAATCTCACTCCGGCTGAAGCACAGCAGATTGTATAGGTAATAACTTCCCACTATCTGGCTCATGATATAGACCACGGCTGTGCCTAAAGCGATATAGAGCATCAGGTTGGGGATACCCTTGTTCCGGTTTTTAATGCAGAAAAGATCAAACTGTTTGCGCAGATTTTTCACAAATCTCAACTCCTATGAAAGCCTATTAACATTTTACCAGCAAATGGGGAAAATGTCTATAACGGATTTGTGAACAATCTCTGAGAAAAAAGTCGAAATCGGTTAAAAACAGTGCTTGTCCGGTTAACCGCAGAGCGGATATATGCGCCGGCAGTCTGATTTGCTCATCCATAGCAAGCGCTCCCCGCAGTTCCTTTGATTGCTGTCTTTCCCCGCAAATCCGGGCTGCTGGGCAGTTCACCGGTAGAAGGAATTTCCACCGATAAATTCCCGCACCAGGCTGGTGGGAGGAATCTCGTCATCCACATCAGCCTCCTGAACATAATTGAGCACCTTGACAATGCCGCAAACTTCATCATAGCATTCGTCCTCCGGCTGTACAGCCTTGAGCAGAGGGAAAATATGCTTTTTCAGAACCGCCAGCTCGTAGAGAGTGGAACTGTTAAAGATCACATCCGCGTTCTCCTGATAAGGGAAAATCCACCGCTTTTCTCCCCGCCGGACAGACGCCCACATGGAGATTGTCTGCTGAACGGAAGCGCCGCGGGTTTCATAGTCCCGGACAATGCGCCGCAGAAGCCGCAGATAGCTGGAGGGAATCCGGTTGTGGTCATCCAGATTCAGAGGAAGCAGCGGGCTGACATACAGCTTGAAAATCAGGTTTCTGTCCACACCGTCTGGACGCATGGCGGGATTCAGACCGTGCAGGCCCTCCACGATGATGACGGAATCCGCCTGCAGCTGCAGCCGACGGCCCTGCCACTCCCGGCGGCCCGTCAGAAAATTAAAACTGGGAAGCTCCACTTCATCCCCGGACAAAAGCCGCGCCATATCCCGCCGGAAAAGGTCGCAGTCAAGGGTATTGATATGCTCCAGATCCAGTTCGCCATCCGGACCGGGGGCAATTTTGTCCCGGTCAATATAATAGTCATCCAGGCTCATCAGCACAGGCTTCTTCCCGTGAACCCGAAGCTGGGTTGCCAGACGATTGGCAGAAGTGGTCTTTCCGGAGGAGCTGGGGCCTGCCAGCATGACGGTCTTTGCCCCTCGCTGGCACACCATGTCCGCCACCTGGGAATAGCATTTCTCATGGAGAGCCTCATTGACCCGGATCAGTTCCCGGATACGGCCAGACGTGGTCAGGTCGTTCAGGTCTGCCACTGTTTCGCATTCCATCAGGCTGCACCAGCGCTCCCCCTCCGTAAAGACGGAGAAGAAATTGGGCATGGCGGGAACCCTGGCGCAGATTTCCGGATTTTGGTCATCAGGGTAGACAAAGATCAAACCGCCGTCAGCGGGCAGAATATCCCAGACAGTCAGATAGCCGGTGGAAGGCATCATTTCACCATAGTAATAGTCGGCAAAATCTCCGTAGGCATATTCATCAAAGTAGTCCGCCTTCCGCCAAGACAGAAGTCTGGCCTTGTCAAGCTGCCCGTCCTTTGTAAAATGTTCTACCGCGCTTTGCCGGGAAACCCGGCTGCGGATCAATGGGATATTTTCTCCGACCAGCCTGGAGACCCGCTCTTTCAAGGCCTCGGCGGAGAAATCCTCCGCACCGCTGACGCGGATATATACGCTGGAACCCAGCGTGCAGTTCATCTTGGCTCTCGCTTTTGGCCAAAGCTGACGGATCGCGAGAAAAATAACAAACTGCGCGGTGCGGATATAGCACTCCTGCCCAGCCGGGTCCCCATAGCGTAGAAGGCGCACTTTCCCATTGGACGCGGCCATGGCCCGGCGCATGGAAGGGCTGTCTGTTCCATTGTCCTTCCGGCGTATGGGGATATAATTTAACGTAAAAACCTCACCCGCGATTTTGGCGGCCAGCGGGCGGTCGGACAGCGTATTTCCCGCCAGATCAAGCTGCTTCACCAAATCCAGCAGGCTCTGCTCCGGCTGCGCCTGAACCCGGCGGTCATCAATAAATAAATACATAAAAGCGCCTCCTTAGGGGAATTGTTCAAAACGTGTGCTGTATTATAGCACATGTGGATACTTCCTGCAAGCCGGATTTACTTCGCCTTGCAGTGCCGCAGCAGAAGATACCCCGCGATGCCAACAACCAGCAGTGCTGCCGTTACCACCGATGCCGTCCAGAAAGGCGTGGTGACAAAAAACGCCGTAGGGCCGTCCGCGCCGCCGATGATACCGACCGTTGCGGCAGACAGGTTCGCCGATGCCCGGTACAGCATGTACCTGCCAACCAGCGCCAGGATACCGTCATACAAAATCTGGGCGGCCGCAACCACCGCCAGTCCGAGGAACAGGAACCGCCAGGGACTTTTCCGGTAGGCAAATTCCTTCATCTGCTCGTTGAGGTCCGCCGCCGCCTTTCGGGCATCTCCCAATTCCGCGTAAATCTCCTCATCCGTGCGGCCCGCTTCCCGGCGTGCCGTTATGGAGCTGAGAAAATCGCTCATGACCCTTACCTTTACCTTCCGGGGCAGGTTCAGCCGCCGCTCAACGGCATGGGTGTATTTCTTCATTTTCTTTTCCGCATCCGTCATTGGTCTCTCTCTCCCTCCAAAAATATGTTGACGGTTTCCTCAAACTCCCGCCAGACAAGCTGCCGGCGGAGATTTTCCTCCCGGCCTGCCTGGGTGGCCTCATAAATTTTCTTCGGTGCTGTCCGTCCCTGTCCCTGGGACCATTTTGCCAGAATCATGCCGTCGTCCTCCAGACGGTAAAGGATGGGATAGAGGGTTCCCTCCTTCAGAGAGAAGCGTCCTCCGGACACCTCCTTCAGTCTGGACAGCAGCTCATAGCCGTAAGTGGCCCGGGTACAGACCAGCTTCAGCACCAGCATTTCCAGCACGCCCTTTTTCAGCTGCTGGGCAAACCGGTCTTCCATCAGTCCTTCTCCTTTGCTTTGTACTTTGCATTGCTAAGTATTTGTAGTATAGTACAACCATTCTGTTTTGTCAAGCGTGAAATCCATAAAACCGCTAAATTCTGAAATTGGCTTATTGGCTTAACGCAGCAAGACCGCCTTGCAGCGCACCAGAGGGGTTATCGACAGCCAACGGCGGCAGCAGAATATGCTGCCGCCTTTGTCCTGTCAGCCCAGACGGGTAAGCTCCGTTCCCTGATAATAATAAGCCAGAATTTCTTCAAAGGTGCTTCCCGACACGGCCATGGCGTCGGCACCGTACTGGCTCATGCCCACCCGGTGGCCATAGCCGTGGGTGGTGATGGCGATCTCCGTATCCGTTGCCGACACGGTAAAGGCCGTGGAACACAGGCTCAGCAAGGACCGAAGCTGAGTGCCGGCATAGATTTCGCCACCGATCGTCATGGCCGCGACACCTCCTCCTTCCGTGTAGGTGACGGCACCAAACCAGCTGTCAGGGGAGCCGCTTAAGAAAACACCCAGAGCATTTTGAAATGCCTGGGGAGTGAAGGTAACCGTATCGGTGTCGTGGGCGGCATTTTCTTCGCCGGGGCTTTCCACAGCCTGAAGGTAGGGAAAGTCCGTTCCCCAAACGGCTGCGGCATCTTCTGTGCTGCCACCGGAACAGGAAAAGTATGTTGCCTCGATCAATTCCCCCGCATAGGTCAGTACATAGCCGGAGGTGGCCGCCACAGCGGATTGCACCTTGTCCAGTCCCTCCCGGGATCCTCCCCGGGCCAGGTAGTCTGTTTCCGCGAGATAGGCCTGGCAGCAGTCCGGCGATGTACACACGCTGCCGTCACCGTGCTTTCCGCCGGTTTCATAAGCTTTTTGGGTGTAAGTACGGGCAGCCACAGCCTGGGCTTTCAGGGCTTCCGATTCAAAGGACACAGGCATCTCCGCCAGGACCACGCCAACAAGATACCGATCCATATCCATTTCCTCCACGCTGCCGCTTTCTGTCCGCAGGCGCATGAACAGCGGAACGGTTTCCGGCGCTGTTTCCCGAATGGTCGTTTCCGCTGGCAACGCGCTATCCGGCTTCTTTGCCAGGACCGTCACCATGATATTCAGCAAGCTCCCCGGTACCACCATTCCCATCAGAAGCGCGGTCAGGATATCCTTCCAAATTGTTTTCATTGGTATCTCCTCCCGGGGGAAATTGTAGCATGGCGGGCAGAGGAAATGCTGTCAGATTCCGGTTCGGTTTTCCTGCGTGATCCGCAGTTCGCGCGCCGCTGAGCCGAGGCCAAAACGGAAACGGAGAGGGATATTCCTGTTGACAGCCGCTCTCAGCGGTGATATAATATAATTCGCAAGCGAAGTATCGCTTACGAATTGTGTTGCGTCTGGAGGTATCAAAATGATAGAGGCTTCCCAATTTGAAACAGCTTCCAAGCTGGTGCAGCTTGGAAATGCCGTTACCTATTTCAGAAATATCAAGCAGAAGGAAATCGGGCTGACATCCGTCCAGAGTGACGTCATGCGCGCGATTTTAGAGAGTCCGGGAATCACTGCCGTTATGCTGAAGGAAAAAATGAAACTATCGCAGTCCACAATGGCAGGTATTTTGTTCCGATTGGAACGCAAGGGAATCATTATGAAATCAGCGGATGAAAGCGATGGGAGAAAGGCCATTCTTTCCGCTACGAAGCGCGGGGAAGAACTGGCGGAGGCTTTGATGGCTGCCGCGCAGGAAACGCAGCAGGAGCTTACGGCGGGCATGAATGATGAGGAAAAAAGCGAATTTGACCGGCTTCTGCAAATAGCTCTTGACAATATGCACGCGATCCGTGCGGGAAAGAAATGAAGAACCCCGGAGGTTACATGTTGAATCTCTTATTTTCTGTTGATAGAAATGCCACCAAATTACTTGTAAATTGCATCAAATCCGTTGTAAAAAATGGCGGTGATCACCACTATAACGCTTATATTCTTCAATCGGATATTGACAAGGAAACAATGGAATCTATCCGTGAGGCTGCCGGGGAAACGGTCAATTGCAGTTTTCTCTCTGTTTCCCCCGATTTGTTTGATGGATTTCCCATATCCAGGCGCTATCCCAAACAAATCTATTACCGGCTCGCCGCGCCGCTGCTGCTTCCAAGTGACTTAGACCGGATTTTATACCTGGATGTAGACACTGTAGTCATCAATCCATTGGACACGTTGTATGAAATGGATTTTGAGGGCACTTACTATATTGCCTGTACGCATACCCACGAGTTTTTGACCAAAGTAAACCAAAACCGGCTTGGGATGAAAAAGGAAGCCCCCTATATCAACAGCGGCGTCATGATGCTCAATTTACCCATGCTTAGGAAAAACCTGCGTATGGAGGACATCCGGGATTATGCAAATGAGAAAAAACATACGCTCATCCTCCCGGATCAGGATATTATCACCGCATTGTATGGAGAAAAGGTAAAACTGGCTGATACGATGCGTTATAACCTCAGTGACAGGATTCTGGCCTTTTATAACGCCAATCCTAAAAATGATAATTTGACTATAGATTGGATCAGGAAAAACAGCGTGATCATCCATTACTGCGGAAAAAACAAGCCGTGGAAAGAAGGCTACAATGGCGTTCTGGATACCTTTTATAAGGAAGTATTGCGTTACTGATATTCTTGAAAAACCAGCCGGAGGGGGGAAGGGTGTAAGCAAGGAAGGCGGGAATGATGGACACAGACGAGTGAAAAGAACTATCTGAAGGCAGCGAAGGTGCTGCGCCAGCTGGCAGGGCGTTACCAAGAGGTGTGGCCTATGCCGGACAACTGAAAAAACACCCCGCGGCGATCTGCCGCAAACGGGAAGCGCCGTCAGGCGATTCCTGTTTTCCGAAACCCAACGGTTTCCGAAAGAACCTGTATTCAATATCCGGATGGCGGTTTCCAGCCCCATGCAGCTGGCCCAATCGGTGCGCGGCGCCGCATGTATCCCTGTCAATCTGCCGGAAATCTTCTAAGAGGGTATATACTATGAGCGTTTTTTTAAGGATGATTGTGACTTTTTTCGCGGGAATGGGTGCCGGCCTGGGAACGGGCTTCGCCGGAATGAGCGCTGCGGCCGTGATCACGCCCATGCTGGTGACATTTCTTGATGTAGATCCGTACATGGCCGTCGGGATTGCGCTATCCTCCGATGTCCTGGCCAGTGCGGTATCCGCCTATACATATGGCAGGAACAAAAATCTGGATGTAAAAAACGGCCTTGTTATGATGGCAAGCGTGCTGGTGTTCACTGTGGTGGGAAGCTACATTTCCAGTCTGGTTCCGTCTGTGGCCATGGGGAACTTTTCTGTGTTTATGACATTCCTCATCGGCATAAAATTCCTTGTAAAGCCGGTCATGACCACCAAAGAATCCATGGAGCGGGTTTCCGCCAGGAAGCGAATCGTGCAGTCCCTGCTGTGCGGAATGCTGATTGGATTTATCTGCGGTTTCGTTGGAGCCGGCGGAGGAATGATGATGCTTTTCATTCTGACCAGCGTTCTGGGATATGAATTAAAAACCGCGGTGGGAACCAGCGTATTTATTATGACATTCACAGCGTTGACGGGAGCGGTTTCCCATTTCTCCATGGCCGGCGCCCCGGATATTTCCATTCTGGTGCTGTGTATTGTGTTTACATTTCTATGGGCGCGGATCGCGGCGGTCATTGCGAACAGGGCAACGCCCAAAACACTAAACCGTGTGACCGGTATCATACTGGTGGTACTGGGCATCGTGGTTCTGGGATTTTCGTGGATAGATTAGCACGGTTTATACCGGGTCATACTGTTTCCATATCATATAAAGATGTTCCGTTTCTGAACGCACCTTTGGCGCGGTAAACAGGCTTTCAGCCGTTTTCATGAACGTCCGGTTCTTCTCCCCGCCGGGTGCGGGGCAGGCGGTCCCTGCGGCCGTAGCGGACGCCCGAATGGGAATAAACGCCACACTGTCTCCCGGAGACAGTGCGGACTGCACAGGCGTGAAAATCCGCGCTGTGAAAATGAAACTTTCGTGAATTCTTTGGAACCTTTCTTGACTTTTCGATATTAAGTGCCATAATGATAGCAAACAGCTTGTAAAGCATGGATTCTCATAAGTTTTATAGGATGCTTTTGAAATTTTACGGATGAACAGGAGGAAACGAAATGGCGAACTATTGTCAATATTGCGGTGCCGAGATACTGGATAGCTCCAATTATTGCCCGCAGTGCGGCGCAAGCCTGGTCAACGGGACAATCAACGGATCAACGGGATCAACTGGCGGGACAGCCTCAAACACCGTAAAGACGGCTGCCACGATTGGCGGAGTTGTGCTTGGAGCGTCTGCACTAAACTCGCTTGCACGCAGGCTCTCCCATCGGAGACGTCCCATGTACAGAGGCCCAATGGGCGGTCCGAGAGGACCAATGGGCGGCCCGGGCGGACCAATGGGCGGTCCGGGCGGACATGGCGGCAGATGGTAACAAAAAATTTCAATGGAGGAGGTTATTTTTATGGGAACACTGCGTAAAGTTAAGCTCAAAATGAAAAAAGACAAGGATTTTCGGAAAGCCCTTGTGCGGAGCGCAAAAGATGAAATTCTGATTGATGCGGATGGAGACGGCGAGCCGGATATTGCCCTGATGGATTCCACCGGTGATGGCGATATTGACACGCTGGCTGTCGACCTGACCGGAGACGGGGAGTTTGATCTGTACTTCCATGATTCGGATGGGAACGGACTGCCGGATCTTGTTCTTCTCAACGACGAGGGCGACGGAACGGCAGAGGTTCTGGGCTTCGGCCCGGAGGCTGAGAAGAGCGTGATTCTGGCTGCTCATGATATTATGGCTATGATGGCTCTGGAGGAATACGAAGCAGCCGCATTGGATGCTGCTCTGGATCACTTCCAGAAGGAAATCAACCAGGCAAGAAAGCAGCTGAAATCAAGAAAGTAAAAACCCGTTTCATCGGAAAGAGTCGGGCCGCTTATTCCGGCTTCGCAAATATCCCCCAAATACCCCAGAACCCGGGATTTGCGCTTCCGGCCGGAACTGGTTCCGACGTGGGGGCTTCAGATGGCCCGAATCCGCTTGCTTCGCCTTTTTTGGGGCTGCGGGAGAGGCATCCCGCGCACGGGAGGGCCTCCGACTGGAAATATCTGGAATGCCCAAAAATACGACTGATATTTTGTGCAGAATCGACAAAGTATAAATTATCTGTTGACAGATAGTTGTCAGGAATATATAATAAATGCTGGAAAAAATAAAAAACATGGAGGTAAAAAAATGAAAAAGCTACTTGCAATCCTATTATCCGTGCTGATGGTCATGGGCCTGATGGCCGGCTGCAGCAGCTCCGAGGATTCTTCTCCGGAGACTACCGCCCCCGCTTCTGCTGCCGATGATTCATCCAATACCGAGGCCGCTGACGAGGAGACTGTTGCCGAGGTGTCCTATATGGACGAGCTGATTGCCGCCGCTCAGGATGAGGGCACGCTGGTTGTTTACGGCTCCTGCGAGGAGGAATACCTGGCAGCTGCCTGTGAGCATTTTGAGGAGCTGTATGGCATCACGGTGCAGTATCAGCGCCTGTCCACCGGCGAGGTTCAGAGCAAGGTCGAGGAAGAGAACGGCAACCCCTCCGCTGATGTCTGGTTCGGCGGCACCACCGATCCTTACAATGTTTGCGCTGCTGAGGGCCTGCTGGAACCCTACGAGGCTGAGAATGCTTCCCATCTGTTGAGCGACGCTTACCGGAATGCCGACGGCTACTGGTATGGCATCTATAAGGGCATCCTTGGCTTTATGGTCAACATTGACGAGTTGGATCGCCTGGGTCTGCCCGTCCCGCAGGATTGGTCGGATCTGCTGGATCCCCAGTATGAGGGCCTGATCTGGCTGTCCAACTACAACACGGCCGGCACCGCAAAGCTGGTTATCAACACCATGATCCAGAAATATGGCCATGATGAGGGTATTCAGTATCTGGTGGATCTGGACAAGAACATCGAGGTTTACACCAAGTCCGGCTCCGGCCCCTCCAAGAATGTGGGTACCGGCGAGTGCGTCATCGGCATCGGATTCCTGCATGACGGCATTACCCAGATTGTAGACAACGGCTATGGCAACATCGAACTGGTCATTCCTTCCTCCGGCACCTCCTATGAGATCGGCGCCACTGCCATCTTCAAGGGCTGCGAGCATCCCAATGCCGCTAAGCTGTGGATTGAGTACGCGCTGAGTCCTGAGTGCGTGAACCTGGCCCAGGACAATGGCTCCTACCAGTTCCTGGTGATCGACAACGCAACTCAGCCTGCTGTGGCTGCTGAGTTCGGCCTGGATCCGGAGAATGTCATGGACTATGACTTCGAGGACGCCACAAACAATATTACCACCTATGTTGAGGAGGTTATGGTTGCTCTGGGCGGCGGCGATGATCGCTTCCAGACGGAGTAAGCTCAGCCGTATAAACGAAACATCTGCGGGGGATGGAGGCACACCTCCATCCCCCTTTTCTATCTGCTTCCACAGAAAGGAGGAATCCATGGATGGCTACCCGTCAAGGCACGGCGCTGGACCGGAAAAAACTGCTGGCTGACCCGATCATGGTCACAACCATCGTGGCACTGATCGCTTTCCTGACCCTGTTTATTTTGTATCCCCTGGCAATTCTGCTGGTAGACAGCATTTATGGATCGGAAACCGGGCTGACGCTGTCTGTTTTCAAGCGGATTTTTCAGATGAAAACCTTCCGTACCGCCATTTCCAATACCCTGAAAATCGGCCTGACCGTTGGGCTCGCATCCACCATTATCGGTTTGCTGTTTGCCTATGTAGAAGTGTATGTGCAGCTGCGCACCAGATTCATGAGAGGCCTGTTCCAGGTGGTTTCCATGCTGCCTGTTGTTTCGCCTCCGTTTGTGCTTTCCCTGTCAATGATTATGCTTTTCGGCAAAGCGGGAATTATCACCCGGTATCTGTTGAAAATTTATGACAACAGCGTCTATGGCTTCTGGGGTATTGTCATTGTCCAGACGCTGACATTCTTCCCTGTGTGCTACATGATGATGAAGGGGCTGCTGAAAAACATCGATCCCTCCCTGGAGGAGGCAGCCCGGGATATGGGAGCTTCCCGCAGCAAGGTTTTCACCAGCGTAACGCTGCCGCTGGTCCTTCCCGGCCTGGGAAACGCGTTCCTGGTTACATTCATCGAGTCCATCGCGGATTTTGCCAACCCTATGATTATCGGCGGGTCCTATGATACTCTGGCCACCACGATCTATCTGCAGATCACAGGCGCCTATGACAAGCAGGGCGCGGCGGCCATGGCAGTGGTTCTGCTGTCGATCACCCTGGTTATGTATCTGGTGCAGAAATATGTGCTGGAAAAGAAAACAGCTGCAACCCTGACCGGCAAGGCATCCCGGGGCAGAATGCTGATTGAGGATCGCAGTGTGACGATTCCGCTGACGATTCTTTGCTCCCTGATTGCCCTGTTTGTTATTATCATGTATCTCTGCGTTCCCTTTGGTGCCCTGTTCAATACCTGGGGCTATGATTTTACGCTGACCACGAAGTGGTTTGTCCGGGTGTTCGAGAAGTATAAGGGCTTTAAGGCGTTTAAGGATTCGTTCCTGCTTTCGCTGGCCGCGGCCCCCATTACGGCGCTGCTGAGTATGATTATCTCCTACCTGGTGGTCAAGCGGGACTTCCGGGCAAAGGGCTTTATTGAATTCGTTTCCATGCTGGCCATGGCGGTTCCCGGTACGGTTCTGGGCATCGGCTACATTCGCGGCTTTGTCAACGGTGTGTTTGGCACCGGCTTCCTGTCGGGTATATACGGCAGCGCGGCAATTCTGATTATTGTGTTCATTGTGCGTTCGCTGCCCACCGGCACAAGAAGCGGCATTTCCGCCTTGAGACAGATTGACAAGAGCATTGAGGAATCGGCCTATGATATGGGCGCAGACAGCTTCAAAGTATTTATGACGGTGACGCTGCCGCTGATTAAGGACTCCTTCCTGAGCGGTCTGGTGACAGCGTTCGTCCGAAGCATCACCGCAATCTCCGCCATTATTCTTCTGGTGACGCCGCAGTTCCTGCTGATTACCGTCCAAATTAACGAATTCGCGGAAAAGGGTTCCTATGGCATTGCCTGTGCTTTCGCGACGATTCTGATCGTGATAACCTACGGCTCGGTGCTGCTGATGAATCTGTTTATCAAATTCTTCGGAACCAGCCGGAAACTAAAGGAGGTCGAATAACATGGCAAAAGAAAAAAAGGGCGTTCGTCTGGAGCATATTTCGAAAATTTATCAGGATCCCAAAACCGGTAAGGATTTCTATGCGGTTAAGGACACCACTCTGGAGATTGAGCCCGGCTCCTTTGTAACCCTGCTTGGCCCCTCCGGCTGCGGCAAAACCACAACACTGCGCATGATCGCCGGCTTCGAAAGCCCGGACGAGGGAGAAATTTACCTGGGCAATGAGCCGATTAACGCGCTGACGCCTAATAAGCGGGACACTGCCATGGTATTCCAGAGCTATGCGCTGCTGCCGCACTATAATATTTTTGACAATGTTGCCTATGGCCTGAAACTGCGCAGACTGGATAAGGCAACGATCCGGGATAAAGTGACCAGTATCCTAAAGCTGGTGGGTCTGGAGGGCATGGAGGAACGCATGACCAATCAGCTTTCCGGCGGTCAGCAGCAGCGCGTGGCGCTGGCCAGAGCGCTGGTTTTGGAGCCGGGGGTATTGCTGTTTGACGAGCCGCTGTCCAATTTGGACGCCAAGCTGAGAGTCTCCATGCGGACAGAAATCCGCCGCATTCAGCAGGAGGCAGGGATTACCGCCATCTATGTCACGCACGACCAGTCCGAGGCCATGGCACTATCCGACCGGATCATTATCATGGACAAGGGCGTCGTGGCCCAGATTGGCACACCCCAGGAAATATACTATCATCCCAACAGCGAATTTGTCGCGGATTTCATCGGCGAGGCCAATTTCCTCCGGGGGAAGCTGACATCCAAGGCCGGTGACAGCGGTACTGTGATGGTGGAAAGCATACCGGTTCCTGTGGCAGGCGTCGCGGATCTGACGGAGGGCAGAGACTGCACGCTGGTTCTGCGGCCGGAGTCTGCGGTTTTGGCGGACAGCGGCGTCCTGCCGTGCCGGGTGATTGTGTCCTGTTTCATGGGTTCGTATCAGAACTATCACGTAATGGTGGGCAATTCTCTGGTCAAGATAACGGACTTCAACCCCAAAAACAAGAAGATTTATCAGGTGGGCGATGTGGCTTACGTTGCCTTTGAAAAGGAAAGCATTCACGTTCTGTAACAACATATATGGCGCACTGGCAAAACGGAAGTCTGGAAGTTTTGCCGGTGCTCTTTTTTGTACGGCTTAATACTGATATTTAATAAAAATGTTTAATTTGAAAAATTGAACATTTTTATATAAAGATCCTATAAGACGAATTTTTGGTATTTTCTATTCCGAAAATACCAAAAATGA
>CAZUAN010000040.1:0-14164 GCA_964618385.1 uncultured Oscillospiraceae bacterium | reverse complement strand
GTACTACAAGGATCTGTCCGCTACCTACGACATTCCCTAGAAGCGGCAAGCGCGCAGGATTTTTCACCCTGCGCGCTTTTTATCTGCGGGTCTGATGTTCCGCATATGTCCGAAAAGAAAATTTGTAAAATGTGTTGATTTTTCGTTCAAAATATGCGACAATGGATAAGGTATCGGTAAATACCAAATTCAGATCATTATTTGGAGGAATGAAACATGAAGAAGATTCTGGCTCTGTTGCTGGTTTTGGCTCTGGCGCTGTCTTTGGTTGCCTGCAGTTCCAGTTCCAGTTCCGGCTCCGGTACATCCGAAGTCACCAGTGCCGACGACATCGCCGATGAAATGACTTCTGACGATGGCAAGTATCAGGTTGCTTTCGTCACGGATGTCGGCCAGCTGAAGGACAAGTCCTTCAATCAGGGCACCTATGACGGCGTTAAGCTGTATGCCAACGCCAACGGCAAGTCCTATAAGTACTATCAGCCCGCGAATGGCAGCGAAGCTACCGATGATGACCGTGTTGACGCGTTCAAGCTGGCCTGCGATAACGGCGCGGAAGTCGTGGTCGCTGCCGGTTACCTGCAGGAGGTTGCTCTGAGAGAAGCTGCTACCACCTATCCGGATGTTAACTTCGTTTTCATCGATGGCTATCCTCTGACGGATAGCGAAGGGAATCTCCTGACCAATATTGCTGCTGTCGCGTTCCAGGAAGAGCAGGCCGGCTATCTGGCTGGCTATGCCGCAGTTATGGAAGGCTACACCAAGCTGGGCTTCTGCGGCGGCGGCGGCGGAAGCAACTCCGCCTGCCAGCGCTATGGCTACGGCTATGTCCAGGGCGCTGATGCTGCGGCTGCCACTTTGGGGGTGCAGGTTGAAGTCAACTATTCCTGGGCTTACGGCTCCTCCTTCTCCGCTTCTCCCGAACTGCAGGCTATGGCAACCGGCTGGTACACCAACGGCACGGAGGTCATCTTCGCCTGCGGCGGCTCCATGTTCCAGTCTGTCGCTGCTGCCGCCTCCGCTGAGGACGGCAAGGTTATCGGCGTTGACGTTGACCAGTCCTACGAGTCCACCGCAGTCATCACCTCCGCTATGAAGGGCCTGGCAGACGCCACTCAGTGGGCTATTGCCAAGCACTATGACGGCGAATGGGACGATGTCGGCGGCGAAGCGATCTCCCTGGGTGCTGCCGACAATGCGGTCGGCCTGCCCACCGATACCTGGTCTTTGTCCAATTGGACGGTTGAGGAGTATGAAGCTCTGTTTGAAGACGTTGCCGCCGGCAATGTTGAGATTTCCAATGAGCTGGTCAAGACTCCCGCGAACACCGCCAACGTTACCGTGAACTACATCGAGTAATTCAATAAAGCTTTAAGAGGAAGGCGAAAGCCTTCCTCTTTTCTGCTGATGTTTCCAAATTACCGGGAACGGCGATTCTTTTCTTGCTTTTTCCCCAGCGACATATTATAATACTTTATGTACAAATACGGGAAGGAGGGCAATCATAATGCAATCGGATTACGTTATTGAAATGCTCAATATCAGAAAAGAATTCCCCGGCATCGTGGCAAATGACAATATCACCCTTCAGCTGAGGCGCGGCGAAATTCATGCGCTGCTGGGGGAAAACGGTGCCGGTAAATCTACTCTGATGTCGGTTCTTTTCGGCCTTTATCAACCGGAGCAGGGCGTTATCAAGAAGAACGGAGAGATTGTTAAGATCAACAACCCCAATGACGCCACCGCGCTGAACATCGGCATGGTGCACCAGCACTTCAAGCTGGTGGATGTGTTTACCGTCCTGGATAATATTATCCTGGGCGCTGAGGATACCAAGTGCGGTTTCCTTCAGAAGAAGGTGGCCCGGGAGAAGGTGCAGGCGCTGTCGGAAAAATATCAGCTCCGTGTGGATCTGGACGCCAAGGTCGAGGACATCACCGTCGGTATGCAGCAGCGCACGGAAATTCTGAAGATGCTGTACCGGGACAATGAAATCCTGATTTTTGACGAGCCTACCGCCGTCCTGACGCCCCAGGAGATCGACGAGCTGATGGAAATTATGCGCGGGTTTGTCCGGGAGGGAAAGTCCATCCTCTTTATTACCCACAAGCTTAACGAGATTATGGCAGTGGCGGATCGCTGCACCGTTCTGCGCAAGGGCAAATATGTGGGTACCGTGGATATCAAGGACACCAACCAGCAGGAGCTGAGCAACATGATGGTGGGACGTCCGGTTCAGCTGCAGGTGAAGAAGGATGAGGCCAAGCCCGGCGATGTGATTCTGGACGTTCAGGGGCTTACTATTCCCTCCAGAACCAGCAAAAAGAATGCCGTCCATGATGTCACATTCCAGGTCCGCGCCGGGGAAATTGTCTGCATTGCGGGCATCGACGGAAACGGCCAGACCGAGCTGGTTTACGGTCTGACCGGTCTGGAGAAGGCATCCGCAGGCACCATTACGCTGCGCGGCCAGGACATTTCCAAGGCCAGCATCCATAAGCGCAATCAGGCGGGGATCAGCCATATTCCGGAGGATCGCCATAAGCACGGTCTGGTGCTGGATGATACGCTGGAAAACAACATCGTGCTGCAATCCTTCCAGGAGCCGCGGTTCCAGAAGATGGGCTTTATCAAAAAGGACGCGGTTCGGGCATACGCCAATAAGATCATTGACCAGTATGATGTCCGCAGCGGCCAGGGCCCCGTCACCATTGCCCGCAGTATGTCCGGCGGCAACCAGCAGAAGGCCATTGTCGGCCGTGAGATCGACCGGGAAAATCCCCTGCTGATCGCGGTTCAGCCCACCCGCGGCCTGGACGTAGGCGCCATCGAATACATCCACGCCCAGCTGGTGGCGCAGCGGGATGCCGGCAAGGCGGTTCTGCTGGTTTCCCTGGAGCTGGATGAGGTGTTGAACGTTTCCGACCGTATTCTCGTGATGTATGAAGGTGAGATCGTCGGCGAATTGGACCCCAAGACCACCACGGCACAGGAGCTGGGCCTTTACATGGCCGGCGCCAAGCGCAGCGGGAGAGGAGGAGCACAGGCATGAAACAGACCCTTCTGACCATGTATGAAAAAGAGAGTACCAAAAAAGTATTGGCATCCCTGATCTCGATTCTGGTGGGCCTGGTTGTGGGCGCCATTGTGGTGGTGATTGTGGGCCTGGCAAAGGACACCATCACCGGGAAGGGCATTTGGGACGGCGTGCGGCTGATTTTCGCCGGCATTCTGTCCACCGGGCGGGATTCCGCAGGGAATCTGACCTGGGGCTACAACGCCCAGTCTCTGGGCAATATGCTTTTCCGCGCCACGCCTCTGGTTATGACCGGCCTGTCTGTAGCGGTAGCCAATAAAGCGGGCCTGTTCAACATCGGCGCACCCGGACAGTACCTGATGGGGACGATGGCGTCCCTGATGATTGCGCTGAGCATTCCCAGCGAGTCGGTGCCCACGTGGATTATCTGGATTCTGGCTCTGCTGGGCGGCTGTCTGGCGGGCGCGGTCTGGGGCGCGATTCCCGGCCTGCTGAAAGCGTATCTGAACATCAATGAGGTTCTGGCCTGCATTATGACCAACTGGCTGGCTGCCAATTTGGTCACTTGGGCGTTCGACGTCAGCAATTTCAAGAATGTGGTGGAAAACACCAAGTCCGGATATATCTATAAGACATCCTTCAACGGTGTAGCCACCGTCAAGCTGGGCCTGGATAAGATTTTCCCCAATTCCCAGGTCAACGCCGGCATACTGGTGGCGATTCTGATTGCCGTCGCCATGTATGTGCTGATGAATAAGACGACGCTGGGCTACCAATTGAAGGTCTGCGGTTCCAACCGGCACGCGGCCCGGTATGCCGGAATCAACGACAGGCGCAACATTGTGCTGTCCATGGCCATTGCCGGGGCGCTGGCCAGCGGCGGCGCGGCCCTGTACTACCTCTCCGGTAATACGGAGTTTTACTGGTCCACCTATCAATCCCTGCCGTCGGCCGGTTTTAATGGCATTCCCGTCGCGCTGCTGGCAGTGAACAACCCCATTGGCGTGATATTCTCCGCGATTTTCATGGCGATGCTGGACATCGTGGGACAGCAGCTCACCGGCTATACCGCTTACAATGAGTACATTACCGACGTGATTATTTCGGTCATCGTCTACCTCAGCGCCTTCTCGCTGGTTATCCGGATGCTGCTTACCCGCAAGCACAAATCCGGTGAGGCAAATGCCAACGCCGAACCTATCGTGACGGCCAGCACCGACGCTGACATCCAGCAGAAAGGAGGCGAGGAAGCATGACGTTTGTGATTCAGCAGACATTATTGTATGCAGTTCCTCTGATGCTTGTGGCGCTTGCCGGCGTGTTTGCCGAACGGAGCGGTATTATCAACCTGGCCCTGGAAGGTATTATGATCTTCGGCGCGTTTGTGGGCGTCCTGTTTGTCCGCAGTATGCAGTCGTTTGATGTGTTTGTCAACGCGGCCCGGACGGGCAACTGGCTGGTGCTTCAAGGACTGGAGCTGCTGGCAATCCTGGCATCGGCCCTGATGGGAGCGGTTTTCTCTCTGCTGCTGTCGTTCGCGTCGGTCAACCTGAAGGCGGACCAGACCATTGGCGGCACGGCGCTGAACCTGATGGCACCCGCGCTGGTTCTGTTCCTGATCCGAATTTTAGCCAACCAGAACACGCTGATGATGAGCACTGGCGACGCGGCTTCCTGGTTCATGATTAAAAAATCCACCCTGGGGATCGAGGGAGATATGGGTTTCCTGGGGGAGACTTTCCTGAACAAGGTGTATCTGGCCACCTATCTGTGCATCCTCGTGTTTATTGTGCTGTCTGTAATTCTGTACACAACCCGCTTCGGTCTGCGGCTGCGCGCCTGCGGTGAAAATCCCCAGGCGGCGGACTCCCTGGGCATCAATGTCTACAGGATGCGCTATGCCGGTACCACCATTTCCGGTGCGCTGGCCGGAATGGGCGGTTTCGTCTATGCGCTGACCACCGCCAACTGTACGGCCAACGGCGATGTAGCCGGCTTCGGCTTTCTGGCGCTGGCTGTTATGATTTTCGGCAACTGGAAGCCGGTAAATATCGCCTTGGCGTCGCTGCTGTTCGGCCTGTTCAAGTGCATTGCCGCAGCCTACAGCAGCATCGATATCAACGGTGACGGCGTTTACATGCTGGCGGAATTGGGCATCAGCTCCCATCTTTACCGGATGCTGCCGTATCTGGTCACGCTGGCGGTTCTGGCCTTCACGTCGAAGAAATCCCGCGCGCCCAAAGCGGAGGGCGTTCCCTACGACAAAGGAAGCAGATGATCCTGACAGGTTCAGCGCCTCCGGCGAATAGCCGGAGGCGCTGAACCTGTCAGGAATGGGGGGATTGCCTGTCATTGCCAGTCCATCCGCCTCTAAGCTTAGCCCAAGGCCCACACGCGGGCAGTGCCGCAATCGTCCCGTGCCGGACGGTTTTTGGATCGTTACCAGGCTTCGTAATGGACCCGGTTTTCCTCGAAAAGCAGCTTTTCCTTCGCGGAGGGCGCTGCGGGATAGCCGAAAGCAATCAGCGAATGGGGAATCTGGGTTTCGGGCAGACCAAACAGCTCCGCCTGGGCCTGAACCCGGTTCATCTGGGGCCAGGTGCCCAGCCATACACTTCCAATCCCCAGGGCGTGGGCGGCAAGAATCATGTTCTGTGCGGCAATGGAGCCGTCCACCACCCAGTAATCCGGCGCGCCCCTGAATGCGCGCTCCAGATCCCCGCAAATCAGAATCCCCAGCTTTGCCCTGCGGAGGGGTTCTGCCGGCCGGCCGTTGGCGTCAGCCATTTTGTTCAGTGTTTCCCGATTGCGCACCACGATAAACGACCAGTCCCGGGCATTGACGCAGCTGGGACCGCTCATACCGGCCTGCAAAATTGTTTGGAGAGCTTCGTCAGAAATTTCCTGATCGGAATACTGCCGCACGCTGACACGGCTAAGGATTGCCTGAATTGTGTCCATGATAATCCTCCTTTTTTGAACGCATTATATCAAAAGGAAGAATTTGTGTCAAGAAAAAGCGTGAACCGAAGTCCGCGCTTTCCCCAACCCTTATCCCGCCGCGTCCAGCATGTTTCGGATAAAAATTCCGTAGCCGGCGGATGGGTCGCTGACCAGTACATGGGTCACTGCGCCGATCAGCTTCCCATCCTGAAGAATGGGACTTCCCGACAGGAGTGTGTCAATATAGGGACAACACTTTTTTTGAGATTTTTTCAAACAGCGAGTATTTTCGGCAGAGCCTGTCCAAAATCAATCAGGTCTGCCAGTTCATCATAGAAATTCCACTCCACGCGGATCGAGCCATCCGCTCTTACCACAATCCGCTTGATCAGTTCCTTTGTCAGCTGCGGTGTCAATTCTTTCCGTTCCTGATACTGGATGCGCTTCTGCCCGTTGGATACCAGCATGTTGCTGCGGCTTATCCTTTCAGAAAGCGCGTCCAGTTTCGTTTCGGCCAGCTGCAGCCGGATTTTCAGGCTTTCCTCTTTTTCAGAGACTTCCTGCTTTTTCATAAGGAAGTCCTCTTTTCTGAGAAGCCCGCTTACATAGTCCTCATAGAATTGCATCTTGCCGGCCTGCAATCCTTCCATTTGCCTGCGCAGCATCCGGCACTCGTCCCGCAAAATCTGTTCACTGGAGATGTCTGTGCGGCGTTCTTCTTTCACCCGCTGGATTTTCTCATCCAGCAGACGGCACTGCGTTGCAATGGCCCGCAGTACAATCTGCGTCAGCTTCTCCTCGCTGATGCGTACATCTTTGCATCTGCTCTCCGGAGCATAGCGACGGGTGACACACAGCCAGTTTTTATTCTGCGGCTTTCCTTTTACCAACCGATTTCCGCAGCATTCACAGACCAGCAGGGATGTAAATGGGTTTGGGGGAGCGGACGGCTTCGACTTTTTATTCGACTTGATTACCGTGCGGGCTTGATAAAACAATTCTCTGCTGATAATTCCTTCATGGGTATTGGGAATTACCTGCTGCTGTTCTTCCGGAAGCATTTTCACCCTGTCGCTCCCTACCCGCACCACATGAGATTTGAACGGTACTGTATCGCCTGTATAGATGCGGTTTGCCAAGATGTTGCGAACCGACTCAAAGCTCCAGGTCGGCCGTGTCCTGTATTGGCCCCGTACCGGGGCCAAATAGACGGACGGTGTAACCGTGCCGGTTTCATTGAGACGTCTGGCGATCTGTGTTATTGTAACGCCATCAGCAGCCCACTGAAAAATCCGTTTGACTACAAAGGCGGCAGGTTCATCCACTGCAATTGTGTTTTTCTTTTCCCCTTTCCGATAACCATAGGGTGCCGTTCCATAGACATATTCGCCGCCTAGCTTTTTCAAATCCACTGCGCTCTTGATCTTTCGGGAAATGTCCTGGCTGTACATCTGATTGATCAGATTTTTAATTGCCAATTCCAGACCGCCTGTAGATTCCCCCAAAAGCTGACTGTCAAACTGGTCATTGATCGATATAAACCGCACCCCGGAAACCGGAAAGACGAACTCCAGATAATGGCCCGCCTCCAGATAATTCCGGGCAAATCGGGATAAATCTCTCACCACGATTGTCCGAACCCTTCCCGCTTCCGCCATGCGGAGCAAGCGGTTCATGCCGGGCCGGTTCATGTTCGTTCCGGAATAACCGTCATCTATAATTTCTTCAAAGGCATCTGCATCAAATCCCCGCTCCCCCAGGAACCGCCGGATACAGGCCCTTTGCGAACCAATGCTGCAGCTTTCCTCTGCAGAACCTGTCTCTACGTCGCCGTCCTCCTTGGACAATCTCATATAGGCAATATCCAGTGCTTCATACGGCATCCTGTATCACCTCGATTCGGTTCAGAAATGCGGGAAGCCGCTGGAAAGGGTCCGCATAATTCAGTGTGATTTTTATCCCCCTATCGCTGCAAACCTCAATTCTGTCAACCAGAAAATCTAACAGCTCTCTGGTTATCCCGGGAAGTTTCTCATACTGCCTGATCGCGGAAATCCACTGCTTAGCGCTCTGAGCCGCGCAATCCATGGCCTGCATGGCTTCCCGCGCCTCTTTTTCTTCCTTCAAAAGCGCTTCCAATTGCCGGCTGTACCGCTCTTTCATATAGCCGTACTCGCTGCGGTCAATCAGCCGGTTCGCGAAATCCTCCAATAGCCGCTCCAGCCTTGCTTCCATATTTCTGCGCTTTGCGGATACACTGGCATATTCGGATTCTGCCTTGCTCTGATAGGCAACCGCCTCGGGCCGCTTTCGGATATCATCGGCAAGCTGCTCCGCGTCAACAGCCAGCTTCAGCTGCTGATTCAGCAGGCCTGTGATTTTCTCCATCAGAAGTTCCTGCCGGACATAATGACTGCTGCATCGCGTACGCGCCGAGTAGCGGTAGTTGTTGCAGTCGAAGAAGATTCTGCTGGCTGTCCCGGCGTTTGGTCTGGCGCAGCCCTTGGCAGCCCCCATGGGACTTCCGCACTCCGCGCAGAATACTTTTCCTCGAAACAGATCCCGATAATCTGCCTCAAACCCTGCGCGCTTCTCAAAATGCGCTCGCTTTGCCAGTTCCTCCTGGTTGATCTGCTGTACCTGATGAAACAAAGTCTCTGAAACAATGGCCGGATGTGCGTTCTCTATTACCGTCCAGTCCTGCTGCGCCTGCCTCTTTTTGCTTTGCCCGACCTTATCTGTTTTTACTTTCCCGTGAACGCGGTTTCCAATGTACACCGGATCTCCGGTAATTTTACGGATGGTTCCTCTGATCCACAGCGCATTCTCATATTTCGGCGCTTTTGTAACTCCGCGCAGGTAGCGCAGCCTTCCCGGGCAGGGAATTTCTGCCGTATTCAGTTCCAGCGCGATATGATTAAAGCTCATGCCGGCGGCGCGCATCTCATAGATCTGCCTTACAGCGGGTGCTGTTTCCGGATCGATATCGAAGGTCATGGCTTCCGGATTTCTCAGATAACCGTATGGCACACTGCCTGCCGCGGGAAGATATTGGCCACTGTCCATTTTTGCCGAAATACTGGATCGGATTTTTTGGGAAATGTCCTTGACATAGTAATCATTCATGACCATTTTCAAGGGCATTGTCAAGGCAGACGCGTTGGCAAGCGCATCCGCGCTGTCATATCCATCGCTGATACAAATCAGACGCACACCCATTTCCGGGAGTATCCGCTGGACAAGCTCTGAGGTTCTTACAAAATGCCGTCCCAGTCTGGAAATATCCTTCACAAGGATACAGCGAATGCGCCCGCTCTGAAGATCGCGGAGCATTCGCTGAAATTCAGGACGGTTATCATTCATTCCTGTGTAGCCATGATCCGAATAGGTATCCACAAGATGAATATTCGGGTGTTCCCCGATATAGTGCAGTGCCAGCTTTTTCTGATTCCCAATGGAATTCTGTTCCACGTCGTCGCCATCCTCTACGGACAGGCGATTATAGATGCCGGCAGGAATGGGCGATTCTTCCTCCCTTTCCGGTACTTCCTGTATTGTCGCTCTGCTTTTCCGCGCCATATCAGACCACCTCCTTTTCCTGTAACAGTTGCTGATAATACGCGATTTCATCCCGGTAATGAAAGTCAATCCGAATGCGCTTATCCTCATAAACATAGATTCTGTCAATCAATGTGACAACCGTCTCACGGGTCAGCTCTGTAACGCCCTGAAGCCCGACATACTGTTCTATCCAGCTTTTGTCTAGGCTGCCCGAAAGGATTTCTGTACGCCGCTCATTCAGTTTCCGCACAGCATCCTCCGCCGCCTCAATCAGGCCGGTATATTTCCCGCGCATTTTGTTGTACTCGTCACGGTCAATCAGATCCTCATTCAGGGCTTCATACAGTTTCATGCGAAAATCCTGATAACGATCGATATCCCGGTGCTTTTGCGCAATCTGAATGTCCAGCCGCTTCGTCCGGACTTCCCTGAGATTCTCCAAGCCAAGACTTCCAAGAAGCTGTTTTATTTCTACGAGCATTCGGATTTGATTTGTCACTGCATGGAGCACCGCTGTTTCCAGTTTGCTTTGCTCAAAGCTATGGCTGCTGCATCCGTTCCCGTTCTTATGACCTCCGCAGACATAGTAATAAAACTTGCGCTTTCCCCGCGTAACGCTTCTGCGCAGCATGGCTCGTTTGCAGTCCGCGCAAAAAAGCACACCGGCCAATGGCAGCACCACATCCTGACTGGGCGATTTCCGCGTGTCACGCTCCAGCATCTTTTGAACGGTTTCAAATATCAGAGGATCTACGATAGGGGGATGGTTGTTCGGAACAATCACCCAGTCCTCTTCCTTTCGCTCCCGCATCTTCCTGATCTTATAATTTGGGGTTCCGCGTTTCCCCTGAACCAGAGTCCCGATGTAAATTGGATTTGTCAATATCCGATTCAGCGTCACAACGCTCCACTTCGACTGCGGCGCCGATTGGAACCCCGTCCGATAGCGCAAGCCCATGCTCTTTTTGTACTCAGCCGGGGATAATATCTGTCTTTCGTTTAAGTAGTCTGCAATCGCATTCTGACCGTACCCCTTGACTTTCAAAGAAAAAATGGCCCTCACAATCTCGGCTGCATACGCATCGACAACAAGCTTGTGCTTGTCTTCGGTGGATTTGCAATAGCCATAGCTTGCGAAAGCGCCCAAAAACTCCCCATTCCCGCGCTGAATCCGAAACTGGTTTCTCAGTTTCCTCGACAGCTCGCGGCAATAGGACTCATTCATAATATTTTTAATCGGGATAATCAAATCATCCCCGGCAGATGCCTTTTCACTGTCAACATCATCGTTGATGGCGATAAAGCGGACGCCAAAGGACGGGAAAATCATTTCCAAATACTTTCCCGTTTCAATGTATTCTCGTCCCAGGCGCGATAAATCTTTTACGATGACGCAATTCACACGCCCTGCCCGGACAGCCTCCAATACAGAGCGAAAGCCGGGGCGATCATAATTCGTTCCGGTATAACCATCATCATAAGATTCCTCCGCCAAAGTGATGCCGGGGTGCTTTTCCACATAGGCGTGAATCAGCTTTCGCTGATTCGAAATGCTGTCGCTTTCATGACCGGCTCCGGCATCCTTTGAGAGCCGGTAATAGGCCATAGCATGATAAGTTTCCGGATTCGGCGGAACCTGCGTATTTGTAGTTGTAATGACCATAACAAACCTCCTCGCGGCATACAAAGGAAATTTGTTTCTGGCACCTATTCAAAGCGGCTGACCAAGCCGCCCCTTCCTTGACCGCGTTTATTATGACCGATTCCATGGCCCATGTCAATGCCATTCTCGCAATTACAACAAATTTCCAGTCCCTTGGCCAATGCTGTTCGCATAGGAAACAAGCCTGTCATGCAGGCTCACAGATGTGTTTGCATAACCAATTTCCACTACAACTCCATCGTCAAGGTAGCAATAAGGATTGCCTATCTGCGCTACAAAGCCCTGGATTCTTTCCCGGCATGGTTTTGCGGTATCAATCACAACATCCCGAATATCTTTCAGCTGTGAGCGGTCGGCTGTCCCTGCTGTTACTTTTTCCATACAATGCTCCTTTCCGCATAATCCAAGTATATCCAATTCAGGCTGCTTTATACCAGACCGTGCTTGGAAAATAGGCTTTATACGGATTCTTTATAAAACCGTTCGGTTTTATAAAGAAGGAACCGCCTAATGGCGCTTCCTTTTGCGGCGAACCGCCGCAAAAGGAACGGGATTACACCACATTGGCTGCCCGGATCATGGGCAGCCAATGCTTGGTGGGGTGTTTCTTTCCAGATTCCCTGTTTCGGGTCAGGACCGGTGATCCTCTGTCACCGCGCCGGTCCGGTAGGCTTCCAGCAGCAGCATCAAATCATCCACCCGGGTTTGCAGCTCGCTGCCCTCGTCGGTCTGGCTGATGCGCATGCGGGTTTCCAGCTTTTCGAAAATCTCAGACTCATTTCGGATATCGTCATTTTTGTGGATGGCGTTCCATTTCCCGGCAAAGGGCTGATGGGAGACAATGCGGTAATGCCGGGAGTTGTAAATCAGGGTATAGCCCGCGATGCCGGAGGTGGACTGGTAAGCCTTGCTGAAGCCGCCGTCAATGACGATCAGCTTGCCGCCGCCCTTGATCGGGCTTTCTCCTTCCTTTGCCCGGACCGGAACATGGCCGTTGATGATATGGCAGTGGGGCCCTTCCAGACCGAATTCCTTCAGCAGCATGTCACACACAGCCGGGTCCTGACAGTAGGTATAATAGGCGTTTTTCGGCTCTACCCAGGTGCTTTCGTCGGCAATGAAGCGGCGCTCAAAGGTGGTCATTCGATCCCGGCCGTAAATGGGGCTGTTCCGCCCCGTCCACAGCCACCACAGGAAATCCATGCCGAATTGCCGCTCACTGCTTCCCCGCTTATCGTAGTAGGCTTTTCGAGCTACCTGTTCGGCATAGTCCAGGAATTCCCTCCCGGAACGTTCCTTTCCGCCGATAGAAAAGCTCAGCAGACCGCCGTCCGGACGCATGGGAATGCAGCCATGGAACAGCAGGTTGCCGTTGTAGACCTTGTACAGGCTTCCCTTGGAATACAGAAAGCGGACATGCCTTTGCAGCTTTTCGGAGTTCTGGAAGGAATCCGTCAGCTGACTGATCACGTGATTTTCCTCCTCCGTCAGCGCGTAGGGGTTGGCGGGGTCCACCGTGGGGAAGTCGCAATCCAGCATGTCGTAAACCTTGCCGCCAATGGTGATGGTTTTGTCCTGATAATTGATTTTGTCCAGCAGAAGCCGGTCATCCATGCCGAATTCCGGATGGCGCAGAAGGGTTTCCCCCTCCAGCTTAAAGAGGATAATGGTGACGGCCTTGTACATCCGGGCAGAAAGCAGCTTGTCTTTCTCGGTGTATTGGTCCGCATCGGAGCCGGTGAGCTTGACCTGGAACCGGGACGTGTCGCAGTCCCTGTAGACCTCGTTGGCAAAAATGGACAGGGGCCGCAGGGAAATGCCATAGCCGGTTTCGATGACGTCCAGATTGTTGTAGCGGATGGAATTGGACAGCACCGTGGCCACCAGCGTCCGGGACCCGGAGGCCGCGCCCATCCACAGCACGTCATGGTTGCCCCACTGGATGTCTACGCCATGGGCGCTGATCAGGGAGTCCATGACGATATCCGCCCGGGGGCCTCGGTCAAAAATATCGCCCACAATGTGGAGATGATCCACGACCAGCACCTTGATCAGATCGCACAGGGCCTGAATCACATCGGCGGCCTGGCCGATCTGAATGCTGGTACTGATGATGTTTTCGTACTGATCCCGCCGGGAGCCGCCCTCCTCCGCCAGGTGGATCAGCTCGTCCAGAATCTGCTCGTAGTCGGGATTCATATAGGAACGAACCTTTTGCCGGGTATGCTTGGTAGAGACAAAGCGGCACAGATCCACCAGCCGGTGGATAGTCAGACGGTACCATTCCTCCAGGTCCTCTGTCTCATCGGCTGCCAGGGCCAACTTGGAGGCGGGGTAATAGATCAGGGTGGCCAGATCGTTGCGGTCCCGCTGGGTCATGGAGTTGCCGAAAAGCTCCTCCAGTTTTTCCTTGACCTCGCCGGAGCCGGAATTCAGGATGTGAAGAAACGCTTCGTGTTCGCCGTGGATGTCGGACATGAAGTGTTCGGTGGCCTTGGGCAGATTCAGCAGCGCCTGAAGGCGGATGATCTCCGTACCCGCCGCCTGGACAGTGGGATATTGTTTGCTCAGCAGACGCAGATAGTGCAGCTGCGTGGGGGTGAAGACACGTTTTGCCTCCATGGTAAAAATCAGACCTTTCCATGTTGTTATACTGATATTCCATTAAAAAGTTTCATTCGCCAGGATGGAACTTTTTAATGTGAAGGTCATAATGAGACGGCTTTTGCGGCGGTTCGCCGCGAAAGGGAAGCGCCATCAGGCGGTTCCTTCTTTATAAAACCGAACGGTTTTATAAAGAATCCGTATTAGGGAACCTCTGAATCAATCGTCTGCGGCTGGACAGCGGATCTTTTGCCCCGGTTCTGCGGTTCCAAAATCTCTCGCTGTCAGTTCTTGCCGATTTCATCAGAGCTTCCTTAGCTGTATTATACCGGATTTTTCTCCATACAACAAGGGGG
>CAZUAN010000039.1:0-14687 GCA_964618385.1 uncultured Oscillospiraceae bacterium | reverse complement strand
GCACCTGCGGTGCTATAAAAAGGTTTTTAACCTTTTTAATAAGAACTAGTATGAACACGTCTGCGGCGCTGCAAAAAGGGTTTCCGCCTTTTGCACAAGAACCAGCATAAGATAACCATACTCAACTAATTCTAAAATATAGCACATTGCTCAAATAATTGCAACATATTTGGCGAAAATAACAAGAAAAAATGAAAAACCAGCGCCTGAAAACGCTGGCTTTTCCGCTATTGTCTGTTTTGAATCTGCTGTTTTTGGTACTGCAGCATGTACAGCTGATAGTACCGGCCCTTCTGACGCAGCAGCTCCTGGTGGGTGCCCTGCTCCTGTATTTCGCCGTGAGAAAGCACGATGATGTTGTCCGCGTGCTGAATGGTGGACAGGCGGTGGGCGACGATCAGCATGGTGCCGATGTTTTTCATTTTTTCCAGCGAATCCTGGATCAAAAGCTCTGTCTCCGTGTCGATGTTGGCAGTGGCTTCATCGAGGATCATGACGCTGGGCTTGTGAATAATGGTGCGGGCAAAGGAAAGCAGCTGCCGCTGCCCGGCGGAGAAATTGCTGCCCCGCTCTCGGACAACCTCGTCCAGTCCGTGATCCAGCTTTCGGATGAAGGTATCGGCGTTGACATAGCGGGCGGCCTGCCAGACCTCCTCATCGGAAATGCCCTCCTCCCGCAGCAGAATGTTGCTGCGGATGTCCCCCGCGAACAGAAACACGTCCTGGAGCATCTGGCCGAAGTGCCTGCGAAGGGACGAAATTTTAATTTTCCGGACATCTATCCCGTCAATCAAAATCCGGCCCTTCTGGATGTCATAATTCCGGCAGATCAAAGACAGAATCGTGGTCTTTCCGGAGCCGGTGGAGCCGACAAACGCCACGGTCTGCTTCGGCTGTACGTGAAAGCTGACGCCCTTCAGCACCCATTCCCCGGGCTTGTAGGCAAACCACACATCCTGGAACTCGATTTCTCCCGCGATATCCTCCAGCTCCACCGCGTCCGGTTCGTCCACGACCTGCGGAACCATGTCCAGAACGGTAAAAATCTTCTCTGCCGAGGCAAAGGAGCGCTGGAGCATGTCAAACTGCTCCGCCAGCGTCTGAATGGGATCGAAGAACTTGGAAATATACATGTAGAACGACACGACAACCTCGCTGGTGATAACCTGTCCCAGGAAGGGGGTGTCCTGGATGCAGCCCTTGGCGCCGAAATAGAACAGACACAGATTGGACGCAATGAACAGCATATACACCATAGGGCGGAAAATGCCGAAGACAAGGGTTCTGGCCTGCTTGGCTTTCTGCAGTGCGTAGCTTTTCTGCACGAAATCCGCCATTTTCCGGTCTTCCTGATTGAAAATCTGCGTGATCTTGATGCCGGAAAGGTTCTCGGACAGGTAGGTGTTGATGTCCGTGGTGGCGTCATTGACACTGCGGTGTACTTTCCGGGAGAACCGCCGGAAAATGATGGTAAACAGCACCACAAAGGGCACAAAGACCAATACGATCAGCGTCAGGGCATAGTTCAGCAGCAGCATGGCGCCCAGTACGCCGATAATCACCATCACGTTTTTTGCCAGAGTGACCAGGATGTTTGTGAACATGTAGGAAATGGCGTTGGGATCGTTGCTGACACGGGTTACAAGCTTGCCTACGGGGATGTTGTTCAGCTGCTCATGGCTCAGGCACTCAATGTGGGTAAAGACATCCTCCCGCAGCTGGGAGAGAATTTTCTGACCGGTTTTTTGCAGAATCATGGCCTGAAGATAGGTGCAAACCAGGCTCACCGCCAGGATTCCCGCATATATTGCCACCCGGATATACAGCTGGTGCAGGGTAAAATCCTTCTTCACCAGGGCCTGAATATTTCCGATCAGCAGCGGGGAAACAATGTCGTAGAGAATGGAGATTGCCATGACGACAAAGGCCAGGGCAAACTGCTTCCAGTAGGGCCGGGCATACCGCATCAGCCGCCGGATGATTTCGCTGTCTGCCATGTACCGCTCATAGTCTGTGGCTTCTTTTCTCTTTTTCTCCAGCAGGTAGATTGTCACAAACACCAGGGTGAATACCCCGATAATGGCTCCCACGATCAGAAGCGGCAAATACTCATGCATTGCCCGCGCCTCCTTCCTCCTCCAGCTGCTGCAAATCCACCATTTTGCGGTAAGCGCTGTTGGATTCATACAATTCCGAATGGGTGCCCACCGCCGCCAGTCTGCCGTCATCGATAAACAGAATTTTGTCCATCTTGGCAATGGTGGAAATGCGGTGTGCAATGAGAATCGTCGTTTTCCCCGCCCGGGCCTCGCGGAGATTGTTCAGAATGGTTTCCTCTGTTCTGGTATCCACTGCGGAGACGGAGTCATCCAGAATCAGAACCGGCGTATCTCTCAGCAGCGCCCGAGCGATGGAGATTCGCTGCTTCTGGCCGCCGGAAACCGTAACGCCCCGTTCGCCCAGAATGGTTTCGTAGCCATGCTGAAATTCCTTGATGTTGCCGTCCACGTCTGCCAGCTTTGCCGCATACGCGATGGCGCTGTGGTCATAGCCGGGAACGCCGAACGCGATGTTGTTCTCAATGGTATCGGAGAACAGAAAATTGTCCTGGGGCACATAGGCACAGGCCTGGCGGACGGAGCGGATAGAGACATCGTTGACGTCCTGGCCGTCGATAAAGACGGTTCCGTCCGGGACATTGTAGGTTCGGAGGATCAGATCCACCAGGGTGGTTTTCCCGGAGCCGGTCTTGCCTACAAGCCCAACGCTTTCCCCCGCCTGAATCTGAAAAGACACGTTTTTCAGCGCGTCATAGTCTCCGTCGGGGTAGCGAAAGTTCAGATTCCGAAACACAATCTCGCCCCGGACATGTTCCAGTTCCTTCACGCCGGGACGGTCGAACACGGTCCGCTGGGCATCCAGCAGCTCTCCGATGCGCTTCAGGGACGCCTTCCCCCGGGAGGTCATGTCGATCAGCTCCGACACCGCCATAATGGGCCAGATCACGGCATTGAAATAGCCGATAAACTCCACCAGCTGGCCTGCGTTGAATGTGCCGCAGTAGACCAGATATCCGCCGTAGCCCAGAATGACGCAGATTACGCTTTCCACGAACATCGTGACAAGGATTCGCAGCAGGACAGAAGCCTGGGTGTGGTCGATGTTGGCCTTCTCATTTTCCGCGTTCAGCGCTTTGAAGGCCATCAGCTCCTTGGCCTCCTTCGCGAAGGCCTTGATAACGGCAATGCCGGAAAAGCTTTCCTGGGCAAAGTCTGACAGCTTGGAAAAGCATGCCTGACGGTAATCCCATTTTCTGGTCATATACCGCCCTACCACGGTGGCCGCCGCCATCAGAAAGAACATCGGAACCAGGGAAAGCACAGTCAGCAGCGGGTCCATATTCCACATTTTCACAACGGCCAGGACGCCCAGAAGCAGCGCGTCGCAGAACATCATAATGCCCCAGCCATAGCACTCCTGAACGGTATCCAGGTCGTTGGTAAACAGGCTCATCAGGTTGCCTACCTTGTTGACCTGGTAGTACTCGCAGCTCAAATTCCGGCAGTTGTCAAACATGCGGTTGCGCAGATCGGTTTCCACTTTGATGGCCGCGCCGAAAAAACATACGCGCCAAAGGAACCGGCCAAAGACCATTGCCAGAATGATCCATACCATGGGCATGCAGATACGATCCAGAAGGAAATCCATATCGAACGCGGTTTGCACACCGTCAACCGTTACATAGCCCTGATTCATACCGTTGATGACCATCTGATACAGCTCCGGGATTTCCAGCTGCAGGTAGTCCACCGTGACCAGCGCCGCCAGGCCGAGCAGCAGCAGATAGCTGTATTTCAGGTAATAGCGGTTGATATGCTTACCAAAAATCATAGTCTTCCTCCTTTTTCCGAAAAAACCGTGCGTTGCTAATTATGGCATATTTCCTGTATTTTGTCAATCGTTTTGTACTGTCCGTCCATCCCTTCCGATACGGATTCCGGATGAAACGGGTTCAGAAGGAAACAGGATCAAAAGCTTCAGCGCCGCGCCCGGCCGGGCGCGGCGCTGAAGCGCGGGGAAGAAAGAGACAGGATTACTGCGGCTGGTCAGACCTGCCGGCTTTCATCAGCTTGCGGAAGAAAGTCAGGAATGCGCCGGTGGTAACAGCCGCCGCCAGAATATCGGAAACCGGCTCCGCCAGAAATACGGCGAAGGCCTTGTCCGTAAAAAAGCACGGCAGAATGAAAATCAACGGAATCAGCAGAACCAGCTTCCGCAGGCAGGCCATCAACAGGCTGATCCTAGCCTGGCCTAGGGCCATAAATGCCTGCTGGCAGCTCATCTGAAAGCCCACCGAGAAGCCGCCAATCAGAAAAATACGAATAGCCCAGGCCGTATATGACACAAGCGCCGTATCGCTGGTAAAGATCCCCGCGAAAAAGCCGGGAAACAGCATCAGCAGCAGCCAGAACACCGTGGTATAGCCGACGCAGGCAAAGAACTGGCAGAGGAAGGCTTCCTTCACCCGGTCAAATTTCCCGGCGCCGTAGTTAAAGCTGATCAGCGGCTGACCGCCCTGGCAGATTCCGGTGAGGGGCATCGTGACCAGCTGATTGATGGAGGTCAGTACGGTCATGGCCCCCACCGCCACATCGCCGCCGTAGCGGGCCAGCGAGGAGGTAAAGCTGACGGACAGAATGCTTTCTGTTCCCACCATGACAAAGCTGGAAATGCCCAGCCCCAGACAGGGCAGGATGATCTCGGGGATCAGCCTCATATTGCCGGGCCGCAGCTTTAACTGGGTTTTCCCGCCGGTGAGGAATGTCAGAATCCAGACCGCGCTGACTGCCTGACTCAGCACCGTGGCCAGAGCCGCGCCGGAGACGCCCATATCCAGCAGGAAAATAAAAATGGGGTCCAGAACGATGTTGATTGCCGCGCCAATAACCGTTGTCAGCATACTGATTTTGGCAAAGCCCTGGGTGGTAATGAAGGGATTCATGCCCATCACAATCAGCACAAACACGCTGCCCAGAATATACAGGCGGCCATACTTTACGGCGTAGGGCAGCGTCGCGTCCGACGCGCCGAAAAGCCGCAGCAGGGCCGGCGCGGAAACATAAAAGATTGCCGTCAAAGCCACGGCCAGAAGCAGCAATACGGTAAAGCAGTTTGCCATGATTTTTTCCGCCTTATCCCGGCTTCCCTGCCCCATGGCGATGGCGGCCCGAGGGGCGCCGCCGGAGCCGGCCAGCATGGCAAACGCAGTAATCAGCATCAGAACAGGGGTAAACAGGCCGACGCCGGTCAGCGCCGTGCCGCCGATTTCGGGTATATGTCCAATATAGATACGATCCACCACATTGTACATTAGGTTAATAACCTGCGCAATCAGCGCAGGCACCGCCATCTGCGCCATTCGCTTTTTGACGCTGCCGGTGCCCATATCCTGATTTTCTTCTGCTGCCATGAGAGAAATCCTCTTTTCTTTTCTGTTGTTTTGCAGTCTGCTGCGTTTTCCCCATGTAACCGCCGGCACCGGATGGGCAGAACAGCCATCCCCTTTCCGGGCGGACGCGCTTCCGATTTTGATGGGGGAAGCGTTCAGCGGCGGCTCGGTTCCGCGTTTCGGAACAGCTCCGAATCGAAAAACACAGGCAGATCCATTTCCAGACCGTCGCAGATTTTCTGAATGGTAGAAACGTACGCGGAGTCGTTTCGGCCGCTGAGAATATTGCACAGTGTGGACTGTGTAATGCCGCACAGCATACTGAGTCCGCTTACGGTCAGATGCCGTCCCCTGCAAAGCTCATATATCCGTAGACGCAGCGCATCCTTTGCCTGCATGACCGGTCACCTCCATGGCAGGGCGATCCATTTGCGCGTTTTCGCGGAACCAGGAGCGTCCAGCTGTGGCGATGGGTTTGAGGGGAGACAATCGGGCCAAAGCCAAACACGCATCCCGGCGGAACAGGATCAGTTTGCGGATATGGCGGTGCTGTCCTTCTTTTCTTCTTCCGGGGTGAAGTCCAGCGTGATGGTTTGGATATCTGTACGCATCCGCGTGTATGTTACCTTTGCCGAATCCATCATGCGCTTGGAGGCCAGTGTGGACAGGGAGTCGGCATATTTGTCGGAAAGGTAATAGACTTCTTTTACGCCGCTTTGGATAATGGCCTTGGCGCATTCGTTGCAGGGAAACAGCGCCACGTACAGTTTGCTGCCTCGCAGGTCGCGGCCATTGGCGTTCAGCACAGCATTCAATTCCGCGTGAACCACATAGGGGTACTTTGTCTCGTTTCCCTCTCTGGCCCACGGGTACTCATCATCGGAGCAGCCTTTTGGCATCCCGTTATAGCCGGTGGATATGATGATATTGTCCTGGGACACGATGCAGGCCCCCACCTGGGTGTTGGGGTCCTTGCTGCGCCGGGCTGCCAGCATGGCGATGCCCATGAAATACTCGTCCCAGCTGATGTAATTTTCCCGTTTCATGTTGCCGCTTCTCCTTTTCGAAGCTTTCTTTTCCCCATTATACACAAAAAGCGGGACGATCACAAGTACCGTCCGGCTTTTTTTCGGCTTTATTCGAAGAAATCCTTTAGATTGTCGATAAATTTCTTCCGCTTGGGGGACACCTCTATGGTGCCGTCCAGCTGACGCAGAAGATCCTTCTGCTCCTTGGTCAGCCTGGTAGGGGTTTCAACGACCACTGTGAAGCGGTGGTCACCCCGGCGGCGGGGATTGCCTACCTCGGGGATGCCTTTCTCCCGCAGTATAAATTCCCGCCCTGTCTGAGTACCTTCGGGAATTTCATATTTCACCTTGCCGTCCAGGGTGGGCACTTCAATCTCCGCGCCCAGAGCCGCCTGGGTGAAGGTAATGGGGACCTCGCACAGAACGTCGTTGCCCTGCCGGGTAAAGATGGGATGCCGTTTGATGGAAACTTCCACCAGAAGATCACCGTTGCCGCCGCCGTTGGAACCGACGCAGCCCTCTCCGCGGACGCGGACGCTTTGCCCCGCGTCCACACCGGCGGGAATCTTGACCTTGACCCGGTTGGTTCGGCGCACTTTGCCTTTGCCCTTGCAGGTGAGGCAGGGATTTTTGATAATCTTTCCCCGGCCAGAGCAGGCGGGACAGGTGGTGCTGGACTGCATCTGCATGCCCATAAAGTTCTGAACGGTGCGGACCTGACCGGTGCCGTGGCATTGGGTGCAGGTTTCGATCACGCCATCAGCGGAGCCGCTGCCTCTGCAGGCGGAGCAGACTTCGATACGCGGGGTGGAAACCTCCTTTTCACAGCCGAATGCGGCTTCCTCGAAGGTCAGATCCAGCCGGGACATGATATTTTCTCCCCGGCGGGGTACGTTCTGCTGGGACCCGCGCCGGCTGCCGCCTCCGCCGAAAAACTCCCCGAAGATATCGCCCAGGTCGCCAAAGTCTCCGAAACCGCTGAAGCCTCCGCCGTAGCCCGCGCCACCAGCACCAAAGTTGGGGTCCACCCCGGCAAAGCCGTATTGGTCGTATCGGGCGCGCTTATCCGCGTCGGACAGAACCTCGTAGGCTTCGCCTGCCTCCTTGAACTTTTCCTCGGCCTCCTTGTTGCCGGGGTTCCGGTCGGGATGGTATTTCATGGCGCTTTTTCGGTAGGCCTTTTTTATTTCCTCGGTGCTGGCGTCTTTCGGGACGCCCAGCACCTCATAATAATCACGTTTGTTTTCTGCCATAACTTTCACCTCCGCAGAGAATACAAAGCGGCGATGGAGAAAAACCGGCCGCGCCGGATTGCGGCCGGTTTTGCCGCTTCGGGTATTTCTCCAGTTGCCTTAAAAAGGGGCGGCGCGAGCCGCCCCTTCCATGGGGGTCAATCAGTCGACCGATTCATAGTCGGCGTCCACAACGCCGTCATCGCCGGGCTGCTGGTAAGTGCCTCCCTGGGAACCTCCCTGAGGATTGGACTGCTGGTACAGCTTTTCGCTGACCTTGTAGAACGCCTGCTGAACCTCCTCCGTAGCGGCCTTGATAGCGGCAATGTCGGAGCCTTTATTGACTTCCTTCAGCTTGTCAATGGCGGACTGGATAGAGGACTTCTCATCGGCGCTGATCTTGCTGCCCAGCTCGTTCAAGGTCTTTTCGGTCTGGTAGACAGTCTGGTCAGCCATGTTGTGGGTGTCCACTTCCTCCTTGCGGGCCTTGTCTTCGGCGGCATACTGCTCCGCCTCATGGACGGCCTTGTCGATGTCCTCCTTGCTCAGGTTGGTGGAAGCGGTGATGGAGATGTTGGCTTCCTTGCCGGTACCCAGATCCTTGGCGGATACCTTCACGATGCCATTGGCGTCAATGTTAAAGGTAACCTCAATCTGCGGCACGCCGCGGGGAGCGGGAGCGATGCCGCCAAGCTGGAAGCGGCCCAAGGTCTTGTTGTAAGCCGCCATTTCCCGTTCGCCCTGCAGGACGTGAACCTCAACGGAGGTCTGACCGTCAGCGGCGGTGGAGAAAATCTGCTTCTTCTCCACAGGAATGGTGGTATTGCGATCTACCAGACGGGTAAACACGCCGCCCATGGTTTCAATGCCCAGAGACAGGGGCGTGACGTCCAGCAGCAGGATGTCCTGCACATCGCCGGTCAGCACACCTCCCTGAATGGCGGCGCCGACGGCAACACATTCGTCAGGGTTGATGCCCTTGAAGCCTTCCTTGCCGGTGATGGACTTGACGGCGTCCTGCACGGCAGGGATACGGGTGGAGCCGCCCACCAGCAGAACCTTGTTGATGTCGGAGGCGGACAGACCGGCATCGGACATGGCCTGACGGACGGGCTTCATGGTGCGCTCCACCAGGTCAGCGGTCAGCTCGTTGAACTTGGCCCGGGACAGGGTGACATCCAGATGCTTGGGGCCGTTGGCATCGGCGGTGATATAGGGCAGGTTGATGTTGGTGGAGGTCACGCTGGACAACTCAATTTTGGCTTTCTCGGCGGCTTCCTTCAGGCGCTGCATGGCCACCTTGTCGTTTGACAGGTTAATACCCTCGGCCTTCTTGAACTCGGCTACCAGGTAGTCCATGATTCTCTGGTCAAAGTCGTCGCCGCCCAGATGGGTGTCGCCGGCGGTGGCCAGAACCTCGATGATGCCGTCGCCGATGTCCAGAATGGATACATCGAAGGTGCCGCCGCCCAGGTCATAGACCATAATCTTCTGCTCGGTTTCCTTGTCCAGGCCGTAGGCCAGCGCCGCGGCGGTGGGCTCGTTGATGATGCGCTTGACATCCAGACCGGCGATCTTGCCCGCGTCCTTGGTGGCCTGACGCTGTGCGTCAGAGAAGTAAGCGGGAACGGTGATGACAGCCTCAGTAACAGTCTGCCCCAGATAGCTTTCCGCGTCTGCCTTCAGCTTCTGCAGAATCATGGCGCTGATCTCCTGGGGAGTGTAGCCCTTGCCGTCGATGGTAACGCGATAATTTTCACCCATATGCCGCTTGATGGAAGAGACAGTACGGTCTGCGTTGGTGACGGCCTGACGCTTTGCCACCTGGCCGACCATACGCTCGCCGGTTTTGGAGAACGCGACGACAGAGGGGGTGGTGCGGGTGCCTTCCGCGTTTGCGATGACAACGGATTCCCCGCCTTCCAGAACAGCGACGCAGGAATTGGTTGTGCCAAGGTCGATGCCGATAATTTTACTCATAATCATTTCCTCCTATATAGATCCTATGGTTTTACAAATTTGGTATACCGTTTATCAAACACAAAATGCAGAATGGAAAACGGTGATATCCGCAAGCTTGCATTGTGCATTTTGAATTTTACATGTTATGCTATTTCTGGACAAAATGGTTTCCTTTTATCCGGAAGACATCGCCTTACGGCGCTGTCCTTTTTGGTATTTTCGGAATAGAAAATACCAAAAATTCGTTTTACTTGATCTTCCTACAAAAATGTTCCATCCTTTGGATTTCCCATTTTTATGGCACCGCCGGTGCGTTAAGAACTGTATGAGACGGCTTTTGCGGCAGGATTAATTGGCAACCTGTACCATGGCGAAACGGACGACCTTTTCGCCCAGCTTAAAGCCCTTCTGGAAAACCTGGGCAACCACATTTTCTCCCAGCTCCTCATTCTCGGTGTGCATCACCGCGTTGTGCAGATTGGGGTCGAATGCGTCGCCGGGCTGCCCGAAGATCTCCACGCCCAGATTGTTCAGGATTTTCACCAGCTCGTTCAGCGTCATTTCCACGCCCTTTTTGTAGGCAGCATCCTCGGTGGGCTGATTCAGGGCCCGCTCCAGATTGTCATAAATGGGAAGCATTTTCGTTACGGCGTCAGACTTGCCGTTGCCGTAGGAGGCGTCCTTTTCCTTGATTGTGCGTTTGCGGAAGTTATCGTACTCCGCCGCCAGACGGATCCGGGCGTCATGTTCGGCATTATATTTTTCCTCCCAAGGATCAACCTGCGGAGCTTCGCCGGCCTCCGGGCTTGTGTCCGGAGTGGCGTCTGAGCCTGCCTCCAAGCCCGCTTCCCGGCTTTCGATCTCCGTTTCTTCCGCAGGAGCGGCTTCCATGGGCGGTTCTTTCTTTTCCTTGTCCTTTTTTGCCACGTTTGTAACCTCCTGTTATTTGTGGAGCGGGCGGTTTCCCGCCGCGCCTTCTTGCCCGGGATACCGGCTACCCGGCGGAGTCCTTCCCCGGTGCTTCGGGCAGCTGCGGGGTGTCCGGCTTGGCGAACAGCTTGGAAAGGCTCTCCGCGAAATAGCTTAAGCGGGCAGTAACCTTGGCATAGTCCATCCGGGTGGGACCCACCACGCCGATCATGCCCTGAAGACCGTCGCCGATGTCAAACTTGGTCATGACCACAGAGGTGTCCTTCAATTCGTCGGAGACATTTTCAGGGCCGACAATGACCTTTGTTCCGTTGGCATTCTGCATGACGGCAGGCAGATTGCTGAGGGCGTCCTCATCGATGGAGGCCATGATTCTCTGGGCTTTATCCACGTCCCGGTATTCGGGAAGCGTCAGCAGCCGGGACTGCCCGAAGACGGCCATATTCGTCGTGTTCTGATTCTTCAGCGTCTCCTGGGTAAAGTCCAGAATTACGGGAACCAGGGAAGCGGCTGCGCCGGCAGAGCGCATCACCTTATCCATCAGCTCGGCGGTGAAGCCATCCAGGGGAAGCTCTGTCATGGTGGCGTTGAGTACCGCGCTGAGAAGCTTCAGATCCGCTTCGGTCACATCCAGCGGGAGCTTGATAACCTTGTTGACTACCTGGTCGTTGGGAAGCATCAGAACCAGTATGAAGCTGCTTTTGGCTGCCAGAATCAGTTCGAAGTGTTTGACACAGGCCGTACCCTGGCGGGAGGCAGCGGAGATGGCCGGAAGGTTCGTGGCCTGGGAAACCAGCTTCGCCACTTTTTCCACCATTTTGTCCACCCGCTGCATCTTTTCCTCAATGGCGGTGTTGATGGACCTGGTTTCGTCGATGCTGAGGCGGTAATCCATCATCAGTTCATCGATGTACAGCCGGTAACCGGCGGCGGAGGGAATCCGGCCCGCACTGGTGTGGGGCTGCTCCAGATACCCCAGGGCGGTCAGATCCGCCATTTCATTGCGAATGGTTGCGGAGGAGAAGTTCATATCGGGAAGCTCGCTGACCGCCTTGGAACCCACCGGCTCCGCAGTACGAATGTACAGGTCGACGATGCAGCGCAGGATCTTCTTTTTTCGTTCCGTCAGTTCCATGAGCTTCCTCCTTCGGTTTAGCACTCCATTTCTTTGAGTGCTAAGCACACTATACCAGAGAGTGCTAAAAAAGTCAATGGGTGCTTTTTGAATTATTTTTGAACTTTTTGTGGGAAAGTATTCATATTTTCCTACCGCGCGGAAAAAGGCACCCCATTTGGCCTGCTGATGGCCTGCGGCTCTCCGACGGTGCCTCTGCTGAAGGACGTGGTCAGTGTGTTTGTGGGGGATTTCCAGCGCATTGACCTGTATGCCCGGAAGGGCTATCAGCTCCCGCAGCAGATTCCGGAGAAGGCGTGGCAGGCCTTTCGCCAGCTTGTGGCGCTGGGCTATGACAGGCAGCTGGCCAAATAATGGTTCCGTACAAATTTTAACGTGATTCTGCTATTGTGCTTCGGCGGCAATATGCTATAATGACAGTGGAATACGACTGACAGGAGGAAAGATTATGCAGTATTTAGGTATTGAATACAAGATGGCGCACCCCCCCAGGCTGGATCCTGGATTCATTCCCTTTGGCGTTTGGCGGGAGGCGTACCTGAAGGATGCCGGAAAGCCCCTGGCCATCGCCGTGGAGCGGGACAAGGGCCGTGTTTCTGTCCACCATACCTGCATTCATGGCACACCCGAAATGGCAGAGGCCGACTACCGCTATGTGGAGCGCTATGTCAAGTTCCTGCTGTGGTCCACCGGCGGCTTCCGGGTCTCCATCTGCGGGTGCAGCCAGCTGGCTCAGCGGCTGAAAGAGGTGTACACCCCCCAGGGGGCACGGCATTTTGACTACACCTTTGTCAATCAGCTCTATGAACGGGATCTGGAAATTCTGGATCTGCCTCTGGAGGCATGCCCCGCCGCCAACGAGGTGACCGAACCCATGGGCGGCCACATGGATGGCTGCCGCATCGGCTTTGACGCGGGGGGTTCCGACCGAAAGGTTTCCGCTGTTGTGGACGGCGAATGTGTCTACTCCGAGGAGGTAGTCTGGTTCCCCAAGCTGAACGAAGACCCGGACTATCACTTCGGCCAGATCGTGGAGGCCTTCAAGACCGCCGCGTCCAAGATGCCCCGGGTGGACGCCATCGGCGTTTCCTCCGCCGGTACCTTCATTGGAAATGCTCCTATGGTTGCCTCCCTGTTCATCAAGGTACCCCGCTCCAACTGGGACAAGGTCAAAACTATCTATGACCGTGCCGCTGCGCAGATCGGTGACGTACCCATTGTGGTGGCCAACGACGGCGATGTATCCGCGCTGGCCGGAGCCATGGGGCTGGGGGTTGGCAACATTATGGGCATTGCCATGGGTACCTCCGAGGCTGTGGGTTACGTGGACAGAGAGAAAAATGTTCTGGGCTGGATCAACGAGCTGGCCTTCGCCCCCGTCGATCTGAGCGAAAGTGCCATGCAGGACGAGTGGTCTACGGACTACGGTGTGGGCTGTAAGTATTTCTCCCAGGACGCCGTTATCAAGCTGGCGCCTGCGGCCGGAATCGAGCTGGACCCCGCCTTGTCCCCCGCCGAAAAGCTGAAGGTGGTGCAGGGCCTGATGGCTCAGGATGATCCCCGGGCCCAGGCCATTTTCGAAACCATCGGCGCGTATCTGGCCTACACCGTGGTGCTGTACTCCCAGTTCTATGACATTGAACACATGATGATGCTGGGCCGTGTCATGTCCGGCAAGGGCGGCGACACCATCCTGCGGGTTTGCAATGAGATTCTGAGGGAGGAGTTTCCCGCGCTGGCGGAAAAGTGCGAGGTCATGCTCCCCGACGAGAAAACCCGCCGGGTCGGCCAGTCCGTAGCTGCGGCATCCCTGCCCCGGACCCGGTAAAGAAAACCAGGGACAGAAAACGCCTTTTCCAAAAATGCTCGGCTCCAAAAGGCGGATAAAATTCCGCGGACGGTCTGATTGGGAAACCTGATATGCTGCCCCCATAAGAAACAGGGAAAAAGGAAACTGTTTCTATGGGGGCGCTTCTATATCTGTAAGGCGAAAGACAGATGGCTGACCGGTTTCTGACGAAACATCTCCCGCAAACCGTGTCCGCCGATTTATTTTCGGAGCTTCCCTGGAATCAAACGCAAGCCGGTTTATTCCGTTGCTCGGCGCGCTGACCTCTGATGCCGCGATTGCCGGACAGGAAAACCCGGAAAAGGGGCCGGGTTCGGCACATGCCCGCATGGAGATTTGTCAGAAAACAGTTGTAATGGATCGAAAAAAATGGTATAATGGTTCAGAAAACTCAGGATTCTGAAATGGAGGAATCAAGAATGGACAATGTTCGTGTGATCGAAATTAAGCAGAGTGTATTTGCAGATAACGATCGGGAGGCCGAGCGGGTCCGGGGGGAGCTGAAAAAGCGCGGCACCTTCCTTTTGAACCTGATGTCCTCCCCCGGCAGCGGCAAGACAACAACCCTGCAGCGGACGGTGGAGCGGCTGAGGGATGAGATGCGGATCGGGGTCATGGAAGCCGATATTGATTCGGCTCTGGACGCAGAGAAAATGGCCGGAACCGGGGTGCGATCCATACAGCTTCACACCGGCGGCATGTGCCACCTGGATGCCGGCATGACCGAACAGGGCCTTCGGGAAATCGGCGCGGATGATTTGGATCTTGTGGTTCTGGAGAATGTGGGCAATCTGGTATGCCCCGCCGAGTTCGACACCGGGGCGGTGAAGAACGCCATGATTCTGTCGGTACCCGAGGGCCATGACAAACCGCTGAAATACCCGCTGATTTTCACGGTTTGCGACGCGCTGATCATTAATAAGATTGACGTACTCCCCTACTTCGATTTTGACATGGATAAGGTAGTGGAGTACGCCCACATGCGCAATCCCAGACTGAAGATTTTCCCCATCTGCGCCAAGACCGGCGAGGGCGTGGATGCCTGGTGCGGCTGGCTGAGAGAGCAGATAAACGACTGGAAGGCTTAGGGAACCTCTGAATC
>CAZUAN010000038.1:0-14933 GCA_964618385.1 uncultured Oscillospiraceae bacterium | reverse complement strand
GCTGTTCGGGCAGCTACCTGCTCCGCACGTTTTTTGCTGCTGCCGGAACCGCTGCCCACCACGGTGCCGTTAAGCGACACTTCCACGTCAAACCGCTTGTCATGGTCGGGGCCGGACTGACCGGCAAGCGTATAGGTCAGAACCTGATTCTTCTTCTGCTGCACCAGCTCCTGAAGCTGGGTCTTGTAGTCCGCGTTGTGAAGCTTGCTCACCGGAACCTCCACCAGAATAAACTGCTGCACGAATTTCCGCGCCGCGTCCAGGCCGCCGTCCAGAAAGCAGGCGGCGATCACGGATTCCGTGGCGTCCGCCAGAATCGAGTCCCGGCTGCGGCCGCCGCACTGCTCCTCCCCGTGACCTAAGAGCAGGTACTCTCCCAGCCCAATCCGGTCGGCCGCAGCCGCGAGGGTCTTTTCACAGACCATATCCGCCCGCATCCGGGTCAGCTCCCCCTCTGGGCGGCTCGGGAAATGACGGAACAGGTACTCCGCCACCAGCATTCCCAGAACGCTGTCGCCCAGAAATTCCAGCCGCTCGTTGCTCAGCAGGCTGTTGTGCCAGCGCTCGTTGGCGTAGGAGGAATGGGTCAGAGCGTTCTGGAGAAGGGAAAAATTGTGAAATTGATAACCAATGGCTGTTTCCAGGTCTTTAATCATGCGCATGCTCCTTTACAGCCGCCAAGTCCCGCTCCAGCTGCTGCGTAAAATCGCTCCGGGCAGCGGTCATGGCCTGACTGATCGCATTGCGGAACGCCAGAGCGTCGGAGGCGCCATGGGCCTTAATCACAGGCTTCTGAATGCCCAGAAATTGGGTGCCTCCAATTTCCCGATAGTCCAGAACCTTCATCAGATCTCCGACGCCGGACCTGCACAGCAGGTAGCCCAGCTTGCAGAGGATGTTCTTTCGGAACATCCGCTTGAGCATGCTGCCCATAAACATAGCGGTGCCTTCAATGGATTTCAGCAGGACATTGCCGCTGAAGCCATCGCAGACCACCACATCCACCTCGCCCAACGGCACGGCCCTGGCCTCCACATTGCCGGTAAAATTCAGGATTCCCTGTTCCCCCGCGTCCCGCAAAAGGGCATAGGCCTCCCGCTGGAGCTGAGTACCCTTGCTTTCCTCCGTTCCGATGTTCAGCAAGCCGACCCTGGGGTTTTCCACACCAAACACATTTTTGGCATAGGCCGAACCAACCAGGCCAAATTGCAGCAGAAACTCCGGCGTGCATTCGGCATTGGCGCCGCAGTCGCAGATAATAACCCTGCCCCCGGTTTTGGTGGGCATGGAGGGCGCCATGGCTGCCCGGCGAATACCGCGAACCCGCTTGACAAGCAGCGTTGCCCCTGTCAGCAGCGCCCCCGTGGAGCCGGCGGAAACAAAGGCGTCGCCTTTCCCTTCCGCCAGCATCTTCAGGCCCACAATCATGGAGGAATTTTTCCGCCTGTGAATCACGGACCCGGGATCATCATGCATATCCACCACGTCGTCGGCATTGGCAATTTCCATACCGGAGGGCAGGTTATCGATATTATGCTTTTTCATGACCTCCAGAATTTCTTCCCCACGGCCCACCAGCGTAATCTCTGCGCCTAACGTCCCGGCCGCGTCGATTGCTCCCAGAACGGGCGCTTCCGGGGCCAGGTCGCCGCCCATAGCGTCAAGAATGATCTTCAACTGCTCCACCTCTTTCTGTTTCGATTCCCTCTGCCACCATGGCGTCGATCACTTCCAGGGAACGGCGGGCGATGGCCAGGTTTTTTTCTGCTTTTTTTCGAATCCGCTTTTCCAGCGGCTCAATGATGCTGAAATTGATGTTCATAGGCTGGAAGTTCACCACGCTCCCGTCGCTGATGTAACGTCCAAGGGCGCCAATGGCGGTGGTACCGGGAAAATCCGGCGGCTCCCGGCCCCGCACCTTCGCGGCCATGGCCACCGCCGCCAAATAGCCGGAGGCCGTGGATTCCACATACCCTTCCACGCCGGTCATCTGTCCGGCAAAGGCCACCATGGGGTTGCGGCGGTCGGCATAGAATCTGTCCAGCAGCTTCGGACTTTGCAGGAAGGTATTGCGGTGCATAACGCCATAGCGGACAAATTCGGCGCTGCGCAGGGCCGGAATCATGGAAAAAACCCGCCGCTGCTCCCCGAATTTCAGATGGGTCTGGAAGCCCACCAGGTTGTAAACGGTTCCGGCTGCGTTGTCCTGCCGCAGCTGGACAACGGCATATGGCTCCCGGCCGGTTTTGGGATCGGTAAGCCCCACGGGCTTTAAGGGGCCATAGCGCAGGGTTTCCTGCCCTCGGCGGGCCATGACCTCCACAGGCATACAGCCCTCAAAGACCTGACTGTCCTCAAAGCCGTGAACCTGCGCTTCCTCCGCGGCGGCCAGTTCCCCGACAAACGCTTCATACTGCTCCTTGTCCAGAGCGCAATTGATGTAGTCCGGAGTACCCCGGTCGTAGCGGGACTGCCGCCATGCCAGCTCCATATCCACCGATTCCGCCGATACCAGCGGCGCGGCAGCGTCAAAAAAGTGGAGGTAACCGGTTTCTCCGAAATATCGGCGGATAGATTCGGACAGGGCTTCGGAGGTCAGCGGGCCGGTGGCAATAATCACTGGGCCATCCGGCACCTCCGTCACCTCCTCGGATACCGTCGTAATATTGGGATGGCTTCGGATTTTTTCGGTGACCAGCCGGGAAAACCCATGCCGATCTACCGCCAGACAGCCGCCTGCCTCTACCCGGGTTGCCTCTGCGCACTGGAGGATCAGGCTCCCACAGCGGCGCAGCTCCTCCTTCAGCAGGCCCACCGCGTTTTCCAGCCGGTCTCCCCGCAGGGAATTGGAGCAAACCAGCTCCGCAAAATCCGCGCTGTGATGGGCGGGACTCATTTTCCCGGGCTTCATCTCGTAAAGCGAAACGGAAATTCCCCGGTTCGCCAGCTGCCAGGCCGCTTCCGAACCGGCAAGCCCCGCGCCAATCACCTTTACATTCATGCTCAGACCTCCCCGGTCTTCCCGGTCTTCCCGGTCCCGGCTTTCTTTGCCGCCGTTTTCCGGGCCGCAGGCTTCTTAGCCGCCGCCTTTTCCCCTGTTTCGGGGGATTCGGCGGATACGCCCGCCGCTTCTTCGCTCTCAGCCGTCTTTTTCTTCTTATAATAGCCCCGCTGGTCCTCCGGGAGAAAATTGCTGCACGCTTCATTGATGCAGAACGGTTTCATCCGGCCCTTGCCGGATTTCTTGAACAGCGTCTGGCCGCACACGGGGCAGTCCTCCGCCGTGGGCACATCCCAGCTCATGAACCCGCATGCCGCGCCCTTTTCACAGGCGTAGAATGCATAGCCTTTCTTGGATTTGCGCTTGAGCATCCCGCTGCCGCATTTGGGACAGCGACCGGGCATTCTTTCCACAAGGGGCTTCGTATTTTTGCACTCCGGGAAGCCCGGACAGGCAAGGAATTTTCCATAGCGGCCTGTTTTAATGACCATTTTCCGCCCGCACAGCTCACAGACCTCGTCCGTTTCCTCCTCCGGCACCTTCAGGTGGACGCCCTCCAGAGCTTCCTCCGCGTCCCGAAGCTCCCGGCTGAAATCCCGGTAAAAGTCCGCCAGCAGCGCCTGCCATGACTGCTGCCCTGCCTCTACAGCGTCCAGGCGGCTTTCCATATTGGCGGTAAATTCCACATCAATGATGTCATTGAACCGCTCCATCATCAGCCCGTTGACAACCTCTCCCAGAGGCGTGGGGGACAGATGCTTATCCTGCTTGACCACATATTCCCGATCCTCGATGGTGGAAATGGTAGCGGCATAGGTGGAGGGACGGCCAACGCCCTTCTCCTCCATGGCCTTCACCAGCGTGGCCTCGGTGTACCGGGCGGGAGGCTGCGTAAAGTGCTGCTCCTTACTGATTTTGGAGGGGACGGCCTTCTCTCCCACGGCCAGATCCGGCAGCGGGGAATCCATGGCCTCCCCTTCGTCATCCCGGCCCTCCTCATAGACAGCGATGAAGCCGGGAAACCGCATGCTCTGGTGGCTGGAACGGAACACATGCCCGGCGCACTCGGTATCGATGGATACGGTATCAAACACCGCGTTTGCCATCTGGGTGGCCAGGAAACGGCTCCAAATCAGCTTGTACAGCTTATATTGATCCGATGTCAGGCCGCTGCGGATACGTTCCGGCTCCAGGCCCACATGGGTCGGCCGGATAGCTTCGTGGGCATCCTGGGCGCCGGATTTGGTCTTGAACACATGGAATTTTCCATAATAATACGCTGGCCCGTAGCGGCTTGTGATAAACTGCGCCGCTTCTTCCATGGCCTCAGCGGAAAGGCGCAGGGAATCGGTACGCATGTAGGTAATCAGACCGGTGGTTCCCTCTCCGGCCACATCCACGCCCTCGTACAGCTGCTGAGCCACCAGCATGGTCTTTTTGGGCGTAAAGCCCAGCTTCCGGGATGCCTCCTGCTGCAATGTGGAGGTGGTAAAGGGCGGCGCGGCGGAACGTCTTTTCTCCGCCTTCTTCACATTGGTAACGGTAAATTCCCGGCCCGTGATCTCGTCGATGACCGCCTGGGTTTGCGCTTCGCTGTTCAGTTCCCGCTTCTTCTCCTCTCCCCAGTAGTGGGCCACAAAGGAGCCGGGCTTGCCAACGCGGTTCAGCGCCACGTCCAAGGACCAGTATTCCTTCGGCTGAAACTCCCGGATCTCGTTCTCCCGATCCACCACCATACGGGTAGCGACACTCTGAACCCGGCCGGCGGACAATCCCCGGCGGACCTTTTTCCAAAGAAGCGGGGAAAGCTGATAGCCCACAATGCGATCCAGAATGCGCCGGGCCTGCTGAGCATCCACCAGATCATAATCGATCTGCCGGGGATGCCCAATGGCCTCCCTGACCACCTTCTGCGTGATCTCGTTAAATGTGACCCGCTTGGCTTTCTCATCCGGCAGTCCCAGGAGCTCCTTCAGGTGCCAGGAAATGGCCTCGCCCTCCCGATCCGGGTCTGTGGCGAGAAACACGGTATCGGCTTGGGATGCGGCGGTCTTCAATTCTTTGATCAGGGCTTCCTTCCCCCGGACCGGAATGTACTGGGGAGTAAAGCCATGCTCCAGATCAACGCCCATCTTGCTCTTTGGCAGATCCCGCAGATGTCCCATGCTGGCCTTGACCGTATAGTCCGGCCCCAGATAGCGGCCAATGGTTTTTGCTTTGGAGGGCGACTCCACGATCACAAGATTACTCGCTTTGCCCATGTATGAATATTCTCCGTTTCGTTACGTTAAAGTGATGCGCTTGCCCGGCAAACGCTTGAGAATGCCTTTCAGTTCCAGCATGGTCAGGGCTGCCAGCAGCTTTCCGGTGGTCAGCCCTGTTTCGGCAATCACCTCGTCCACCAGCCGTTCCCCATCCTTCAGCGCGGCGGCAATCATCCGCTCGTCACCGGACAAAGACTGCAGGATATCGTTTACGTCACTATAAGACCCCGAACGCTCCTTGTCAATGACTTTTTTGTCTAAATTCTTCTTAAGATTTTCTTTCTTTTCAGGACGCAGGGGCTTCTGGGCAACCTTTGGCAGGGGCTTTTCCGCTTCCAGCGCCGCCCTGTCCACCTCGTCCGGATACGCCTGCAGGCGGAGCGGCCGGTCATCCTTTTGAATTTTATCCGGGTACAGGGCTTCGTATTCGCTCAGTATGTCCCATCCGGAGGACACCACAATGGCACCGTCCCGCAGAAGCCGGTTGCTGCCTACAAAACCAGGCTGGTCAATGTTCCCCGGCACCACAAAAACATCCCGTCCCTGTTCCGCAGCCAGACGGGCCGTGATAAGCGCGCCGCTTTTTTCCGGGGCCTCTACCACCAGCACACCGTTGCTCAGGCCGCTGATGACGCGATTGCGTTTGGGAAAATTCCATTTCGTCGGCGGCGTTCCCGGGGGAAATTCGCTCAGAATGCAGCCGTATTGCTCCACATCCCGGAACAGCGCCCGGTTGGACAGCGGATAAACAATGTCCGCGCCGCACCCCAGAACCCCCACTGTTTTCTGCCCGGCAGTCAGCGCGCCGCTCATGGCCATGCCGTCCACGCCATAAGCCATGCCCGACACCACAATTCCGCCGCACCTGCCAATCTGATAGCCCATGCGTTTGGCTGCTGTCAGGCCATAGGCCGACGCCTTGCGGGTACCAACCACCGCTATGACGGGCAGCGCGTCAAAATCCGGCAGCTGTCCCTTGTAATACAGCACAATGGGAGGATCGGCAATGTTTTTCAGCCGCGCGGGATAGGCCGCGTCCCGGTAAGTCAGAATGCGCAGCCGCTTCCGGTCACACTCCTCCAGGATTTCCTCCGCGGGGAGCAGATTCTTATCCCGCAGGGCGTCCCGCTCCGCTTCCTTCAGTCCTTCGATGTGGTCATATGCGCCGCTGTCCGCGAAAAAAACATCCTCGGGGTCGCAAAAATGCTTCAGCAGCGCCACCTTTGCCCGGTCACTCAGTCCCGGACGGTGGGCCAGCCAAATCCAGTGTACCCGCATGCTTTCTCCCCTTTCCGATGGTTCCTACGCTTTCATCTGCCACATGACGATGGCTGCGGCCACGGCCGCGTTCAGGGATTCACAGCGGGGATTCATGGGGATCACCAGCTCCGCGCCGGCGCTTTTCTGAATCTCCTGGCGGACGCCCTGACCCTCGCTGCCGATCACCACCGCCATGGTTTTCAGATCCGCCTGCCGCAGATCCCGCGCCCGGCTGCTCAGCGTCGTCACGCCCACAGGAATACCCGCTTCCGCGCAGGCGGCCCTTGCCTGCGCCCAGGAAACCTGCGCTGGATCTGTGCGGAACACCGCGCCCATGCTGGCCCGGACGGCCTTGTGCCCGTAGGGATCGGCGCAGCCCTCCAGCAACGCCACCGGAACATCCAGCGCATCCGCTGTCCGCAGAATCGTTCCCAGATTTCCCGGGTCCTGGATGCCGTCCAGCAGCAGCATCCCCGATTGGGGGGCAAAGGGCTTTTTCTCGGGAAGCCTGCAGAGAAACAGCGCTCCCTGGGGACTTTCCATGGGCGATATGGACGCCATAACATCCTCCGGCACCCGGATTACGCGCACGGAATCCGGCACCGGAAATACCACGCCATCGGACAGGATCACCGTAACCAGCCCCGGATAATACCGCGCCGCCTCCTGCAGAAGCTTGATCCCGTCAGCGGCAAACAGCCCCGCTTCCTCCCGCGCCTTCCGGGAGGACAGCAGTTTCCTGACCTGCTGCAAAAGGGGGTTTCTCCGGGACGTAATTCTGACCTCGTTCACAGCTTCTGCATCGCCTTCAGGGAATAATTGTCACCCAGCACCGCCATAATATCTCCCGCTTTTATCCGGTAATCCGCAGGCGGGGAAACATGGGTGGACCCTTCGTTCTCCACCGCGATGATATTCACGCCCAGCTTTGCCCGAACGTTCAGCTCCCTCAGCGTCTTTCCCACCCAATCCTTCGGCGCGGGAACCTCCAGGATGCCGTAATCCTCGGAAAGCTCGATATAATCCAGCACATTGTGAGAATACAGGCTTCGTCCAAGCCTCTGGGCGTGTTCCTGCTCCGGAATCACCACCCGATCCACCCCCAGCTTTTCCAATACCCGGCGGTGGGTTTCATCATGGGCTTTGCAGACAATATACGGCACGCCAAGCTCCTTCAGATTCATGGTAATCAGCACCGACGCCGCCAGATTGTCTCCGATGGCGATGACAGCGCAGTCAAAGTTCCGCACGCCCAGAGCGCGCAGGACTTCCTTATCCTGAGCGTCGCCCACCACTGCCTGGGTCACATCGTTGGCCAGCTGCTGTACCAGAACGCTGTGGATATCCATAGCCAGCACCTCGGCCCCCAGAGCGCACAGCTGCCTGGACAGCGCCGAACCGAACCGGCCCAGTCCAATCACAACATATGTTTTCATGTGAATTCTCCTATCCGATCAGCAAATTGGTCTGCGCGTAACGGAAGCGCTCCTCCGCCCGGTTCCCCGCCAGGAAGCCCAGGCTGATGGTTAATATGCCAACCCGTCCAAAATACATATACACAATGATCAAAATCTGGGCAGAGACGCTCAGATTGCCCGTAGCCTCGGCTGTCAGCCCCACGGTAGCCAAGGCGGAAACCGATTCATACAGGGCATCCGTAAACCCGACAGGGGAGGTGGCACTGATAAAAATCCCGCCAAACATGGCCAGAAACACCAGGATACATGCAATGGTCATGGCGTTCAGCACCTGCTCCTGAGGAATGGTACGCTTGAAAACACATACGCACCCGCGCCCTCTGGCTCTGGCGGACAGGAACAGCACCAGTACGATAAACGTTACGGTCTTCAGCCCGCCGGCCGTAGAGCCGGAGGAACCGCCGATGAGCATAAACGCCACCGATACCGCCTTCCCGGCCTCCGTCAGCCCCGCCTGATTGATTGCGGCGAAGCCCGCTGTCCGCAGGGTGATGGACTGGAACAGGCCGTTAAGGAGCTTGTCTCCAATCTCCATGCCGCCCAGAGTGTCCGGATTGCTCCATTCCAGCACACAGATCAGCGCCCAGCCCAGCAGAAGCAGCCCCAGGGTGGTAATCAGTACCAGCCGGGTGTAGACGCTGAATTTCCGAAAGCGTTTCTTTTCCGCAATCTCCTCCCACACCAGGAAGCCCAGGCCCCCCATAATGACCAGCGCACCCAGGGTCAGCAGCACCACCGGATCTGACTGAAACGCCTCCAGGCTGGTACCCGGCGCAAGGGAACCGAAAATATCAAAGCCCGCGTTGCAGAAAGCGGAAACCGCATGGAACACGCCCCAGCTCAGGGCCCTCCCGAAACCGTATTCCGGCCAGAAGCGCAGCGTTAAAACGGCAGCGCCAACGGCCTCAACGCCAAAGCTCCCCGCCAGCACTGTTTTCTGAAGCCGAACCACGCCGTCAATCTCATTCAGGCTCAGGGCCTGAGCCATGACCAGCCGCTGCTTCAGGCCGATTCTCCTGCGCAGAAGAAACACAAACAGCGTAGCTGCCGACATGAAGCCGATGCCACCGATCTGAATCAGACACAGGATCACAATCTGACCGAAGCCGCTCCACAGGCTCCAGGTGTCCCCCAGTACCAGCCCCGTGACGCAGGTGGCGGAGGTGGCCGTAAACAGCGCCGGGCGAAAGCCGCAGGATACGCCGCTTCGCGACGCCACAGGCAATGCCAGCAGGCAGGCCCCCGCCAGAATGATCGCCGCAAACGTCAGCGCGATAATTCTGGTAGCACTCAGGGCTCTGGGCCGTTTTTTCACCCAGAGGGCAAACAGCCTGGCTCGCAAGGACATAGGCCTGCTCCTTTCTTCGGATACACTTTCCCATAATACGTATACCTTATTATAGCAACTTTGCCCGTTTTTGCAAGCACCATTTTGCCGCTGCACTTTTTTTGATTTCTTTACAACCGGGGAAAGCTATGATATAATCATAATAAAAAAGAGGTAAGAGGGGAGCATTATGGCATACACGGAAAGCTGGTCCGGTAAAATCAACCGGAAACTTCTGAAAAAGCTGCACATCATCGACGTGGCCGCGGGCCGGGAAAAGGCAGACCTGGTACTGAAAAACGCCACCTTCGTCAACGTCTTCTCCGGCGAGCTGGACACCGGTGACATTGCCGTTTCCGAGGGGCTGATTGTGGGGCTTGGCGCCTACCGGGGCCATGAGGAAGTGGACATGACCGGAAAAATCGTCTGCCCCGGATTCATCGACGCCCATATCCACCTGGAATCCAGTCTGGTTTCCCCGGCTGAATTTGCCAAAGCCGTGATCCGCCACGGCACCACCACGGTCATTACCGACCCCCATGAAATTACCAATGTCATGGGCACTGACGGCATCGACTATATGATCGCCGCCACCGAAGGGCTGCCCGTGGATGTGCGGTTCATGATCCCGTCCTGCGTTCCCGCTTCCCCCATGGATGAAAGCGGTGCGAACCTGGACTACCGGGATATTGACAGCTTCTTTGAACACCCAAGGGTGCAGGGGCTGGCAGAAATGATGAACTTTCCGGGCATCATCTCGGCGGACAGCGCCACCGTAGCCAAAATTGTGGCGTCTCAGGCCCATCATAAGAAAATTGACGGCCACGCTCCCGGTCTGACCGGCAAGGGCCTCAACGCCTATATTGCCGCCGGCGTCTACTCCGACCATGAGTGCGCGGATCTGGAGGATGCCATGGAAAAGCTGCGGCTTGGCCAGTTCATCATGATCCGGGAAGGTACCGCCGCGAAAAATCTGGAAGCACTGGTGCCTCTGATTCAGTCCGAAAAATATTATCAGCGCTGCATGTTCTGCACAGATGACAAGCATCCCAGCGATCTGCTGGAGAAGGGGCATATCGACTACATCTGCCGGGAGGCGGTTCGTCTGGGCGCCGATCCCATCCGTACCGTGCAGGTCGCCTGCCTCCATCCGGCCCGGTACTTTCTGCTGAACAACCGGGGCGCCATCGCCCCCGGCTATCTGGCGGACTTTGCCGTGGTGGAGGATCTGAAGGACTTCCATGTCGTGACTGTGTACAGAAAGGGACAGCGGGTTTATCACGAGGGCGTTGTCGCGGACTTTCCGCTGCCATCCATCCCGGAGCACCTGGATCAACGTGCCCGTGACACCTTCCATCTTCCCATCCTCACCGCCGCCGAATTTGCCAATTCCCGTCCCAGGGGCGTCATTGGCATGGTTCCCGGACAAATCACCACCACCGACGCCGGTTACGCCGGAAGCGTTGATCTGGATGCGGATATCCTGAAAATGGCCGTCATAGAACGGCACAGAAATACCCGGCACATTGGCATTGGCTATCTGAAGGGCTACGGCCTGCGCTCCGGCGCCGTAGCCACCTCCGTTGCCCATGACAGCCACAATATCATCTGCGTGGGCGCGTCAGATGAGGACATGGCTTTTGCCGCCAACCGTGTTGCCCGGAATCGAGGCGGCATCGTGGTGGCACGGGCGGGGCAGATCCTGGCGGAGCTGCCCCTGGAGATTGCCGGCCTGATGAGCGGGAAGCCCCTGGAGGAGGTCAACACCCTGCTGGAAAACGCGAAGGCAGCGGCCTACACGCTGGGCGTCGGCAAGGACATTGATCCATTTATGACCCTGTCCTTCATGAGTCTGCCCGTGATCCCCACGCTGCGGCTGACCACAAGAGGCGTGATTGATGTGAACACCCAGCAGTATATCTGACGGATTCGATTGCCTGATACGGATATTCCATAAAAATGGGAAATCCAAAGGATGGAACCTTTTTATAGGAAGAACTATAAGACGAATTTTTGGTATTTTCTATTCCGAAAATCCCAAAAATGACAGTGCCTTAAGGCGATGTCTTCTGGATAAAAGACAACCATTTTATCCAGAAATCGTATAAGAACGGTATCAGACGGCTTTTGCGGCGGTTCGCCACAAAAGGGAAGCGCCATCAGGCGCTACCCTTCTTCCCGAAACCGAACGGGTTCGGGAAAAAACAGGATCGAGCGGAGGACCTCGTTTTCGAAGCCCTCCGCTTTTGCGGGCTGTTCCTTTTACAGTCCTTCTTTATGAAAATGAAGCGCTTTTTACAAATAGCGGTATTTTTCGGTATCCTCCCCCGCTTCAGGCCGGGGCTTTGAAAACAGTAATGAAATCTTAAGGAAAGCTTAAACAAGAAAAAAAGATTTCCCAAGCTTTTCCGTGATATAATGTCGAAAAGCGAAGGATGGTGAACCCCATGAAACAGAAATGGAAACGGCTTCTGGTATTGGTCATTCCGGCGGTGCTGCTGGCCGCGTGGGCAGGCGCGAAGCCTCTGTATAACTGGTATCGGGACATCAGCTTCTACTGGACCGAGCGAAGCGAAACGGAAAAAGCCGTAAAAGCCTATGCCGAGGAAATGGGCATTTCCTACAGCGAATATCCTCAGGAGCTGATTGACCTCTACGCCCGCAATCCGGAAACGGAAAGCTTTGTACTGAACTATCCCTTCCGCGAAACCGTGACGGCGGATCTCAGTGCCTATTCCCGGGACAGCGTACCCCTGCTCCTGCAATGGGACCCCATGTGGGGCTACGAACAATATGGCAACAGCTTCCTCGCTGTCACCGGCTGCGGCCCGACATGCCTGGCCATGGCAGCCTATTATCTGACCGGGGACAGCACCATGACGCCCGACCGGATCGCCCGGTTTGCCCAGGATAACGGCTATTACCAATCGGGCTACGGATCCTCCTGGACCCTCATCAGCGAGGGCGCCGGAAAGCTGGGGCTGACGGCAACGGAACTGCCGCTGGTAAAGAAAAAAATGACGGACGCGCTGGACGCGGGAACGCCGATCATTCTGGCGCTGGGGCCGGGAGATTTCACCTCCACAGGGCATTACATTGTGCTGGCCGGGCTGGAGGACGGCTTGTTCCGGGTCAACGATCCCAACAGCCGGGTCCGTTCTGAAAAGCTGTGGAGCTATGAGGAACTGGAAGGGCAGATTCGAAACATCTGGGCCATCGGGACAGAAGCCGTGGCCGGTTAGCGAACAGCGGGAATACGGAATTCGGCTCCATACCGGCTTCGCCGGTATGGAGCGCTTTCTTTCTGCCCGGAAGCACGCAGACAAAAATCGCGTGCTTTACAATTCGGGAATAATTTGGTATCCTATATTATAATCAGAATAATCAGAATTGAAAGGCGGTGAAGCTGTGAAGGGGAAAAAGCTGACGCTCCTGGCGCTGCTGAGCGCTATTGCCCTGACCATTTTCCTGGTGGAAGCCCAGATTCCGGCGCTGCTTCCCATCCCGGGCATCAAGCTGGGGCTGGCCAATATTGTGACGGTGTTCACCGTGTTTGTCCTGGGCGCCAAAGAGGGCGCGGCGGTACTGTTTGTCCGCATTTTTCTGGGGGCGATATTCGCCGGGAATTTCAGCACCATTTTTTACTCCGCCGCCGGAGGGCTTTGCGCCATCGGCACCACCATTGCGCTGCGGAAAATACTGAAGAAATCGCAGCTCTGGGTGGTGGGCTGTCTGGGTGCTGTGGCCCACTCCATCGGTCAGATGGCCATGGCGATTCTTCTGACCGGCACCCCTGGCCTTGCTGTTTACCTGCCTGTTATGATTGCCGTCAGCATTGTCACCGGTTTGCTGACCGGTCTGTGCGCCCAATTCCTGGTGAATCGAGGAAATTTATGGAAAATTATTTCAAAATGAATCTGTGCAAACAGGAGATTGACGCCATTTCCAATCTGGGCCTGGCCCATATGGGAGACTGTGTTTTTGAAATTCTGTGCCGGGGCTATCTCTGCGCCCATGGGGAAAAGACCGTCGACCGGCTTCATCGGGAAACCATCCGTATGGTCAAGGCCGGTGCTCAGGCAAAATTTGCGGATCAGCTTCTGCCTCTGCTGAATGAAAAAGAATTGGCCTATTACCGGCGGGGGAAAAATGCCCATGTCCACGCCGTACCCAAGTCCGCCACCCCTGCCGAATATGCCAAAGCCACCGGGCTGGAGGCGCTGTTCGGCGCCCTGTATTTGGCAGGTGAAACGGAACGCCTGAATGAATTGTTCAATGCGGTGATGGAGAAAGATGACCGACTGGAGGAACGCCATGCTGGAAAAGGACAATATCTATGAGGCCGTGATTACGGACTATACCGCCGAAGGCCAAGGGATTGCCCGCATCGAGGGCTGTGCCGTGTTCATTCCCAATGCCATTGCCGGGGAGCGGGTACGGGTGCGTATTGAAAGTCCCCGGAAAACCTGGGCCTGCGGCAGAATCGTAGAGCTTTTGGAAAAATCCCCCCATCGCGTCAATCGGGAATGCCCTGTAGCCAAGCTCTGCGGCGGCTGCGACTTCTGGCACATGGACTATGCGGAAGAATGCCGCCTGAAAGCGGATCGGGTGAAGACCTGCCTGAACCGTATCGGCGGTGAAAACCTGGATGCGGTTTCCCTGCTGCCTGCCCCCACCTGCTATGGCTACCGCAATAAGGCCCAATATCCTGTGTCGGTGAAAAAAGGCCGGGCGTATGCGGGCTTTTTCCGTGCCGGAACCCATAACGTGGTGGAAAACTCCCGGTGCCGTATCCTTCCCCGTGAGGCCGACATGGTGAAAGAAATGATTATAGATTATGTAAATCAGTACCAGGTGCCGGTTTATGACGAGCGCACCCGCAGAGGGCTTCTGCGCTATATTTATGTCCGCCGGGGCGCGGTTTCCGGCCAGATTCTGGTGTGTCTGGCAGTCAACGGCGAGAAGCTCCCCCGGGCCGAAGCGCTGATCTCCCGTCTGCAAAAAGTCCCCGGGTTTACGACGCTTGTTCTATCCGTCAACACTCAAGTGGGAAACGCCGTTCTGGGGGACCGGTTTATCCCCCTTTATGGCCCCGGCTATATTGAGGACACCCTCTGCGGTCTGAGCTTTCGCCTGTCCCCCCGGTCGTTTTACCAGATCAATCACCATCAGGCTCAGCGGCTTTACGAAGCTGCCATCGGGCTGGCCGGGATTACAAAGCAGGATACCGTTCTGGACCTTTACTGCGGCGTAGGGACGATTACCCTGGCCATGGCTGCCGCTGCCGGCAGGGTCATTGGCGTGGAACTCATTGCCCAGGCGGTAGAGGACGCCCGGGACAATGCCCGGCGCAACGGCATTGACAACGCGGAATTTTTCTGCGGCGATGCCGGGCAGGCAGCACTCCGGCTGGAAAAAGAAGGCGTCCGCCCGGACATTGTGGTAGTCGATCCGCCCCGAAAGGGCCTGAATGCCGACACCGTGGAAGCCCTGTACCGGATGCGCCCCCGGCGGATTGTCTATGTTTCCTGCGACCCCGCCACCCTGTCCCGGGATATCGCTCTGCTGAAGCAGCGGGGATACGCCCTGGAGCATGTTCTGGC
>CAZUAN010000037.1:0-15150 GCA_964618385.1 uncultured Oscillospiraceae bacterium | reverse complement strand
CCCGCTGGAACGGCTACTTCTGGGCGCGGCAGATGATCTCCAACTCCAACGAGCACCCGCTGCAGGTATTCATCCGTCTGAAGCTGGAGGAATACACGGACCCGGAGGCTATGGCAGGCTGGAATGAAGTCTATTCATCGGATTCGGTCATTTACGCGCTGATTGTATGCTCCATTGTGCCCATTCTGATTATCTACCCGTTTATTCAGAAGTACTTTGCCAAGGGCGTCAATGTGGGCGGCGTGAAGGAATAATTTCTTCGTATAATTTACCGCTGAAATACGGTTAATTATTAAAAATTAAATCGCAAAGGAAAAGGAGAATAACAATGAAAAACTTAAAGCGCATGATTTCCGCTATTGTTGTGATCTGTCTGATTGCTGTCTGCTTCGCAGGCTGCGGCTCGAAGCTGGAAGTCGCCCAGAGCACAACCGCTGCGGCATCCGGCAATTCGGGAGACACGGGTGAAACGGAAGAAGCGGCAGGCGACCCGCTGGCTTTCGCACAGGGAACCGTCCTGCGGATGGCTACCGGCTACAACAGCACCAGCACGGGTCTGTTCTTTGACGCGGAGACTGCCGGCGACGGCGTCACCCTGGCTGACGGCGTGACCTATCAGGCCGGCGACCTGAAGCCCACCTGGGTGGAGGTTCAGAACCGCCTGGGCATGGTCTTTGAGAACAAGTATCAGGGCAACAGCGCTGCCAGCGAGTTCGAGTTCTGGAAGGACCGCCTCAGCGAAGTGGACATGGTCAGCGGCACCGCTACCGTCCTGACCGAGTACGGCGAAGCCGGCAGCATTGTCAACCTGGCCGACTATCTGGATCTGATGCCCAACTTCAAGGCTTACCTGGAAGCGAACCCCATTGTCCGCCTGTCTATCACCGGCAACACGGACAACGGCGCCATCTACTTCTCCCCCTACTTCGACGGTGTTGACGACATCGAGCGTATGCCTCTGATGCGTACCGACTGGGTCGAGATCCTGCTTGACGGCGAAGGCGAGTTCACCGCCGAAAAGAGCGGCAACCTGAAGGCCGCCGCTTACGAACCCTATATGCCCACCTCCGGCAAGGTCACGGTAGACGTTGTCACGCTGGACGGCACCGGCGTGGAAACCGTTACCAAGGACTATGACACCGCCGGCAACATCATTGCCAAGATGAACGAGGCTCTGGCCGCCGGCACCGTGGACGGCGTCACTGCTGTCAACATGCTGCGTACTTACATCGACGAGGCTTACAACGGCTACTACGGCACCACCCGTTCCAACCTGTTCGCAGGGCAGAACGCCGCCTGGGACGCCGACGAGCTGGTGGCACTGCTTCGCTGTGTTGTCGCCAACGCTCAGACCCTCAATGGCACCGATTCCGTCCAGGGCCTGTTCACCCGTGAGGATGACAACAACCAGCGCCGTGTGGATATGTTCCGGTTTGCCGGCATCCTGTTCGGTGTCCGCGGTCTGGAATCCCGTCAGGATTATCTGTATGTGGGAACCGACGGCGAACTGCACGACGCCCGTATGGATAAAGAAACCTACGAGGCTCTTGAGAGAATGAACGACCTGGTTCAGGAAGGCCTGATCTCCAAGGCATTCATCGATGGTTCTTCGGAATCCACCGCTACGTATCTGGAAAACGATTTGGGCTTCATGCACTATGACTACAACCAGACCCAGACCGTTTACAACGAAACCAAGCTCGACGAGGGCGAAAAGTACATGGCCGTTATGGTTCCTGTGGCACGCTGGTATGACGGCACCTCTGACGATGGCGTTTACATGCGCTTCACCGAATCCTGGCGCAGCGTTAAGACCGACGGCTGGGGCATCTCTGTGGCCGGCGTTGGCAGCGATCAGGATAAGCTGTATGCCTGCCTGAAGCTGATCGACTACGCTTACAGCTATGAAGGCCAGATCCTGATGTCCTATGGCCCGGACGCTTTCATCAAGACCAACGCGGACGGCAGCTATGTTACCTTCAGCTTCAACGGTAATGAAATGCCTGTGATCGCCGACGCGACCTACGCGGAGCTGTGGGAGAAGGCCTCCGGCAACTACACCAACTACGCCCGTAAGTATCTGGGCTCCACCCTGTCCTTCGCTAAGAGCCAGGCGTTTGAGTATCAGTGCACCAGCGAAGTTGGCAAGGAAGGCGCTGGCTACATTTCTACCGCCATCGCCCTGGGCACTATCAAGCATGTGGAACTGGCCCTGGCGGACAATTCCTGGTACACCTGTGTTCCCACCGTCCTGCCCACCACCACGGTGGAAAACGACCGGATCAATTCCTATACCGAGCTGACCACCAAGTTCAGCTCCTCCAAGGGTGACGCAAACTCTCTGGTCAACATCATTGCCTCCGGCTACACCGAGGAGGGCATGGGCTCTGCCGAGCAAGCCGCTGACACAGTTTCCAACACCATGGGCGGCTCACAGTACCTGGCGCTGAAGGAAAATGCCTGGGAGCGTCTGGTCAATTACTACAATTCCCTCGGCTAATCCGTATTCCTATCCTTTACAATTATTAGCAAAACGGGCCGCGGCCGGCCGGACCTGCCTGCCGGCTGCGGCTTCCCAGGAAACCTTTTCCAAATCAGTTGATTTGCGCGATCCGAAGATCAGGGGATATCGGCTATCTCCTGAGCAGGATTCGTCCTCAACGGGGAGGTCATTATGTATAAAAAACAGTTGCGCTTTCAAAAAATTGCATGTCTGTTTTCCATTGTTGCGGCCGCTGTTTCGTTCGCGTATTCGCTGGGGATTCTGACTGACATCTATGACAGCCTGTATTCCACCATGATGAATCCCAACGACCTGACGCAGACCTATGTTACTGGCTCCATCATTTACTATGACATGCAGGACTTCAACAAGCTGTTCGTGAATCTGAGTATTGTGCTGATCCTTCTGGCCTGTCTGCTGATGATCACAAATACTCATGTTCGCAGAAAATATTACATCGGAAACTATGTGTCCATTGGACTGTACTGCGTGGCGACTCTGGGCGTTATCATCTGGTCCCACGTTCAGATTGCTGCTTTTAAGGTTCAGTATCTGACCACCGTGAATTTTGAAGAGCTGAAAAGCTTCTCCGAAATGTGGGGCACCACCTACACGGAATCCACTTTCTGGCTGGATCTGCACTATTTCGTGGCACTGCTGGGCATTTTGTCCGTAGCGGGGCTGCTGGTCAATCTGGTATGGAAGATTAAAATGATGCGCGGGGAAGAGCAGCTCATCCAAGCAGGGAAGGAGGTAGCCGTATGACACAGGAAGACCTGCTGATTAAAAAAGACCGTATGCGTTATACTAAGGATTCTCTGTCCTCCAATCTGGTTCTGCTGGCAATTGTAATGGACGCTCTGTACTTTGTGGCTGTCTATCAGACCGATGTTGGCTCCTACTATTACACCTGGGTGATTGGCGTATCCATCATCTATAATCTGCTTTTCCTGCTGTCGGCGTTCCTTGCTTCCGAAGGTGTGAAGAACCGGAGAACCGGATATACCGGAATGCTCATCGTTATTGGCGTGATGCAAATCATTCGTATCTTCTATCTGCCCACTAAGGCACATTCTACAGTCGTAACGGTAAGTGGACAGGATGTGCTTGCAATGGGCGATGGAAAGTATCTGTTTTCGATTGTGTGTCTGGCACTGTCTGCGGTCTGCTGCATTGTTGCCGCGTTGACAAGCTATAAGAACAACAAGACCCTGGCAGAATACATGCAATCGTTAGAAAAATCCGCATGAGAGGTAGATTGTTATGGCAGAACTGAGCTTACAGCACTTAGAAAAAGTTTATGACAACAATGTTCAGGCTGTATATGACTTTAATCTCGACGTGAAAGACGGAGAGCTTATCGTCCTGGTCGGCCCCTCCGGCTGCGGAAAGTCGACCACTCTGAGAATGGTTGCAGGACTTGAAGATATCACCCACGGCAAGATGCTGCTCAATGGCAAGGATGTTACGAATGCCCCGGCAAAGGATCGTGATATTGCCATGGTGTTCCAGAACTACGCGTTGTACAGCCATATGACCATTTATGAAAATATGGCGTTCTCCCTTACGCTGCGCAAAGAGGACCCCAATGTGATTCACAAAAAGGTTCTGGCGGCAGCTGAGGTGCTGGGCCTGACCGAGCAGCTCAACAAGAAGCCGGCTCAGCTTTCCGGCGGTCAGAAGCAGCGTGTGGCCATGGGACGATCCATCGTCCGTAATCCGCAGCTGTTCCTGTTTGACGAACCGCTGTCCAATCTGGACGCCAAGCTGCGCAGCGCCACCAGAAGGGAAATCCTCCTGCTGCATAAGCGCCTGAACGCAACGATTCTCTATGTTACGCACGATCAGACAGAGGCTCTGACCTTGGCGGATCGGATTGTCTGTATGTCCATGGGACATGTGCAGCAGATCGGCACACCGCTGGAGCTGTACGATACGCCGGCAAACCTGTTTGTGGCCAGCTTCATCGGCCTGCCGCCCATGAATTTCCTGGATGCCAAAGTGGAATCCGGCGCGCTGGTGACAGGTCACTTCACGCTTCAGCTGACACCTGACGAACAGAGGCTGCTGTCCGACTACAACGGCAAGGAAATCGTTCTGGGCTTCCGCCCGGAGGATACCAGCGTGGGCACAGACTTTGAAATGAAGGTCCTCAACAACGAAAACTTGGGTATGAATACGCTTGTCCATGGCCACATTGGCCGGGATGGCAAGGGCGAAAGAATTACCTGTAAGCTGAACGGTTGGTGCGATTACAAGGCAGAAGACGTTGTTTCGATCTCTATTACGCGCAAACACTTCTTTGACAAGGAGTCCACCAATGCCATCAGAATGGAGGCACACTCATGAGCGAAAAAACAAAAACTTCCATTGGATTTGGCGCCAGGGTAAAAGAATCCTTCCGGAAATTCCTGGTTGCGCTTAAGCGTAATCCCCAGTACATCCCGCTTGTCATGCTGCTGATCGCATTTTTGTGGTACTCACTGAATTTGACCGATATGTCGGATACAACAGCAAAGATTCAGGGTTCCGGCATGGGGCTGTCGCAATTCTGCATTATGCTGTTCTCCCTGCTTTCCCTGGTATGCCTGCTGAACGCGTTCCCGCGGCGCAAAAAGGCGAACCTTCCCATGGTCATCCTGATGTTCGTCATGTTTGCCATCATTGTTTACTGTGATGTCCATTACATGAACGCGATTGTTGCGGCTGTTAACCGTACGGAAAGCCCGATTCAGATTACCGCCAGCACAATCTACATTGCGGATGCTTACAATATGCTCAATACCCATATTATCATGATGGGCATTACGGCGGTTCTGGTTGCCCTGCTTCCTGTTTACCGCAAGCTGCTCAAGAAGATCAATACATCTGTCACTGTCGAGGACAACGGTTCGATGGCAGATATCGAGATCAGTGATTAAGATCGCTGAGCTTGCCCGATTGTCTTTCCCGGTGCGCAACGGCCCTCTTGCGGAGAAAAGGTACAATGGATAAAAAAAAGAAAGACGCGGAGGAATCCCCCGCAACCAGAAATTACGAGCTGAAAAGTGACGCGGTCGATGACTTGGTCAACGCGGATTCGGAAGAAGTGCCGGAGTATTCTCAGGAGGAACTGGATAAGTACCGTTCGAAATCCCGGCTTCGGATTCCGCAGACTGTGCAGGTTTTGTTTATCAAGGCCTGGTTTGCGGGGGCGGTGTGCTTCTTCTTCGTGTGGGGCCTCAGCAGTTATATGGCCAGTATAATCGATATGCTGTTCGTTTTAGGCGTTGTGCTGGGAATGGTGACGGATCTGCTTGCGAACAACATCATCCGGTTCATCGAGAAAACCCCCGGGGAAAACGACAAGTGGATGATGTACCCCAAAAAAGGTATGGCCAGCTTTTTCCTGAACATTGTCCATTCCATGCTGGTTATTCTCTGCGTATATTATCTCTACAATGTTCTGAATTATACGATCGATGGGATTACCGGGAACACAGATGCCGTACCCATTGGGGTAGAACCCATACTATTCGGCGTGTTTTGTATGGCGTTCGATATGCTGTTTGTTGGTATCAAGCAGCTGGCGAAAAGAATCCTCTCCGATGCCAAACATGCAGTGAATTCACGCGAAAAGAAAGGCCGGGGTCAGGCGGAATGACCGGAACCTTTCTCAGAGGACCCCTAGATTATCGACTTGTTTTATAAGGAGTGTCGGAATATGGCTTATTTGACGCTGAAAGGAATAAATAAGATTTATCCGAACGGCTTTCATGCAGTGCATGACTTCAACCTTGAGATCGAAAAAGGTGAATTCATTGTTTTCGTTGGATCTTCGGGCTGCGGCAAGTCCACTACGCTGCGTATGATCGCCGGTCTGGAGGATATCAGTAAAGGTGAACTCCTGATTAACGGGGTTTATGCCAATGACAAAAGCCCCCGTGACAGAGAGATTGCAATGGTCTTCCAGAGCTATGCGCTTTACCCGCAGATGTCCGTGTTTGACAATCTGGCGTTTGGACTGACGCTTCAGGGCGTGGATGACGACGTGATTGAGGAGAAGGTCAAGCATGTGGCGCATATTCTGGGCCTGACCGATTACCTTGACCGTATGCCCCGTGCGCTCTCCGGCGGACAGCGCCAGCGTGTCGCGGTGGGCCGCGCCATCATTCGGAAGGTTGGCATCTTCCTGATGGACGAACCGCTGTCCAACCTGGACGCCAAGCAGCGCGTCACCATGCGTGCGGAAATCGCGCAGATTCACCGCGAAACAGGAGCCACCACGATCTATGTCACCCATGACCAGACCGAGGCTATGACGCTTGCGGACAGAATCGTCATTATGAAGGAAGGCCGCATCCAGCAGGTAGGCACCCCCTACGAGCTTTACTTTAAGCCTGTCAACCTTTTCGTTGCAGGGTTCATCGGCGAACCTCCCATGAACTTCATCCGGGCCAAGGTGCAAGACGGCTGCATTGACATTGCCGGAACCAAGCTGGATATCACCCGGAATCTGGGCGGACATACAAAGGAATATGAGGGCAAGGATATCTATTTTGGATTCCGCCCCGAGGCAGCTGTGCTGGGTAAGCAGGAAAACGCCTATGTTTTGAACGCCAATGTGGAACTGACAGAAATGCTGGGTGACAATACCAATGTCTATGTCAACATCGGCCAAAACAACGTGATTCTGAAGGTCAACCCTCATGACACGCCTGCCACAGACAGTGATATCGTTTTCTCAATCCCTGTGGAGAATACCTACCTGTTTGACGCTGAAACGGAATTTGTCATCACGACGGAGGAACTGGTGCAATCCGCGCAGTGACCGGAAAGGCCGTTATGAGAATCAGATCAGTGTGAGGAATTGAACAATGAAGTTTCATGCTTTGTATGTTTCCTCCGTTTCCGCATGCTTTGAACTGGAAAACACATCCCCGTATTTTGCGGAAGAAACCTTTGACGTAACTGTGAATGGTGCGCCCGCCCTAAAGGGCGTGCGCACCAACGTTTTTTCCTTGTTCGAGCTTTGCCCCGGAACGGAGTATCTTGTCACAATCGGCGCGGATACTGTCAGCATAACAACGCAGACGGAAAACGGCTGTGTCAGCGTGACGGATTTCGGCGCCGTGGGTGACGGCGCCGCGGATGACACGACGGCAATACAAAACGCCATCCATGCCTGTCCCAAAAACGGTAGAGTCCTGGTGCCGCCCGGTACCTACCGCGTCCGCCCCTTGGTGCTGAAGTCGCATATGACACTGGAGCTGAAGGAAAACGCCGTCCTTCTGGGTGATGTCTGCGAGGAGCATTATCCTCTGCTGCCGGGTGAGATTCCGAGTGAAAGCACCGGTGACGTACTCCAGATCAGCTCCTGGGAGGGGCATCCCCGGGTGTGTCATCAGAGTTTTCTCAGCGCCCATTTTGCGGAGGATATCGCGGTTGTGGGGCAGGGCGTCATAGACGGGAACGCAGAAAATTCTACCTGGTGGAAGGATGTAAAGGCACGCAAGATCGGAAGGCCGAAGCTGGTATACTTGAATCAGTGCGAAAATATCCGCTTCCATGGCATTTTGGGCAGGAATTCCGCAAGCTGGAATTTCCATCCGTTTTTCTGTAAGAACGTACATTTTTACCATATCGCCGTGGAAGCGCCCAAGGACAGCCCCAATACAGACGGCAGCGATCCGGAATCCTGTGACGGTGTGTGTTATATCGGCGCACGGTTTTCGGTTGGCGACGATGCCATTGCCATCAAGTCCGGTAAGATGTATATGGGTATGAAGTACAAGACACCGGCCTGCAACCTTGTGATTCGCAACTGCCTGATGGAATACGCCCATGGCGCGGTGGTTCTCGGGAGCGAAATGTCCGGCGGCGTGAAGAATCTAAATGTCAGTCAGTGCTATTTTCGGCACACGGATCGCGGCTTTCGGATCAAGACCCGCCGCGGTCGCGGGAAATATGCCGTAATCGATGGCGTGGAGTTCTCCAATATCCGGATGGAAAATGTTATGGTGCCGCTGGTCATGAATATGTATTACTTCTGCGACGCGGACGGACAGGAGAAATTTGTCTCGAGCAAGGAACCGCACCCGGTGGATGACACCACACCCTATCTGGGTTCCTTTGTGTTCCGGGATATGCGCTGTACGGATTGCGAATGGACAGCCGGCTTTTTCTATGGCCTGCCGGAGCAGCCGATCGGAAGCGTTGCCATTGAAAACGTGCATTTTACCTTTCAGGAAAACGCCGCCCCCGGCCTACCTGCCATGATGGCGTCTGCGGAGGAATTGTGCAGGCGCGGCCTGTATTTCAACTGCGTGAAGAAAGTGACTTTGAAAAATGTCACCATGTCTGGGCAGGATGGACAGCGGCTGATTACCAGGAACGTGGATGAGGTGATTGACGAATGAATACGATAGAACGTTATGTAAACCGAATTATGGAGGAATCGACGCCGGATAAGCCGCTGTGGAATATTGAAAAAATTCATCAGGGGAAGATTAACGGCTGGAATTATATCGACGGCTGCATGATGATTGCGCTGCTGAATCTGCATCAGATTACCGGGGACAAAAAGTATTATGAGTTTGCGGAAAATTTCCTGGATTACTACGTCTTTGAGGATGGCTCCATCCGGGGCTATCAGGAGGCGGACTACAATCTAGACAATATCTGCGAGGGCCGGGTTCTGTTTGATGTTTACCGCATGAGCGGCAAGGAAAAATACCGGAAAGCCATCGAAACGCTGCACGGACAGCTTCTGCGCCAGCCGCGAACCAGCGAAGGGAATTTCTGGCACAAGGCAATTTATCCCAACCAGGTGTGGCTGGACGGACTGTATATGGCTCAGGTGTTTTATGCCCGCTATACCACAGAATTTGAAAATGGCAGGAGCTATGACGATATCCGCAGGCAGTTCCGTACCGTCCGACAGCGGATGTACGATCCTGCTACAGGGCTGTACCGTCACGGCTATGACGCAAGCCATGCCTCGTTCTGGGCCGGGGAGGACGGCTGTTCTCCCAATCCATGGCTGAGGAGCCTGGGCTGGTTCAGCGCGGCGCTGATCGATGTTACTGCGGAAATTGCCCCCGGAAATGACGGGTTCCGCCAGGACATGGTGGCAATTGCGGAGGAATTGGCTCAAAATCTGGTGCCGTACATTGACCCAGAAAGCGGTATGCTGTGGCAGGTGCCCAATCAGGTGGGGAGGGAAGGAAATTATCCCGAAACCTCCGGCTCCGCAATGATCGCGTATTTTTATCTGAAGGGCGCACGGCTGGGAATCTTGGACAAATCCTATGCCCCGGTCGGCGCGAAAATCTTCCAGAGCATCTGTCAGCGTTATCTGACCGAGAGGGATGGCAAGCTGAATTTGGGCGGTATCTGTCTGGTGGCCGGCCTTGGCCCGGAGAATAACCGGCGCCGGGACGGAAGCTTTGAATACTATATCTCCGAACCTGTGGTGGAAAATGACGCCAAGGGTCTGGCCCCGTTTCTGATGTGCTATACCGAATTACTACTTTCAAATAAGGAGGAAAACGAATATGAACATGTTTGATTTGACAGGCAAGGTCGCGCTGGTTACAGGCGGAGCCCACTCCATTGGATTTACTCTGGGCGTCGGTCTTGCGCAGGCGGGGGCAACCGTTTGCTTCAACTGCTCCAGCCAGGCAAGCCGGGAGCGGGGAATGAAGGCCTATGCCGAGGCCGGCGTAGAGGTACACGGCTATGTGGCTGACGTGACGAATGAGGATGCGGTCAAGAAGATGGTAGCTCAGATTGAGCAGGAAGTGGGCACCATCGATATCCTTGTGAACAACGCCGGTGTCATCAAGCGCATTCCCATGCTGGACATCAGCGTGGAGGATTTTTCCAAGGTGATTGACGTGGATCTGGTGGCGCCGTTTATCTGTGCCAAGGCAGTCCTGCCCGGAATGATCGCAAAAGGACACGGCAAGATCATCAATATTTGCTCCATGATGAGCGAACTGGGCCGGGAGACCGTTTCCGCCTATGCTGCGGCTAAGGGCGGTCTGAAAATGCTGACCAAGAACATCTGCTCGGAATATGGCAGCGCAAACATCCAGTGCAACGGCGTTGGCCCGGGCTACATCGCCACACAGCAGACCGCTCCGCTTCGGGAGCTCCAGAGCGACGGAAGCCGCCATCCGTTTGACCAGTTCATCATCGGCAAAACGCCCGCAGGACGCTGGGGAACTGCAGAGGATCTGGTTGGCCCCACCGTATTTCTGGCAAGCGATGCTTCCAATTTTGTCAACGGACACATTCTGTATGTAGATGGAGGCATTCTGGCCTATATCGGCAAGCAGCCCTGAGAAAAAAGATAGTTTTTCCTTCGGTGCTTTGTCATGACGACGGTCGATTGATGTAGCTGTAAAATTCCCGGGGGGAGATACCATATTCCGCTTTGAAGGCCCGGTAAAAGCCGGTGTACTCTCCAAAACCGCAGACGCTGTATACTTTATTTGGCTTGTTCCCCTGAGAAAGCAGCTGCCGCGCGATTTGCAGCCGCTTTTTCTGGAGGTACCGGCCAATGCTGGTGCCGGTTTGACGCTGAAATTCGTGGCTCAGATGATATTTGCTGATATAGAACCGCTCCGCCAGCATGTCCAGAGACAGCGGCTCGCTGTAGTGCAGATTGATGAAATTCACCACCTGGGAAATGGTTTCGCCGGAGCGGGACTTGTCCTGGAAATGGCAGTCCTCCCGTAGCGCTAGCCGGTTGACCGTGACCAGAATCTGAGTCAGCAGGCTTCTGGACATCAGACCGGAAGCAAACTCCGTTTCCTGGGATTCCCGGTGCAGCTGCTCCATCAGGGTGTGAAGCTTCTGCCGGTCCTCCGGCTGCGGACGGAGCCGGTTGTCATAGCCCGGGCGGGTGGAATCCAGGGCCTGACAGAGATCCGCCGATTCGGAAGAAAGCTGCTGAATCAGCTGGGGATGAATCCACAGCACATACCGTTCATAAGCGGCGTGTTCTGCCTGAATGTGTACCTGATGCAGCTCCCGGGGGCTGATCAGCAGGACATCCCCTGGCAATACCTGGTAGAGCCTGCTTTCTATGGTGTAGGTTACATCTCCGGAAACCAGGTAGAAAAGCTCGTAAAAATCATGATGGTGCAGCTCCACGTCGATGAGATAGGAATCCAGCTTGTACTGCAATTCAAAATCCTGCCGCCGCATATGCTGCCGGGGATCAAAGTGCATAGGTCTGAGCGCCATTGCGGTTATCTCCTTTTTCAGATCTGGGCTCCTTCTATCATACGGAAAAACCGTCGCCTCGTCAATCCCCAAAAAGCAACATTTGCAATGTTTTCCAGCAAAGTAAGCTATTTTGCGCGGATAACTTTGCCATTATAATAATCCTATAAATACACAGGCGGCGGCCTGTTTGGAGGTTATTTCTATGGAAAAACTGAATTACGCAACCCTGGAAAAGTCCGGCTATCAAGGTTATATTCTGAAGGATGCGCCTGAAAAGGTTTTGCAGTTTGGCGAAGGCAATTTCCTGCGGGCGTTTGTGAACTACTGGTTTGACGTCTCCAACGAGAAGGCCGGCTGGAACGGGAAATGTGTCCTGGTGCAGCCCATTGCTCCGGGGCTGGCCAAGCTCATCAATGAGCAGGAAGGCCTGTATACCCTGTATCTGCGGGGCACGGAGAATGGCCAGAAGGTTGACCGCAAGCGTGTGATTTCCTCTGTTTCCCGCTGCTTGAATCCCTATGAAAAAGCCGATTTCGACGCAATGATGGAGGTTGCGGTTTCTGATGACCTGGAGTATGTGGTTTCCAATACCACGGAGGCCGGTATTGTTTACGATCCCGCATGCCAGCTGACGGACGAGCCTGCAAGCTCCTTCCCCGGCAAGCTGACCCAGGTTCTGTACAGGCGCTGGCAGGCCGGCAAAAGCGGACTGGTCATTCTGTCCTGTGAGTTGATTGACAACAATGGCAAGGAACTGCTGAAATGTGTCAATCAGTATGCCGACCAGTGGAATCTGGGGAAGGAATTTCAGGCTTACCTTCGCGAGCAATGCACCTTCTGTTCTACGCTGGTGGATCGCATTGTCCCCGGCCGTATCCGGGATGCCGCAGAGGTGGCCCGGCTGGAGGAGGAGAACGGATACAGCGACCCCCTGACGGATGTGGGTGAGGTTTTTGGTGTCTGGAACATCGAGGGTCCCGCATGGCTGGAGGAGAAACTTCCGTTTAAGCGCGCCGGCGTCAACTGTATTGTGGTGCCCGATGTGACTCCCTATAAGAAGCGCAAGGTTCGGATTCTGAATGGCGCACATACCGGGTTCGTCCTGGGCGCTTATCTGGGAGGCTATGATATCGTCCGCGACTGTATGTTTGACGATACCATCCGGGGCTATATGAATAAGATGCTGTTCGATGAGATCCTGCCCATTCTGCCGCTGCCCAAGGAGGACGTGGAGAGCTTTGCCGCTGCGGTGCAGGACCGCTTTAACAACCCCTTCATCAATCATGAGCTGATGAGCATCTCCCTGAATTCCACCTCAAAATGGCGTGCCAGGAATATGCCCAGTTTCCTGGAATATGTGGAGATGAAGGGCAAGCTGCCCACCTGCCTGACCATGAGCTTCGCCGCTTACATCGCGTTTTATTCCAACGACGTTCAGGAACTGACGGATGCAGGGCTGGTTTGCCGCCGTGCCAAGGGCAACACCTATATCTGCTCGGATGACCGTTGGGTGCTGGAATTCTACTATGCCCATAAGAACGACAGTGCCGCAGACTTGGTTCACGCTGTCATGACCAATGAGCAGATGTGGGGCCAGGATCTGACCCAAATCGCCGGCTTTGAGGCCGCTACAGTTGCGAATCTGGAAAAGATTCGCAGCGAGGGCGCTGTTGCCGCATACGCAGCCTGCCTGTAAGAGCAGAATCGGGCCTGCTGCGCAAAAAAAGCGGCAGGCCCGTATTTCCTATGATATGAAGCAAAGGAGGGCAACCCATGCCTGATTTTATCCAAATCCATCCCGATGACAACGTTGCTGTTGCCCTGCATCCGGTTTCCGCCGGCACGGTTTTCAGCGGCGTCAAGGCCAATACGGATATCCCGCAGGGGCATAAAATGGCGCTGGCGCCGATTTCGGAAAACGGTCAGATTGTAAAATACGGCTTCTCAATCGGCCATGCCATCGCGCCCATTGCGCCTGGAGATTGGGTACATACGCATAACATGAAAACCAATTTGTCCGGGGAACTGGAATACTGCTACCAGCCCAGGATTGTCCGCCCCGTGCCGCAGGCCCCGGGCAGCTTCTTGGGCTATCGCCGCAAGGATGGCAAGGTGGGAACCCGCAACGAAATCTGGATTATCCCCACGGTGGGATGCGTGAACGATGTGGCCAAGGCGTTGGTAAAGCAGAATCAGGATTTGGTGCAGGGCAGCATTGACGGCCTGTATACCTTTCCCCATCCCTTTGGCTGTTCCCAGACCGGGGACGATCACGCCCAGACCCGCAAGCTGCTTGCCGCGCTGACCCGGCATCCAAATGCCGGCGCGGTTCTGGTGCTGAGCTTGGGCTGTGAAAACCTGACCCATGAGCAGTTTCTGGCAGAGTTGGGTGACTATGACGAGGATCGGGTTCAATTTCTGACCTGCCAGCAGGTGGAGGATGAATTTGAGGCCGGCCGCCGGATGCTGAAGCGGTGCGCCGCGTTTGCGGGCCGGTTCCGGCGGGAGCCGATTCCGGCTTCTGAGCTGGTCATCGGCATGAAATGCGGCGGCTCCGATGGACTGTCCGGAATCACGGCCAACCCGACCGTAGGCCGATTCTCCGATATGCTGGTGGCCCAGGGCGGTTCCACAGTGCTGACGGAAGTGCCGGAAATGTTTGGCGCGGAGGGTTTCCTGATGAACCGCTGCATCAATGAGGAAGTATTCCACAAGGCGGTCAACATGATTAATGGCTTTAAAGCCTACTTCCTGCGCCATAACGAAGTGGTCTACGAGAACCCAAGCCCCGGCAACAAGGCCGGCGGGATTACGACTCTGGAGGACAAATCCTGTGGCTGCGTCCAGAAGGGCGGATCTGCTCCGATTATGGATGTCATTGGCTACGGCGACGCAGTTACGGCCAAGGGCCTGAACATGCTCTATGGTCCCGGCAATGACCTGGTGTCCTCCACGGCTTTAACAGCTGCGGGTGCCCATATCATTCTGTTCACAACAGGCCGTGGGACACCTTTTGGCGCACCGGTGCCCACCATGAAGATTGCTACCAATACCCCCCTGGCCACGAAAAAGAAGGGGTGGATCGACTTCAATGCAGGCGTCGTAGCTGACGGCAGCCGCACATTGGACGAGGCGGCTGATGATTTGATGGCGCTGGTACTGGAGGTTGCCTCCGGAAAGCAGACCCGTGCTGAGGAGAAGGGCTTCCGGGAGATCTCCATTTTTAAGGACGGCGTCGTTTTGTAACGCCCGTGCCGCATTGCGCAAAATGCCGTTTTATACGGATATTCCATATAAAAGGGAAATATTTTCATAAAGAAGCAAAAGTCAGAAAACAGTTTTTCTGATTCCAAGCGATGAAGAAAAACCGTGATAAGGAGGAATATACCAATGAATGAATTACAGAAACGAGTCAGCGAGATTGGCGTGGT
>CAZUAN010000036.1:6737-15155 GCA_964618385.1 uncultured Oscillospiraceae bacterium | reverse complement strand
GGGTAAAACGGCTCGCACTGGCCTTGTGAAATCTTCGCTCATGTGCTATAATCAGAGCAGTTCGACAAATCGGAATTTAGTGGAGGAAAACATGATTGGGTTAGAAGATAAAACACTGCGATCAAAAAGATTAACGTATCGGTTGTTAGAGTTGTCTGATTTGGATGCACTGTCCGAGTTGCTGTCCGACAAAAGCGTGACGGAGCCAGCAGGATTCATGCCCGCCAACTCAAAAGAAAAATTTAATGATTTCTTTGCAACATTGACGCAGTATCATACAGGAATTGCTATTTTGAGCGATAAAACGCTGATCGGATATATTCATATCAATCGGTATGTGCCTGATATGCCAGAATACCGCGGAAAAAATTGTGTGAGCGTGGGCTTTGTAATCGGCAAAAAATATCAGAACCAAGGATATGCGACGGAGACTTTGGAAACCATTACTACATATTTGAAACAGTCATTTGATTATTGCGTTGCAGATCACTTTTTGGGCAATGAATCTTCAAAGAGGGTCATTGAGAAATGTGGATATCATTATCTGGAGACATACTCCATGTTCTTTGATGAGTTGGGAAAGGAAATAACTTGTCTTAGCTACATACGCTGACAACTTCCAGTTTGTCGCACTAACTCAATATGTAACGGCGGCGTTTCACTCGCCGCCGTTCCTTTTATCCGGCTGCCGGATAGTCGCTGTCCGCAAAGCCCTCCGGCAAAGCGCTGCCCTATTTCTTCTTCGGTTCCAGCTTCTTTTTCGTTCCGTCCGGCCCCAGAACATAGGTGTTCTCCAGCTGCTCCGTCAGATTGGCCTTGACGGAGTCGATATATATCCGGCGCAGCCTGTCCCGTTCCGCCATCTCCCCAGGCGTCAGGCCTTCGGCTCTGGCTTTTCGCGCCAGCGCGTTGATACGGGCAACAACTTCGTTCCCATTCATAGCATTCCCTCACATATAGCGGTGGATGACCACCGAAATCCGGTCCTTTTTCGTGCGTCCGTTGATGCGGTAAAGCCTGAGCTTTCCCAGCCCCCGGACGGAGATTTTCATTCCCTCGGATATCTGCTTATCGGGCTTCTGGCAGGGCAGCCCATCGATAGCCGTCTTTCCGGCGATGACATACTGCGCGGCCAGCCCCCGCCCAATGCAAAAGCCGGCAGATACCACGCTGTCCAGGCGTAGGGACGCCAGGGTGTCCCTGATTTCCCGCACCTCCGGCTCCGGGATTCTGGCCTCCCGGAGAGCAATCCGCTGCAGATGCAGCCTCGTCCGCCCGGCAGACGCAACATTCTGCAGAATATAGGGGGCAATCTCCGCCGTAACAAAGAAATCACAGCTGCCCTGACCCACGCAGATATCCCCCACAGTTCCCCGGCCAATCCCGGCGCCCATCAGCGCCCCGAGAAAATCCCGGTGGCTGGGATTGTCCCCCGGGTAAAACCCGGCACGCAGGCAGGCGCAGGGACTGTCTTCCTCCCACAGGTCGCTTTCTTCCAGGTATTCCGGCAGGAAAACCAGCATTTTCCGCTCCGCTTCCCCGTAGCCGCCAAACATGTACAGCCCTTCCGCCGCGCCGAACAGATAACGCGCCATATTCTGCTCCCTGGGGGAGAGAAAGCAGGTGCTGGCCGGGATGTTCCTGCGGATTCCCGCGTAGATCTTGTCCCACAGCTTGGCCAGCAGCAGCCGATCTTCGTCCGTTTGGGCGATTTTTTCAATGTTTCCGCGATCCATCCTATCACCGGAAGCGATTATAGCATATCTTTTCCCGGTTGAAAAGAAGTTTTTCTTGTGCAGCGGAAATTTATCGAGTATAATCATGTCAAGCACATTCCGGCGGTGCTGCCGCAGAACGCGCAGCGCCGGACGGAGCGAAGGAGACGAGCTATGACCATTGGCATTATTGGCGGCGGGGCCTCGGGCATGGCGGCGGCCATAGCCGCCGCGCAGGACAAAGCGGTTCAGGTCATACTGATGGAACGGCAAGGGAGACTGGGCCGCAAGCTGCAGGCCACAGGAAACGGCCGCTGCAATCTGACCAACCTTCACGCTTCCTGCGGCGGCTACCACGGGGAAGAAGAAGCTTTCCCCCAATACGCACTGACGCAGTTTGGCCCGGAAACCACGCTGGAGTGGTTCCAGCGCCTGGGCCTGTTCACCGTGGCGGAACCGTCCGGGCGGGTATATCCCTACTCCGACCAGGCCAATTCCGTGGTGGACGTGCTGCGCTTTGCCCTGAATCGGCCTAACATCACGGTAAAGCTGGGCTTTGAAGCGCAGGCCGTGAAGAAAACGCCTGCCGGCTTTCTTGTGGAGGCCGGAGCAGAAACCGTGGTCTGCGACAGACTGATTATCGCCTGCGGCGGTCTGGCCGGTTCCAGGCTGGGCGGCAGTCTGTCCGGCTACCGGCTGCTGCGTTCGCTGGGCCACCGATGCACAAAGCTGCGTCCCGCTCTGGTGCAGCTGAAATCCGCATGGAGTGGCGTCGCGGGGCTGAAAGGCGTCCGGGCCAACTGCCTGGCCGCCATTTACCACAACGGGGAGCGAATACGCGAAAGCGCCGGCGAACTGCAATTTACACAATACGGTCTGTCCGGCCCGGTGATTTTTGAAATATCCCGGGACGTCTGCCAGGGCGGAGGGGACTGGTTTTGCCGTCTGGATTTTCTTCCGGATGTTTGCGCGGAAGCCCTGACGGATGCGCTCCTGCGCAGGAAGACAACAGAACTGCCTGCCTCAGAGCTGCTGACGGGCATTGTACACAACCGGCTGGGCCGTGTTCTGACCAAGGCAGCGGGGATTTCCGGCACCACAGCAATTTCGGCGCTTTCCGATTCCGAAATCCGGCAGGCAGTTCAGGCTGTGAAAGGCTTTGATGTACCCCTGACTGAACCCATGGGCATGGATTCCGCCCAGGTCACTGCAGGGGGGATTCTGACCCGGGAATTTGATCAAAGAACCATGGAAAGCCGCCTCGTTCCCGGTCTATACGCCTGCGGCGAGGTGCTGGATGTGGACGGTGACTGCGGCGGCTATAATCTGCAATGGGCCTGGAGCTCCGGCCATCTGGCCGGGCTTCACGCCGGAAGGGAGGACATATGATTCGACTGCGGGACATCACGCTGCCTCCGGGACACAATGTTCATCAGCTTCCGTTCGAGGCGGCCCGAATGCTGAACCTTCCGGATTCCGGAATCCGGAGGCTCCGCATCGTCCGCCGCAGTGTGGACGCCCGGAAAAAGCCGGATGTGAAGATTGTCTACACTGTGGATGTGGCCGTCAAAGGAAACGAAAAGAAAATCCTCAGACAAAGCGGCTGCAAACGGGCTTCCCTGGCTCCCGCCGTCCGCTATGTCCCGCCGAGTCCCGCCGCATTTCCGGAAAAACGCCCCGTGGTGGTTGGCTTCGGCCCGGCAGGCATGTTCGCGGCCCTGATTCTGGCCCTGGCCGGATGGCGGCCCCTGGTGCTGGAGCGGGGCGAGGACGCGGCCTCCCGCTGGGAAACCGTACAGAAATTCTTCCGAACCGGCGATCTGAATGTCAAAAGCAACGTCCAATTCGGGGAGGGCGGCGCAGGCACCTTCTCCGACGGGAAGCTGAATACCGGGGTGAACAATCCCCGGATCGGCTGGATTCTGGAACAGTTCGTGCAGGCAGGGGCCGGGGAGGAAATTCTTTATGACGCCAAGCCCCATGTGGGGACGGATGTTCTGCTGACGGTTGTCCAGAATCTCCGCCGGCGTATTCTCTCCCTGGGCGGCGAGGTGCGCTTTCGCACCCAGGTCACGGGGCTGTGTACGGATGGCAGCCGGCTCACCGGGCTGAAAACCGGGGACGGCACAGTCATTCCCTGCGACACCGCTATCCTGGCCATTGGCCACAGCGCCCGGGATACCTTCCAGATGCTGGAGAATGCCGGCATTTCCATGGAGCCGAAGCCCTTTGCCATGGGAGTTCGCATTGAGCATAAGCAGGCAGCCATCGACATGGCTCAGTATGGCCGGGTAAATCCCGCCCTGCCTCCGGCGGATTACAAGCTGGTGCAGCATCTGGAGGACGCGACAGTCTACACCTTCTGCATGTGTCCCGGGGGCTATGTGGTTGCGGCGGCATCGGAGGAAGGCGGCATCGTCACCAACGGCATGAGCAATTCCGGCCGGGACGGGGAAAACGCCAACGCCGCGCTGCTGGTCACGGTAAACCCGGAAATCTTCCCCTACGGGGGCGCCCTGGGGGGTATGCATTGGCAGCGGGAGATCGAGCAGCGGGCCTATCAGGTCAGCGGCAGCTATCTGGCTCCTGCCCAGAAGGTGGGGGATTTTCTGGCCCGCCGGCCCAGTACGGGAGCCGGGGAGGTTTTGCCCACCTACCGCCCCGGCGTGACATGGTGCGACCTGAACGAGATTCTGCCGGAACGGATTTCCAAGGCCATTGCCCAATCGCTGCCTCTGCTGGATGGCAGACTGAAGGGCTTTGCCTGCCCCGATGCCGTTATGACCGCGCCGGAAACCCGCAGCTCCTCTCCCGTGCGGATTCTCCGGGATAAGACCCGCCAATCCTCCCTGCCTGGCCTGTACCCAGCCGGAGAGGGCGCGGGCTATGCAGGCGGCATTCTGTCCGCCGCCATCGACGGAATCCTGACAGCCGAAGCGATAATAGGAGGTTGCGATGGAAGATAAACAGATTGACAAATGGCTCCGCCGCCGATTCAACGAGGTCGGCTGGACGCTGATTGTCTATTACATCATCCTGAACATTCTGGTCATGCTGTCCATGCTCCAGGGCGTGGTGCGCCAGCTTTTCCAGTCGGGGCCGTATGGCATAGATATCACCGCAGCCGCAGGCAGCGCATGGGGCTACATTCTCTCCATTACTGTTGGGCTGGTGGTTCTCCACGCCTGGAAGGGCCGGGATTACTGGAAATCGGAAATTCTGGTGAAAGCCAATTCCATGACGCCCGCCGCCTTTTTCTGCCTGCTCAGTCTCTGCGTCGGTTCCCAACTGGTCAGCAGCGTCTGGATCAGCTTGCTGGAGCTGTTTGTAAACCATTTCGGCCTGTCCGTCATGGAAGACCTGGAAAGTGTTTCCGGTGCGTCCGATACAGTCAGCATGTTTCTGTACTCCTCCCTGCTTGCCCCTATTGCGGAGGAAATACTGTTCCGGGGATATGTTCTGCGCACTTTGCAGCCCTTCGGGAAGCGGTTTGCCATTTTTTGCTCGGCGTTCCTGTTTGGCATTTTCCACGGAAACCTGCTGCAAACGCCTTACGCGTTTCTGGTGGGGCTGGTTCTGGGCTATGTGACGGTGGAGTATTCCATTGTATGGGCCATGGCGCTGCACATGGTTAACAATCTGGTGCTGGCCGACCTGCTTTCCCGGCTGTTGGAAGCGCTGCCGGAAATGGCGGCCGTATTCCTCGATCTGCTGATTTGCGTCGGCTTCGCCCTGGCCGCGCTGGTCATTCTGATCAGGAAATGGAGCCAGATTCAATCGTACCGCCGGGGAGAATGGATGGATCGGCGGTGCCTGAAGTGCTTCTTCTCCTGTTCGGGGATTCTCCTGCTGACCTTGCTTATGATTGTCAGTATGGCCCTGCTGCTTCTGTAACAGTCCGGCAGGCAGCGCTCCGCTAAAAAATTCTTTCCCGAATTGCATGGGACCATGCAATTCGGGCTTTCTTTTGGGCAGACAGGTGAAGGGTTCTTCAACAGGAAGGAGGTGAATGGCTTTGAAGCAGGAAATCTGTACCATTCTGGGTATTCTGGGCGGATCTTTGGCCGCCGCTTTTGGCGGCTGGGATGCATCACTGACCGCGCTGGTGGTGTGCATGTGCGCGGATTACCTGTCCGGCAGCGTGGTTGCGCTGGTATTCCACAACAGCGGCAAATCGGACACCGGCGCGTATACCAGCGCATACGGCCTGAAGGGACTGTGCCGGAAAGGGCTGATGCTGCTGTTTGTTCTGGTGGCCGTCCAGCTTGACCGGCTGATGGGTACGGCTTACGTGCGGGACACGGTCTGCATCGGATTTTGCGCCAATGAGGTGCTGTCCATTGTGGAAAACCTGGGTCTGTCCGGCGTACCCATGCCCCAGGCCGTTGTAAACGCGCTGGAGCAGCTGCAAAAAAAGAAATAATCCTGTTTTTGCACCGCCTGACGGTGCTGCCCACGAAAACGCGCCGATGGTTCTCCTGGCCGGAAAACCATCGGCGCGCTTTTTTGCTTCCTCTGACTCTGCTCTATTTTCTCCTGTACCGCAGCATTTCATAGCGAATGCCGTTTTCCGCCCCGCTTTGCAGCGTTTCGGCCGGATACCAGTCCCCATTCTCGTCCAGATTGGGAAACCAGGTGTCGGACACGGGCGCGGCGTGGATTTTCGTTACATAGGCGGTGTCGCAGTACGGCAGCATTTGCCGGTAAACGCTTCCCCCGCCGATGACCATGGCGCGCTGAGCCTGCTTTGCCAGCTCCACGGCCTCCCCGGGGCTGGAGCAGACGGTAAAGCCCGGAAATTCCCGGCCGCCGCAGGTCAGAACCACATTTACCCGTCCCGGCAGAGGCTTCCGGCCGGGAAAATCCGCAGCGGTGCGCCGGCCCGCAATGACCAGGCAGCCTCGGGTGATTTCCCGGAAAAATTTCCGGTCAGCAGACAGGACAATGGGCTGGGTGCCGTCCCGGCCAATGCCCCAGTCCTCATATACCGCCACAATCAGTTCCATTGCTCCGCCTCAAATCGCCATGGGAATTTCAAAATCAAAGGGATGATACCGATAATTCTCCAGCCGGAAGCTATCCCTGGTAAAGGCATAAAAATCGGTGACGCTTTCGTCCATGGAGAATTTGGGCGCGGGATACCCCTCCCGCTCCAGCATGGCCCGGACAGCGGGGATATGGCGGTCATAAATATGGCAGTCCGCAATGACATGCACCAGCTCTCCCGCCTGCAGGCCGGACACCTGGGCCATCATATGGGTCAGAACGGCATACTGCACCACATTCCAGTTGTTGGCGGTGAGCATATCCTGGCTGCGCTGGTTCAGGATAGCATTCAGCGTATTGCCGGTAACATTGAAGGTCATGGAGTAGGCGCAGGGATAGAGGTTCATCTCATGCAGATCCTCGAAATTATAGATATTGGTCAGAATGCGCCGGGAGGCGGGATTGTGCTTCAGGTCGTATAGCACCCGGTCCACCTGATCAAACATTCCCTCCCTGTACTGGTGCTTTATCCCCAGCTGGTAGCCGTAAGCCTTGCCGATGGTGCCGTCCTCCCCTGCCCATTCGTCCCAGATATGGCTGCCCAGGTCACAGATACGGTTGGATTTCTTCTGCCAGATCCACAGCAGCTCATCCACGGCGCTTTTCCAGTAGGTGCGGCGCAGGGTCATAATGGGAAATTCCTCCGCCAGATTGTAGCGGTTCACCACGCCGAATTTTTTTATGGTATGGGCCGGGGTACCGTCCGCCCAGTGGGGCCGCACCTCCAGATCCCTGTCGGAAAAGCCGTTGGTCAGAATATCCTGACAGGTGGCCTTATAAAGCTCGTCCGCATAGCTCATGGAAATTCCTCCTGCATACACACGTTTTCCTTATCATACCATACCGGCCCTCTCCTGGCAAGAAAAAAATCTCCTGCGGTGAAAGCCGCAGGAGATTGGTCTTTGCCGTTACAGCAGGTTCGTGGTGCTGACCCAGCCCAGGTCGGTGCGGGCCATGGTGCCAATGATCTCATAGATTTCAATGACGGCCATGCGCGCGTAGGTTCCCACCACCGAGGTGCAGCTGCTGTCGGAGTAGATGATGGTGTTGTCATTGTAGACAACCCGGGCGTCGATGGCGCTGCTGTTGCTGTAGGGTACCAGATCCACATAGTACAGGTAAATCCAGCCGGCGTCGCAGCGGCCCCACGCCATATTATCAGCGATTTTCGTCTCGTAAATCATCACAGCCGTGCCGGCGCTCAGCGTGGTGACAACCGGAGAGGTTGCGTTATCGCAGGAAGCGTACGTACGCACATTCACGGAGTTGGCGTTAATGATTTTCCCGCTGAAGGTTGCGGAGGTACCGGTGCTGCCGGTGCTGCCGGTCACAGCTGTGGTGGCCGTGGTGCCGGACGTGGTGCCGGATGTGGTGCCGGATGTGGTGCCGGCGCTGACGTAGTATGCGCCCTCGGACATGTAGTCCAGCCGAATCCAGCCGCCATTGTATTTTGCGTTGTCATCCAGCAGGATATAACCCCAGACCTTGTCATTTTCAATCTGCAACCGGGTAACCTTGACCTGATCGCCCTTTTCCAGCTGGTCGATAATTTTCGTACTGCCAATCGACGTTGTTGCTGTATCCGTCGAAGTCTGGCCCTCACGCACGTTCAGGGTATCGGAGCCGGTCAGGGTGTGAACCTTTTCATTCAGGGCAT
>CAZUAN010000036.1:4608-6637 GCA_964618385.1 uncultured Oscillospiraceae bacterium | reverse complement strand
CGCACGTTCAGGGTATCGGAGCCGGTCAGGGTGTGAACCTTTTCATTCAGGGCATCCAGCTCGATGCAGTTCTGCGGATCATAGATGTAGCCTTTATTGGTTCTTGCCCAGTAGCTGGTCACCGTAGTGGTGGTTGTGATACCTTTATTATTATCATCTTCGCTTACTGAGTAATCTGTCACCGCCAGCAGCTCGTAGATGGTAACCGGGTCGCCTGTACTCAATTTCTGAACAATATCATTTTCATTCTGAGTTTCATTCTCAGTATCCTCATCAGTTTCAATATTACTATTGTTTATAACTGTCGTTTTCCAAACGTTGGTTTGTGTGTTCACTTTTCCTGTGTAGACAGCTGTTGTGGTTGTCGTTTCCACATCATCCAGGGAATTCACCGCCGTGCCGCCGCTGGAGGACGCGCTGCTGGAATAGCCGGGGATTTCCTCATAGGAAATCAGGGTGATATAGTCCATGCAGACCCAACCCTGGGAGATGCGGCCCCATTTGGTGGAACCGACGGTGGTGGTTTCCAGAATCTCCACCTGGGTGCCGGGCAGCAGCTTGGTGATGGCGGCGTAGCCTATGCCGGCGCCGGTCCGGACATTCACGCCGGCGTAGGTGTTGGCCACAATGCCGGTGCCGGTGATGGTAGTCGACGCGGAAGCGCTGCCGGAGGAATCCGAGCCTTCATAGACCTCCAGATACTGGCCGTAGACCCAGCCGTCGTTGTCATAGTTGTAGACGCCGTCCTGGTCGGAGTCCACCTTGTACCAGTTGGTTTCCTCGTTGACCTCCCAGACCGCCACGGTGACGCCCCGGGCCAGAGAGCCGATAACATTGCCGGAGGTTACGGAGCCGTAGTCCCGAACCCTGACGCTGTCCGCGTTCACCACGGTAGCAACCAGACCTGTAGAATGGGAAGCGGAAATGCTCGGCGCGTCAACCCGGCTGACATACAGGGCGGACAGGTTGACCCAGCCGGTATAACCTTCCTGAGTCAAGGAGTATATCGTCCCATTCGCGTTTTTGATATACTGATCCTCATAAACATGGCCCCAGATATTTTCGCCTACCAGCTGAACCTGATCGACTTCAAATTCCACGCCGGAGCTCATGACAAATACCGCATCAGAGCCGCTGTCATAGTCTACTCTCATGGTGGTGTCGCTGACGGTGGTAAACCTGGCTCTGTTCATGTATAGAATTTGACCATCATTACTACTGTTATTTTTGCTGTAATATATTTCCTTAGTTGACAGCGGATTGTCTACCTTGATCCAGCCAACCATGGTCACATCGTCCCCATCGTCGTTCTTTTCTGTCCAGAGAATCCTGCCCCAGATTTCGTCCGAGCTTTTCACGACCATATTGGTCAGGGTTACGGAAGTTCCTTCCTTCACTTTAGCGACGAAATAGGAGTTTTTGCTGGACGTCACATAGGAGTCAGTATCCTTGGCAAGCGTTCCGGTAAAGGCGTAAGCCATAGCGCCGTCATCAGAAACCTGAGAGGTGCTGGAGGTAAGCATGGTTACACTGGTGTAGGTCAGGCAGATCCAGCCGGAATCGGTGCGGCCCCACTGATGGCCGTTGACGGTTCGGATTTCGTAGATGTTCACGGTTTCGTTCTTCGCCAAGGCGCCGACAATCTTATTGTCCGTACCCGGATCGCTGCGGATATTGAGGTATCCGTTAAAGGTCACGATGGCCGTGGCAATGGCGCTGGAGGAAGATCCGCTGGAGCCGGAAGCGGAATCCTTGGCGGAGTTCCAGTCGGTATAGATCAGCGCAACCCAGCCCACGGGAGTATCGTCGTCTTCACTGGCAGCCACCTGGCCCCACAGGAAGCCGTCGGCGCTTTCCGTGCAGATGATGCGAAGCTGGTCGCCCTGGTTCCACCGGCCGTTGGTGGCGCTGAAGATGGTAGCATTCTTGCGCATATTGACATAGGAGTTGGTCACCGTGACCGTCACGTCGATGTCCCCGCTGCCGGAGGAGGTGCCGTTGGAGCCGGCCTTCACAATGACCCAGCCGG
>CAZUAN010000036.1:0-4508 GCA_964618385.1 uncultured Oscillospiraceae bacterium | reverse complement strand
AAGGTTGTCATCATTTTCAGAACTGTGATCGCCGCCTCGCTGATGGACAGCGAAGCCGCCGACGCGCTCAGCAGCGCCGCAGGCGCCAGGCTCACCAGCAGGATCAAAGTCAATAACAAACATGTGATTCTCTTTTTCATAGCTGCTTACTCCTTTACTCATATGCTTGTAACGGTATTATAACAGGTCTGTTTCCAAAATGCAACCCCTTTTTTGAAAATAATTACATTTTTGTTACAAATTTGGAGACAGCCATGTTACCATCGCCCCGCTTTTTGCCGTTTCCTTTCGGATTTTGTTATTTACGATACATTTTCCGGGAATTCTGACGGAAAATGTTGTTCTTTGTTTCCGGTTTCGCCTTCGGGATTTGGGCATTGACTTTCCGCCTGCGGGCTGATATACTCCAGAAGTACAAACGGATGGACACTCGCTTTCCGGAGGGCAGAAAAATGGAGGAAAAAACAGCGCTTATCGGCATGAGCGGCGGCGTGGACAGCTCTGTGGCGGCATATCTTATGCTGCGCGCCGGCTACCGCTGCGTCGGCGCCACCATGCATCTGTATGACAACGAAATGCTGGGCCGGGAGAGTACCCGCACCTGCTGCAGCCTGGACGATGTGGAGGACGCCCGCAGCGTTGCCAGGCGGCTGGGCATTCCCCATTATGTGTTTAATTTCAAGGCAGACTTTGAGGAGCATGTCATCCGCAGATTTGTCAGCTGCTATGAGTGCGGCCTGACCCCCAATCCCTGCATCGACTGCAACCGCCATCTGAAATTTGACCGGCTTCTGCGGCGCGCCCTGGAGCTGGGGTACGCATATGTGGTTACCGGGCATTACGCCCGGATTCGGCGGGACGAAACCACCGGGCGGTACCTGCTGTACCGGGCAGCGGATCGGGCCAAGGATCAGACCTATTTTCTGGCCTGCCTCCGCCAGAGCCAGCTTTCCCGCCTGCAGTTCCCTCTGGGCGGGCTGACCAAGCCGGAGGTTCGAAAAATTGCGGAGGAAAACGGCTTCGTCACCGCCCGTAAGCGTGACAGCCAGGATATCTGCTTCGTCCCCGACGGGGACTACGCCGCCTTTCTGGAGCGCTACACCGGAAAAACCTACCCTCCCGGAGATTACCTGAACCTGGACGGGCAGGTGGTGGGCCAGCATCGGGGGGCTGTGCGCTATACCCTGGGCCAGCGCAAGGGGCTGGGCCTTGCCATGGGCGCGCCGGTCTACGTCTGCGGGAAGGATATGGAAAAAAACACCGTCACCGTGGGCCCCGATGCGGCCCTGTTCTCGGGCGCTCTGCGGGCAAAGGACTGGATCTGGTTCCCCTTCCCCGCCCTGACAGAGCCGCTGCCCGTCACCGCCAAGACCCGGCACAGTCAGACGGAGTACGCCGCAACGGTCTACCCCGAGGAAGACGGCTATGCCCGGGTGGAATTTGAAACGCCCCAGCGTGCCGTCACTCCCGGGCAGGCCGTGGTGCTGTATCAGGGGGAGTGCGTCATCGGCGGCGGCACCATTACCGAAGCATTCCCGGCGGGAACCTGATAACAGATCCCGTATTTCCTTATTAAATTATATGTATAATGAAAGGGAGGAGCGTCCGCTCCTCCCTGTTTTTCCGCTATTTCTGGTATTTCCCCGGCCGGGACTGCTTTGGCAGGAATCTCCTCCAATCCGGTTTGTACACAATCAGAACCAGCGCCAGGAAAACCGCCGCGCTGCCCAGACTGATTTTCCAGCCCAGAGAAAACGCGCTGTTCTGGTACGTGAAGGTCACCGTATGCTCCCCCTCCGTCAGCGCCACCGCCACCATGCACTCCCCCACCAGCTGAATCTGGGCGGGCTGGCCATCCACCGTGGCGTACCAGTTGCCGTTCTGGGGGATGGATGTGTAAAGCAGGCCGTCCCGGTTGCAGCGGATTGTCCCCTCCACATAGGTGCTTTCAAATTTCGTCAGCTCCAGGGTGGAGGCGCTGAGAATCTCATAGCCCTGCCGGAAGCGCTCCGCGTTCAGAACAGCCGCGCTGAGGGTCATAGTGCTTGCCTCCCCCGCGTCGCAGACGATCCGGACGTCGATGACGTCGCCGATGTTCACATCCCCCACAGCCAGCATCTGGGAAAGGCTGATGGTTTCCTTGTACAGCTCCACGCCGTTGACACTGACGTAGAAGTCGTTGCGCATAGGCAGATTCAGATAAACGCACAAGAATCCGTCCCGGTCAGCGGTATAGCTGTAGGTCACGTCGGAATTGGCCGCGCTTTCGCTGTATTTGCAGTAGCCGCTGGTGTTGCTCTCCGTAATGGTTACGCCGTATCCGGAAATGGTCAGATTCTCACCGGAAATGCGGTGCCAGACGTCGCCGGTCACACCGGTGGCGGCAGCAAACAGATCGTTCTGGAACTGAAAAGCGTTGACCGAGGAATCAAAGGGCAGCTCCGCCAACGCTTCCTCCGTCAGAAAGCCCAGGGGAAGATACGCCTGATTTTCCAGCAGGCTGGTGTCTCCGAACCGGTTCACCTCCTGAAAGTAGGTGCTGCTTTTGTCCTTGCCGTCCCGGTCGATCATATATTTCAGCCCCAGAAACAGGTTGGCCACCGGAGAGCTTTCCTCGTAGAGATAGCGATTGTAGGTATTTTTCGCGCTGAATCCCAGAGCCTTCATAAATTCCGTCACCCGGACATTGGCGGAGCTGGTAAAGGCGGAAACGCCGTTATAGCCGTTCAGCGCGCCGTCATTCAATGTCTGGGAATGGGTTGTCTCCGCCCGGAAAAACAGGTTCTTTTGCTCCCGCTCGTTCATATAGCGAATTACGGAGGCCGTATAGGTGGTGCCCTTGGGATAATTGGACACGCCGGTACCCGGGAAATACAGACCGAAGCACACCAGATTGGCAATCAGCTCCACGCACATAATGGTCAGCACCAGCGCCCTTGCGCGGCCGCGCTGCCGGCTCTGTTCGGCTCTCGCCCTGGCAATCTGCCGCTCTGTGGCGTCCTCGGCAACGGGAACCGTCAGATTTCCATAGAGCATAGCCAGAAAATACAGGGCCAGAAAGACCAGATTATACACCAGATACAGCGGAAATTCCAGCTCCGTATCGCCAAACTCCACCGGAATCGTGGAGGTCAGCTCATTGGAGCAGGCCAGAACCGCCGCCGCAAGGAGGCCCGACGCCACGATCTGACCGGTTCGGAATTTCCTGCGCATCAGCCAGGCCCGGTAAGCCATGTACAGCACCACAAAGCTGTACAGGAAGCTGAAGCGGTATGGGATCATATTGGTGAAATGGAAGCCATGCCAGATATAATCCAGCTGACGGACGATGAAGCTGACATTGAAGAACAGCAGCAGCGCCACGGCGCAGATCTTATCCCGCCGTTTTACATCCCTGGCGAATAAATACAGAAACATCAGAAACACGCTGATGATGCCACAGTAGAGATTGGGCAGGCCCTCCTTGAAATTCGGCTCCAGCGAGCCGCCCATGTTGCCCGCCACCTGCCGCATGGCGTCCAGCAGACCCAGAATTGTATTTTTATCGGCAATATTCAGGCTAAAGGTCGTGGGAAATTTATTGACGCTGGACTGGGTGGTCTGCAGCGCCGCATAAGCGGGCAGCTCCAGAATGGCCGTCATGCCGATGGCCAGAACGGAAAACAGGGCGATGCGGCACAGATCGGAAAAAAACCGCTTCCAGCCGCCCCATCGGCAGATTTCGTAGATGAAGAAAAACAGAAACAGAAAAATGCAGGTAAACAGGCCGATATAATAATTGGCAAAGACAGACAGGAACAGCGTCAGGGTATACAGCAGAAATTTCTTATCCCGCAGCAGATACACCGCCCCCAGAACCACCAGCGGCAGCAGTGCGAAGGTGTCCAGCCACATGACGTTCCACTGGAACCCCAGCGCCCAGGCACACAGGCCGTAAAACGCCCCAAAAACGGAAATGGACAGATCGTTCTTGCCAAAGATATGTTTCAGGAACAGGGCAAAGCACAGCCCCGCGAAGCCCAGCTTCACCGGCACCAGCAGGGAGAAAAACTCCAGCAGATACTCCTCCGGAACCAAAACGCTTAAAAGGTTCAGCGGAGAGGCCAGGTAGTAGGAAATCAGCCCCAGATAGTCCATCCCCATGCCGACGCTCCAGGTATAGAGCAGTCCATCGCCGCTAAGCAGCGCCTGACGGTAGGCCACAAAAAAAGGATAATACTGGTGATACATATCCGAATACAGCATGGAGTAATGACCGAATGGCTCGTACTGGCTGACAAGCATGACCAGCAGCATTCCCACACATGGTATTGCGAACGCAAGAGCCGGATAATTCCATTTGAAGGGTTTCCTCCGGAGCAGTTTCATAGCGGGCCTCCAAAGCTCACGAAATATCTTATAGTTTACCACTTTTTTGGGCTTGGGTAAAGCATTGGCCGGTTTTATTTTTTGAAAATATGGTTAAGTTTTTATTAAGGAACCTCTGATTAAATCGGCAAGAGCTGGCA
>CAZUAN010000035.1:0-15498 GCA_964618385.1 uncultured Oscillospiraceae bacterium | reverse complement strand
TATGAACCTGCAAGGCGGTGCACAGAATCGTGTGCTGCGTGCAGCGTAGCCTGCCTTGCGTGGGCATGCGGGGAAAGAGACAGGCGGCATGCGGGTCTATGGCCATGACCACTGCCGTCATTGCTCCTGGAAACCATGCCTGCAAAAGAGGCTAAGACTATGGACCATTCTGCTGTGGAAAACACCTAGGCTGTCTTAACAGGGCAGACAGGGGATTGCAGTACGGACTGAGTGGCAATCGGGTACCTATTCCGGCAACGCTTGGGCGGACGGATCAAATGGAAACGGCCTGCACGGCAACGGCAGGTTTCGTCCGGTGAAAGACAACCCGACCTAAGCCGTAAGATTTATCCTGCCTGCCGCCGTCATTTGTATTGACTTCGATTCAAAAGGTGAATTTTGTGGCAAAAACGGATTCGGGATCTTCCAAGCGCCAGCGAAACAAGTCAATCCGATGGATTGTTTCGGTCTTTCTTATGACCATACTTGTTTCCGGCGCCATCTCGCTTGTATCGGATGAAGTGATGGAGAACAGCAGCATTGCTGTGGCATTTCTGATTTTGCTGGTTATCGTCTTCGTGGGAATCATCTTCGATATCATCGGAATGGCAGTTGCCAGTGCGGATGAAAAGCCCTTCCATTCCATGGCGGCCCGGAAGGTTCCCGGCGCACAGGAGGCCATCCGCCTTCTGCGCAATGCCGGGCGCGTCAGCTCCATCTGCAATGATGTGATCGGTGACATATGCGGCGTCGTTTCCGGTTCCGCCTCCGCTACCATTGCGGCGCTGATGCTGATGCATATAGATGTACGTTGGCCCAGAGGTGTGTCGCTGGGCATGTCAGCGCTGATAGCGGGTCTGACCGTAGGCGGGAAGGCTATCGGCAAAACCTTTGCTGTCAATTCCTGCACGCAGATCGTGCATATGGTCGGCCGGGTGATCCATACCATGAATCATCTCTTCCCCAAAAAGAAATAATAAGGTTAGGTTGTGTCGATCGTGGGTATTTTGGAAAGGATCAACGGTCACGAAGACTTGCTCGCCCTTAGCGATGAGGAACGAATCCAACTATGCGCGGAGATTCGGGATTTTCTGGTCAGCAGCGTTTCCCAGACCGGGGGGCATCTTGCCGGAAATCTGGGCGTAGTGGAATTGAGCGTTGCCATCGAGACTGTGTATAATACAATGGAAGACCGCCTGGTTTTTGACGTCGGTCATCAGTCTTATGTGCATAAGCTGCTGACAGGCCGCCGGGCGGATTTTGCACGCCTGCGGCAGTACGGCGGCATCTCCGGCTTTCCCCAGCCGCATGAGAGCGACGCCGACGCATTTGTGGCAGGACACGCATCCAGCTCCGTATCCATTGCATTGGGGATGGCCCGGGCAAGGACAATGCTTCATCAGACTTATGATGTGGTGGCTCTGATCGGTGACGGCGCCTGTACCGGCGGAATAGCCTACGAGGGCCTGAACAATGCCGCCGTCAGCGCAGAACCGCTGGTCATTATTCTCAATGATAACACCATGTCCATTGGCAGGAATGTGGGCGGATTGTCCCGGCATCTGTCCCGCCTGCGTTCCAGCGAGGATTATCTGGACGCCAAGCGCATGTATCGGCAGGTTTTAAAGAAGCTGCCCTTCGGCAACCAGATCTACCAGGTCACAAGCCAGCTGAAAAACCGTCTGAAACGATTTCTGCTGCATACTACCATTTTTGAAAATATGGGCTTCACCTACCTGGGGCCTGTGGATGGTCACGATTTACCGGGATTGATTTCCCTGCTGACGGTTGCCAAAGGGCTTCGGGAGCCTGTATTGGTGCATGTGGTTACCAAAAAAGGCTGCGGTTACAAATTCGCGGAGGAGGATCCCGCCAAGTTCCATGGAATTGGGCGCTTTGACCCGGCTACCGGCAAGAAGCTTGCACCGAAGATCAGAACCTTTTCGGATTCCTTTGGCGAAGCGATGGTCGCGCTGGCGGAGAAAAACGACAGGCTATGCGCCATCACCGCAGCCATGCCGGGCGGCACGGGCCTGCTTGCCTTCCAGCGGAAATTTCCTCAGCGAATATTCGATGTTGGAATCGCGGAGGAACATGCCGTATCCATGGCCGCCGGTCTTGCCAAGCAGGGCATGATACCTGTTGTGGCAATCTATTCCACGTTTTTGCAGCGCAGCTATGATCAGATCATGCAGGATATTGGCCTGCTGCAGCTGCATGTGGTGCTGGCAATAGACCGGGCGGGACTGGTCGGCGATGACGGGCCAACCCATCACGGCGTATTTGATGTGGGCTTCCTGCGGCAGGTACCCGGCATGCGCATTTTGGCGCCTGTCAGTTTGGCAGAGCAGCAGGATATGCTGCGCTGGGCCGTGGAAATCTGTGACGGCCCTGTGGCAATTCGTTACCCCCGGGGGGGAGAAGGCGCTTATACAGCCTCGGATTGGATGGGTTTGGATCACAGCCTTGTCTGCTGTCATCGCCGGGGCGGTGCCGTAACCTTCGTAACCTATGGCACAATGCTGGGTTCCGTCATGGAGGCAGCCGATCTCCTGGCCGCTGAGGGCGTGGAGGCAACAGTTCTGCGTCTGTTGACGCTTTCCGATCTGCCGGTTGCGCAGATCGCTGGGCAGCTTTCGGAAAACCACCATGTCGTGGTAGTGGAGGAGGTCTGCTCCGGCTCCGGTATTCGGGAAGCCTTGGCTTGGGAGCTTCGAAAGCAGTGTCCCGATTGCCGTGTGGATGGGATTGATCTGGGGCGGGAATTCGTCCCTCACGGTTCTCAGAAGGATCTGTATCAGCTGTGCGGCCTGGACGCCCAGTCCATTGCCGGGTTTACGAAGGAGGTGCTGTCCGGTTGAAAGTGAAGAAAAGGCTGGACGTTCTGCTGACAGAGCAGGGCTGCGCGGACAGCCGTTCCAAAGCCCAGTCCATTATCATGAGCGGCATGGTCTATGTGGACGGGCAGAAAGCGGACAAGCCCGGCGTTTCCTACGAGCCGACGGTTTCCATTGAAGTACGGGGCGGTGTCTGTCCCTATGTCAGCCGCGGCGGTCTAAAGCTGGAAAAAGCCCTGCGGGATTTCGGGGTAAATCCCCGGGGGTATGTGTGCAGCGATTCCGGCGCATCCACCGGCGGTTTCACTGACTGCCTGCTCCAGCAGGGAGCCAGAAAGGTTTTTGCCATCGATGTGGGATACGGCCAGCTGGACTGGAAGCTGCGTTCCGATGAGCGGGTGACGGTTATGGAGCGCACAAATATCCGCTATGTCACTTCGGAACAGCTGGGAGAACCCCTTGATCTTTCCGTTGTGGACGTCAGTTTTATCTCCCTGCGGCTGGTCTTGCCTGTCATTCGGAAATTGCTGAAGCCGACAGGGCAGGTAATTTGCCTGATAAAGCCCCAGTTTGAAGCGGGCCGGGATAAGGTTGGCAAAAAGGGCGTGGTTCGGGAGTCCTCCATACACAAAGAGGTTCTGGACAACTTCGTTGCCCTTGCCGCGGAATTGCAGTTTCAGCTGACAGGGTTGACCTTTTCGCCTGTAAAAGGCCCGGAGGGAAATATCGAATTTCTGGCGCATCTGTGCCTGCCTGCAGGGGCGGGAATTTGTCCCGACACCGCTCTGGTGGTGGCTCAGGCGCACAATGCGCTGAACAAGGGGGAAGTTCAATGAAAAATGTGATTCTGGCCCCCAATCCTTATCGGGACAGCGATTTTCAAACGCTTCGCAGTGCCATTCAGATTCTGAAGGAGGCCGGCATTCAGTCCCGTCTGTGCCTGCCGTTCGATGTGGACCGCTCCTATTCCCTTCCCCGGGATTTACGGTTTTCCCGGCTGGATCGGGAGCTTCCCAATGCCGAAATGGTGATCTGCTTTGGCGGAGACGGCACCATTCTGCATATGGCCAAGGCCGCTACCCGGAAAGGCATTCCCATTTTGGGCGTGAACATCGGCACGATGGGCTTTATGGCGGAACTGGAAAGCACAGAATTGGACAGGCTTGCCCAGCTTGCCTCCGGAAACTATACCCTGGACAGCCGCATGATGCTGGATATTACGGTTCAACGGGAACGGGACATTATTTTCCATGATATCTGCTTGAATGATGTGGTGATAACCAAGGGCGCAGCGGCTCGCATTGTCCGTCTGACTGTAAAATGCGACGGCATTCAGGCCATGGAGTGCGATGGCGACGGCGTGATCGTGTCCACCCCCACGGGATCCACAGGTTATAGTCTTTCTGCCGGCGGCCCCATTGTGGAGCCGGAGGCAAAAAACATCCTGATTACCCCCATCTGTGCCCATGACGTGGACAGCCGCTGCCTGATCGCATCGGACAAGCGCGTGGTCACTGTGGAAATGGCCTGCAATGCCCGGCGTAACGCCTTCCTCAGCGTAGACGGCGGTAAGGCCGTGCGCCTGGGAATCGGCGATGTGGCCACAGTCAAAAGATCCCATCTGGAAACCAGACTGGTTCGCCTGAAAAACCGCAGTTTCTATGATGTTGTCAACGCAAAATTTAAGAAAAGGGAGAGGTGAACACCCTTGAAAAGGCAGAGACAGGCCAAAATTATGGAGATCATCTCCACAACCAATGTGGAAACACAGGAGCAGCTTTTGCAGAAGCTGATGGAGGCGGGCTTCGCCAGCACGCAGGCGACCATTTCCCGGGATATCAAGGAACTGCGCATCGTCAAGGAATTGACCAACTTTGGAACCTATCGCTATACCACCGCTGTCAGCGATGTGCCAAACACCTTCTCCAGTCGGCTGAACACCATTTTCCGGGAGTGTGTCACCAGCTATGACTACGCGCAGAACATCATTGTTATTCATACACTGCCGGGCCTTGCCAATGCAGCGGCCTCGGCTCTGGACGCTATGCACATGAGCGTCGTGCTGGGCAGCATTGCCGGCGACGATACTGTATTCGTCGTGATGCGCGACGCAAATGCCGCTGCGGCCTTCTGCGGCGAGATTAAAGGGCTGCTGAACTGAAAAGCAGCATGAAAAACCGCGTTCCCGGCCACAGGGAAATTACCTGCCGCAACCGTTTAGCAAAGAGAGGGAGATAGTATGCTGAATCTGCTTCACATCGAAAATATTGCGGTAATCGAAAGCGCGGATATCGCCTTTGATCGGGGATTTAACGTCCTGACCGGCGAAACCGGCGCGGGAAAATCCATTGTGATTGATGCCATATCCGCCATTCTGGGAGAGCGCGCCTATCGGGATATGCTGCGCACCGGCGCACAGAAAGCCTCTGTCCGGGCGGTATTTACCGAGGTTCCCGAACTGGAATGGTTTGCCGACAACGGGGTGGATTATGACTCGGAAACGGTGATTCAGCGGGAAATTTTTCTGGACGGCAAAAACATCTGCCGGGTCAACGGAAGTCTTGTTTCGGTGTCCATTCTGCGGAAATTGGGCGTTCAGCTTATTAATATCCACGGCCAGCATGATTCTGCGTCCCTGTTTGACGAGGAAAACCATCTGACCTTTTTGGACGCGTTTGCGGAAAATGAAACGCTTCGTCTGGATTATGCTGAAAAGTACAGGGCCGTTTCCGACCTGCGTCGGCAGATCCACGCTCTGACCATGGACGAAGGCGAAAAGCTTCGCCGTATGGAGACACTGAACTATCAGATTGGAGAAATTGAAAAGGCATCTCTGGAACCAGGGGAAGACGAGGTCCTGGAAAAACGCCGCAAAGTGCTGCAAAATGCCGAAAAATTAAGCAACGGTATGGAAGAAGCGGTAGAATGTCTCTACGGTACGGATGATACCGACGGCGCGGCAGGGCTGCTTGCCCAAGCGGAATATGCCCTGGCCCGGCTTGCCCGGTTCAGCGACAGCTTTGACAGTCTTCACGCACGTGTTTCGGACCTGATGTATCAGGTGCAGGACGCGGCGGAGGAGGTGCGAAGTGCCAGAGACGCGCTGAGCTATTCCGCTGACGAACTGGAGCAGCTGGAATCCCGCCTGGATGTGATTCACAAGCTTCGCCGTAAATACGGCGCGACCTGTCAGGATATTCTGGAATATCTGGAGCGGGCAAAGCAGGAGCTGGATGACATAGAATTTGCCGGCGACCGTTTGGCGCGGCTGAAAACTCAGCTGAAAAAGGCGGAAAAAGCCGCCTGGGACGCGGCGCTTGTTCTCCGGCAGAATCGGAAGGACGCGGCGCAGGTCATGTCCCAGCGTATTCTTCTGGAGCTGGCTCAGCTGGATATGCCCGGTGTGCAGTTCTCCTGCGAATTTCGGGAGCTGGAGCTGACGGAAAACGGCGCGGATGGAGTGGCTTTTTACATGTCCGCCAACGCAGGCGAAGCACGCAAGCCCATAAGCAAGGTTGCCTCCGGCGGCGAGCTGGCCCGGATTATGCTGGCCATGAAAAACGTTCTGGCAGAAAAGGATCGGGTCAGCACGCTGATCTTTGACGAGGTGGACACCGGCGTATCCGGTCGGGCCGCTCAGAAGGTTGCGGAAAAACTCCGCAGTGTGGCTGCCCACAAGCAGGTACTCTGTGTCACCCATCTTCCCCAGCTGGCCGCGCTGGCCGATACCCATCTGTTAATTTCCAAGTCGGAACGGGACGGCCGTACATACACCTCTGTAACGCCGCTGGATCGGGAGGGCCGGAAACGGGAACTGGCCCGAATTATTGGCGGTGCAAATATCACCGAAACGACATTAAAAAGCGCGGAAGAAATGCTGCGTACATAAGAATCCGGGGCAGTCTCTTTGGATGAGCCTGCCCCGTTCCTTTGGCTTCGTTCCCGGCCTTGTCTGCAGGCACCATATCGCTTGCAGGCAAGGCTTATACTGATTTTCAATAAAAATGTCAAATTCAAAGGATTGAACATTTTTATATTATGAAGTATTACACGTTTCCCCCTGATAAAGGAACGGGACCAGATTATTCGTCGCTCCACAATTCTGGAGCAATTTTTCTGTCCCGGAAATAGAACTGCCTGTCATGTTCCCCCACATTCCGCAAAACATGGCATGGATTGCCAACAGCTACCACGTCAGCGGGGATATCCCTTGTGACAATGCTTCCGGCGCCGATAACCGTATTGTCCCCGATGGTCACGCCGGGCATGACGATAACGCCCGCCCCCAGCCAGCAGTTTTTGCCGATGTGGATGGGCATGTTAAACTGCAGACCCTTCTGCCGCAGCTCCGGAGCGATGGGATGCCCTGCCGTGGCCAGGGTCACATTAGGGCCGATCATGGTGTAGTCCCCCACATAAATGTGGGTATCGTCCACCAGAGTCAGGTTAAAATTGGCATACACCCCTTTGCCGAAATGCACATGATGGCCGCCAAAGTTGGCGTAGAACGGGGACTCCACATAGCACCCCTCCCCTGCCTCGGCCAGCATTTGGCGCAGCTTTTCCTCCCGCTCCTTCATGCGGACATGGGGAATTTCGTTATACTCTCTCAGATTATCCAGAAAAACAAGCTGCTCTTTCAGAATTTCCTCGTCCATAGGCTGGTAAATTTCACCGCTGTGCTGCTTTTCCTTGATCGTCATAAAAAACTCCTTAGAAGGCCCAGTTGCCGCCCCGGAAAATGGGCACCACCTTGCCGTCCTCGCAGATTCCGTCGATGTTCATGCTGTCGCAGCCGATCATGAAGTCCTCGTGGATCATGGAATCGTTGACGCCCAGGGCGCGGCACTCCTCCAGAGTCTTGTTCTGGAAGTCCTGAATTGTGTCCGCAAAGCCCATGCCCAGCGCCAGGTGACAGGCGGCGTTTTCGTCGAACAGGGTGTTATAGAACAGGATGCCGCTTTCCGCGATGGGGCTTTTCTGTGGTACCAGGGCGCACTCGCCCAGATACGCCGCGCCCTCGTCCATGGCAATCATGGTTTTCAGCAGGTCCTCCCCTTTCTCCGCCTTGACCTCCACGGCCTTGCCGCCCTCAAAGCGGACGGAAAAATTCTCAATCATCTGACCACGATAGGAAAGGGGCTTGGTAGAATACACGATGCCCTCGGCCTCGCCCCGCTTGGGGGAGATGAAGCATTCCTCCGTGGGAATGTTGGGGTTGAAGAAAATACCCTGGAGGCTCTCTTCACCGCCGCCCTTCCACTCGCCCTCGGGGATCATGCCCACGGTCAGGTCGGTGCCGTTTTCGGCGGTGTAGTGCAGGCTGCGGATATGCAGGCTGTTCAGGTAAGCGCAGCGGTTCTGCAGGTCGCGGTTATGCTCCTCCCAAGCCTTGACGGGATCATCGGTGACCCGGGAGGTAAACAGGATGGCCTCCCACAGCTTTTCCATAGCGGCGCTGACCCGCATTCCGGGGAACACCTTCTTTGCCCAGGCGGCGCCGGGTACGGCGGCGATGCACCACTGCTCCTTATTCTCCCGGCGGTCATGATAGGGCTTCAAAATGGGGTAGGCCATCTGATTGGCCTTGGAAACTTTCTCCATGTTGATGCCCTTCAGTCCGTCGGGGTCCGAAGACTCCAGATGAATGCGGGCGGGCAGCACCTGGCACAGATGCTCCTGTTTGGCCTTCTGCCATTCGGGGACAGTGCCAAGTGTTTTCACGGTCTGATATCGGGCGTGAAGCTTTTGCAGCGGCTGATAGTTCCACTCCACCGTGACCTTTTTGGCCTTGGCTTTGTAGGCCTCCTCTACCACCATCCGGACAAATTCCGGCTGGTCCAGGTCGGCATGGACCGTGACCTCCTGCCCTTTCTGGACGTTGACGCCACAGCGGACGATCAGCTTGGCGTACTCTCTCAATACGGTTTTCTTCATGGGTTAAATGCTCCTTTTTTTGAAACTTTTGCTATCTTAGCAGATTTTGCCCAAAAGGTCAATCCTTGTTGCAATCATTTCAAAAATGGTTTATAATTACAAAAAAGCGGGATTCGTTTCCGGCTTGCAATCAGGAGGAATTCAACTATGCTGACCAAAGAAGAATTTCAGAAATTAATTACCAGCGGCACCTGCATTCTGGACGGCGCCACCGGCTCCAATCTGCGCAACGCCGGAATGCCCAAGGGCTGCTGCACCGAACAGTGGGTGCTGGAAAATCCGGAACCCCTGGTAGCCCTGCAGCGGGCCTACGCCCAGTCCGGTTCCCAGATCATTTATGCCCCCACCTTCCAGGCCCAGCCTATCGCCCTGAAAGCCGTGGGGCTGGACGGCCAGACGGAAAAAATCAACGAGACTCTGGTAGCCCTGTCCCGCAGTGCCGCTCCCGGCTGCCTGATCGCGGGAGACCTGACCACCTTGGCTGCCTTCTGCGACAGCTGGAACCCCGACTGCTTTGAGCTGCTGGTGGAGAATTACAGCCGCCAGATCCGTGGCCTGATCGACGGCGGAGCGGACCTGCTGGTGGGAGAAACTCTGCTCTACCAGCAGGAAGCGGAAGCAATCCTGACTGCTGCCGAACTGGAGGGCGCGGGCGCCGCCATGTACACCTTCACCATGCAGCCGGACGGTTCCCTGTTCTCCGGGGCCGACGCCGGGAAAGTCCTTCAGGAACTGGAACAGGCCGGAGCTGCCGCCGTGGGCTTCAACTGTGTGACGGCGGATATGATGACGCCCTATCTGGTAGCAAAGCTGCGCCGCTATGTAAAGGTGCCGCTTATCTGCAAGCCCAACGCAGGCATGCCCACCATTAATTCCGACGGCATTGCCGAATATTCCATGACGCCGGAGGAATTCGGGGAGATCATGGGGCAGTGCAAGCGCAATGGCGCGACCTTGCTCGGCGGCTGCTGCGGCACCACGCCGGCCCATATCGCGAAGCTGCAAGCCATTTGAGTGTTTTGCGGTTCCAGGCGAATGACCGACGGACACAGAAAGCCCTCATGTTCCTTTTCCGCCAGGTGGGAAAGGAACAAACGTGAGGCAGATGCGTACTCTGCGCCGCGTGTCCGGCCCGGTTTGTGCCGAACGAGTTAATGGCTGTTGGAACTTTCCGCATCCGCTTTCTTCCTTCCACCCTCTGAAAATGCAGGCAAAAAACCCGTTTTTCTTATTGCCAAATATACCAAAATTTGTTATACTGTTTTCCATGAAAAACAGAATCCATCTTTATGTCAGCCGCAAAAACGCGCTGACCTGGCTGATGGCGCTGTGCATGGTGGCTTCGGCAGTGGCCCGCATTGCGTTCTCCGGTTTGAAAGGGTCCGGGGATTCGCTGTATGTGTGGAGCCAAATCGTCCTGCCAATCGCGGCTACCGCACTGTATGCGCTTATCGCCCTTCTGAGCGGTTCGGAACTGCTTTATAAAACCGCCATCCCCGTTTGGATGATGGCCCTCTATGCCGGTCTGTGGATCTGCAGCAATGTTTCCAGCAAAGTGGTGATCTGTCTGTTCTGGATCGCGCTGATCTTCTTCGCTTTCCTTTACACCGATATTACCGCAGGCCGCCGCGCTCACGCCATTCTGTTCCTGCTTCCTACTGCGGGCATTCCCCTGCTTTTCGTCCTGTATTGCTGTCGGGGTGCCATGCTGGGCCGCGATCTGGATATCCTGAAGTGCTATCTTGCCGACATCCTGATGCTGAGCGGCGTTCTGCTGCTGGTCTTTGCGGTTCGGATTCATCCCCTGGGGGAATATCACCCCACCTGGGGGGATCGTTCCGATGGACGTCGTCTGCGTACCCTGCCCCCCATGTCCCAGGTTTCTCCCTACATTATGGTCACGCGGAATACCTCTACGAATTACTTCGAGGAGTCTCTGGAGATCAGCCATGTGGATCGTTACATACGCCAGAAGCGCCGGGAGGGCCTGACCAACTTCGGCATTACCCATGTATTGCTGGCCTGCTATTGCCGTACGTTGTGCAGATATCCCGGCTTGAACCGCTTTCTGGCCGGTCAGAGGGTCTACTCCCGGGGCGATGATATCCAATACTGCATGACAATCAAGAAGGAAATGACGGCAGATTCCCCCGATACTGTCATCAAAGTGCATTTGACCCCCAGAGATACCGCCGCAGACGTATACTACAAATACCAATCTGTTGTGGATGCCGTGAAAAGCACGCCCCTGGATTCCAGTTTTGACAACACGGCATGGTTATTCACCCTGATTCCCGGTGTGTTCCTGAAATTTGTGGTGTGGCTGCTGAAGCTGCTGGATTATTTTGGACTGCTGCCCAAATTCCTGCTGGAGGTCAGCCCCTTCCACGGCTCCCTATTCTTCACCTCCATGGGCAGCCTGGGCATTCCTCCCATTTACCACCACCTGTATGATTTTGGAAATCTGCCCGTTTTTGGCTCCTTCGGCATGAAGCGCCGGGCCTGTGAAGTGCAGGAGGATGGCACAGTGGTGCAGCGCAAATATGTAGATGTGAAATTCTGCCTGGACGAGCGTATTGTAGACGGCTTCTATTATGCCGCCTTCTTCAAGCATTTCAAACGGGTTTTGCAGCATCCCGAAATTTTGGACAGGCCTCCCGAAGAAGTCCTCTGCGACATCGACTGAGCTATGAAAGAGGAAATCCTATCCCGTCTGCCCGCTCAATATCCCTGGCGGGATCAGTTTTATTTTGTTACGGAAATCGACTCGACCAATGACCGTCTGAAGCAGCTGGCCGCCCGGGGTGCGCCTCACGGCACGGTACTCATCGCCGACCGGCAAACCTGCGGCCACGGACGCAAAGGCAGAGCTTTCCTTTCTCCTGCGGGTATGGGGGTTTACCTGAGCATTCTTCTGCGTCCGAACGCTGCCCCCAGAGAACTGATGCATCTGACCTGTGCCACAGCGGTTGCCATGTGCGATGCCGTGGAAAAAGCGGCGGGATTTCGCCCCGGCATCAAGTGGACCAACGATCTGGTGTATGGACGCAGAAAGCTGGGCGGCATTCTGACGGAACTGGGATTGGATCGGTGCGCCAAATTGGAATACGCCATGATCGGCATCGGTATCAACTGCTGCCAGCAGGAGGCCGATTTTGATCCGGAGATCCGGGAAATCGCCGGATCCCTAGCTATGGTTTCCGGGCAGGAAATAAATCGGGCTACGGTTGCGGCGGCCATGATGGAAGCCCTGCAAAGCATGGACGCTGTCCTGTTGTCCGGCAAGGACGCGATGATTTCCCAATACCGTCAGGACTGTATTACCATTGGAAAGGAAATATCCCTGCTGCGGGGAGAGGAAGTCCGGCATGGCAAAGCCCTGGATGTGGATGGCAATGGCGGCTTGATCGTGGCTTTTCAGGAGGGACGGGTTGAAACCGTCACCTCCGGGGAAATCAGCATACGGGGCATGTACGGTTATGTGTAAACGTTCTCAAATTTCATAAAAAGTCTATTGCATTTTCCCTGCATATCGGATATACTATAAATTATTATTAACACGATTTGGAGGTCATATAAATGAAAACCGTAAACGCTGTCGTGAAAATTGTGACTGCTTTGGCTGCGGTGGCTGGCGCTGTCTATATCGTTGCCACCTATGGTGAGCAGATTGTAGCCTGGGCCAAAAAACTGCTGGCGTCTTTGCCCAAGTGTCCCAATTGCAAGGAAACCGAGCCTGCGGAATCTTCCGCAGAAGAAACGCCTGCTGAGGCACCCGCAGAAGAGCCTGCTTCCGCGGAAGCCGCCGAGGAAGTCCCTGCGCAAACGCCTGAGGAAACACCTGCTTCCGAGGCGCCTGCCGCAGAAAATGCGCCTGTGGCCGAGGAAGCAGATTTTGTCGAATAATAGGGATATTCTTACGGTTCCCTCCAGAAATTCAGAGGTTCCCTAAGAAAACAGGAGAAGTTATCCCGGTTCCATCGAAAACGCAAATGCCAGGCATATATCCGCATTTATCCTGAATGTAATTGTTCCCGGAATGGCAATGCTATTCCGGGAATTTTTCTGCAAAGTATACTTGACAATTTATGCAAAGTATGCTATACTTTATTTGCAAAGTTAACTTAGCATTTTCCTTCCATGGACGCATGTGAGGAAAGAATAGGAGCATCCCCATGAAAACAAGGATCCGTGAATTGCGCAAAGCCCGCAAGCTGTCTCAGGAGGAACTGGCTGAGGCCGTGGGTACCACGCGGCAGACCATCACCTCCATCGAAATCGGCAAGTACACCGCTTCCCTGCCCCTTGCCTACAAAATCGCCCGGTATTTCGGGCTTACCATTGAAGAAGTATTCGATTTTTCAGATTTGGAGGAATCACTATGGAAAGCTTTCGAAAAAGATTAAAGGTTCAGAATATCATCCTTGGCATCAGCAGCTGTGTGCTGGCCGTGTTTTTTCTGTTGTCCGTTGCCGGGGAGGCCGGCCTGATTCCCCTTTTTGCTCCCGCCGTGGCCGACAGCCGTTGGCAGTCCATGTGGCGCGGGTTTCTCTCCGGCGCCGCCTTTTGTCTTTTGGCCGTGATGCTATTCGGCCTGGTGCGCAATCTTCGCGCTCTGCGGGATGAAAAGGCATTCCAGAAGCTGTACATCAAGGAGAACGATGAGCGGACCATCCAGGTGTGGACCTCTGCCCGGGCTGCCGCATGCCAAGCCTTCCTGATTCTGGGCCCGGTGGCCATCGTTGTAGCAGGCTATTTTTGCGTTACGGTGAGCTTAACCGTGCTGGCCTGCGTTTTCAGCTGCTCCATTCTCGGACTGATTTTTAAGCTTTACTATAGCAGAAAATTTTAACCCCCAGCCGGCCGGAGATCCCCCCGGAATGAGATACAACATGAACGATACCCAAGAAGCTGCAACAGTGTCTGCAACGCTGCTACGCAGCATTTTCGCGTTCGTCCCAAAGCACAGAGCATAGCCGCCTGGATCAAATGGAGTGCCGAACCGCATTTCGGTTCGGCGCTCCATGGTTATTCCCCGGAAGATACGGAGGATTCCGTTTCGCCGGTCTGCCCGGAAAGGATTCCCAGCTTCCCGTTCCTCGTTTGCCGCAAATACTCCTGGCACCTGGTCAGGCCCGCGCTCACAATGTTCATGGTACGGTCGTAGGAATTCTGCGCCTGTTCGTACACAGCGTCCGTCAGGCCATACAGGGTCTGCCACTGAGAAAGCTTCTGATCGTCCAGAGGCAGGATGTTGTACTCCACCTTTCCGTCGCTGTTGGTAAATTTGTTCACCCAGGTAGGCAGGATATCGGTATCTGCCACCGCTACCGTGTCGTCGGAATACTTTTCAAATGTGACGTAAAAAATCACGCCATCCTCTGTATGGCCAGTGGGACAGGATGTTTGCATTTCTTCCTTACGCTGATTGGATACCGCATTGCCCATGGAATACAGGCATACGGTTTTATGATCTGGATCTGTAGTACTGGTCAGCAGATCCATGGGCTGCACCACATGGGGATGTCCACCGATAATCACATCGACGCCCAAATCGCACAGCTTCTGGGCGATGCCACGCTGGGTGGCATCTTCCGTAAGTGCGTACTCAGTACCCCAGTGAATATACAGGATGATAGCCTCCGCTCCCTCCTCACGCATATTGTCAAGGTATGTTTGCACTTCGGAATAAAACGAATCCAGCTCATCTACTGTAAAGTAGTTAACCAGCCCCGGCTCCCGCAAAATCGTGTTTTCATTCAAATTGAAATTGGGACTCCCATCGGATTCCAGCCCGCCGGCATAGGTATAGCAGAGCATACCCAGCTGAATGCCGTTTACGTCCACCACGGCATATTTCTTTTCCGTATCGTTCAGCTGGGTGCCGAGAGTCGTAAGATTTCGGCTTCGAGCCTGCTCCAGAGTACGTTTGATCCCTGCCGCACCGGTGTCCGCGCAGTGATTATTGGCGGTGAGCAGCATATCGTATCCGGCAGCGGAAACGGAATCCGCCAGCGCATCAGGGCAATTGAACAAGGGGTTACCGGAATAAACGGTATCGTTGCCAAAAGTGGTTTCCAGATTGATAACCGCATAATCCGCCCCGGAGACATACGCATTCACATATTGAAAAATGGAATCAAAATTATAGACCCCATCCTCGATATACGCGGCCGCCGGATATTTGGGGTTATTGGTAAACAGGTAGGAGTGCATCAGCAGATCTCCCTCGGCAGCAATGGTGGCGGTGGAGACAACAGTTGGCACTGCCTGCGTGGTTTCCGCCGGTTCAGACTGACCGCTCCAGATTCCAGACTCCGGGCTTTCAGCATTCTTTCTGCCGCACATTGCCAGTACAGCAGCCGCCAGCAGCAGGGCTATAGCCAGCAGGAGCAGCACTGGAAAACGGCTGCGTCTGCTTCTTCTGCTGCGTCTTGAATTTCGGTTCCCGTCATTGCGGGACGCCTCAAATTTTCCGGGCATGACCATTCTCTCCTTTTTTTGCATTTACAATTTGTTACATTTTAGCATGGAATGCAGAAAAAGTAAACAGCCACATCTTTAAGATTTCCTTATGGTTCATCTCTAAAAAATCAAGGGATGCCGGGAAATTACGCCTGCTGATTGTTTGATAAAATGGTTCCATTTTGTCAAAAAGGCATCGCCTTGCGGCGCTGTCATTTTTGGCATTTTCGGAATAGAAAATACCAAAAATCCGTCTTAT
>CAZUAN010000034.1:2162-15515 GCA_964618385.1 uncultured Oscillospiraceae bacterium | reverse complement strand
AGACGGCTTTTGCGGCGGTTCCTTCTTTATAAAACCGGACGGTTTTATAAAGAATCCGTATGAGAACCCGGCGCGGGTTCGCGCCCCGTTCAGATCCCCAGCACCCCGAACAGAAGCAGTCCCGTTCCTGCGCTGAAAAGCAGAATCTTCGGGATGCTGACCTTATATTTCAAAAGCAGCACCAGATCCACAGCGCCAATGGCCATCGCCGGAAAATTCAGCCCCGCAGGTGTCCAGTAGCTGCTCCGGCTCAAGGAAACCAGCACCCCCAGCACCATGCCCAGGCAGGCAGGCCGCACACCGATCAAAATCCGCTGCATGACACGGCTGTTTTTGAAATGGTGAAAGAATGCCGCCGCCAAAGCGCACAGCGTCAGAGACGGCGTCAGCACACCGAAATTAGCGGCAATGGCGCCGGGAATACCCGCAGCCTGCATTCCGGCAAAGGTAGCGCAGTTCAGGCCCAGAGGGCCAGGGGTCATTTCCGCAATGGCAACAATGTCTGTGACCTGCTCCACGGTCATCCATCCGTGGCTCAGCACCTCGTTGGAAATCTGAGGAATCATGGACAGGCCCCCGAAGCTGCCGAAGCCGATCAGCAGAAAGCTCCAGTACAGCTCAAGCAGCACCATGGACGGAGTTCCCCCTTCGCTCGTAGTATTCTCCGATCAAAAACCCCGCCGCGATGCCGATAACCACCAGAAAAATCGCGTTGATGTCCAGAAACAGGTACAGGCCGAAGCAAAGCAGCACCACCAGAACGCAGGGCGGGTATTTGACGCTGCCCTTGACCAGGCCGACAGCCGCGCTGGCAATGATAGGCACCACCGCAGCCTGCATTCCGCTCATGGCTGCCATGACCCAATAGTTTCTGCGGAAAGCGTTGTAGCCGAAGCTGATGAGGATCAGAATCAGCATGGGCGGTACGCTCATGCCAAACACGCAGAGAAAACCGCCCGGAATCCCGCCGACCCGATATCCATAGAGCATGGCTACATTGGCGATCATGGTTCCGGGCAGGCTTTTTGCCACGCTGGTCAGGTCAAGCAGTTCCTCTGCGGTAATGACCTTTTTCTTTTCCACATACTGCTGCTGCATCTGGGCAATGATGCTCCAGCCGCCCCCGAAGGTGAAGCAGCCAAAACGCATAAATTCCAGAAGCAGCGTCCCAAGTTCGTTTGCCTTTTTCGTAACGGTCACCTCGATTGTTTCATCAGCTTGTCCACAAAATAGACTGCCGCCAGCAGGTCCGCGCATCCGCCGGGGGAAAGGTTTCTTTGAATAAAGCGGTCGTCCAGCGCTTCCATCTCCGATACAGTCGGAAGCCGGCCTCCCCGCAGCAGTTCCGCGGCCCAGGCCGCTCCTGCGGCTGCCCCCTCCATACCGCCCCGGGAAATCATATTGGTGTCCTCAACCTGCGCGATCAGGTGCAAAAGGGCGGTTGCTCCCGCCCGGTTCCGATCCAGGCCCTGCTCCAGGCAGGCGTGATATGCCGGCAGCCCGATTTTCTCCACTGAGGGAAATCCCTTTGCGGCCTCTCCCCGGATACCGGGAATCCCCCGCTGCCTATACAGCCGCTGGCCTGCGGTTTCCCCGCTGTTGTGGCAGAAATCCTCCCGCATAGCCGCCCCGGTCATGGCGGAAACCTCCCGGAACAGCGCCGCCGGACTCCAAACGGCTTCGGGGCGCCACAGCCGCCCCGCCGCGCCGCAAAGAAGGCCGATGGTGAAAACAGCGCCCTTGTGGGTATTGACGCCCTTGGTGGCGCGGTACATATCCCGCTCCGCCTGCAAGCCCGCCTGACGGAGCCTGGGAAAGGTGTCCTCCGGCGGACACTCAGCGGTCTGCATCCCGATTTCCGCGCAGCGCTGAAAATAGGGTGCCAATGCGGCGGTGCTGGCCATGAAGGTGAACAGATCCATATCCCTGTGGCTGCCGTTGTTACGGCAATCCACCAGTCCCGGCTTGGGAGTGGTGCATACCTCATCCAGCAGGCTCTGTGTCGCCCAGGCCCCGATTTGTCTGGCGTCCTCCCGGGAAAAATGCTCCCACAGAATCTGTCTGACGGCTTGCTGCAATTGGTCAATGCTGTGACTGCGCCGGGAAGCGCAGCCCCGTCCCGCCGCCCCGCAGACAATGCAGTCCCGGCTTCCGCCTCCTGCCGAGGCCCGGTCCAGCTTATTGCCCCTGGCGTCCAGCACATCCATGTCGAAAAGCCGGCCCAAAGCGGTTTCCTCCTCAATGGCGGTGGTGAGCGTCTTCAGAGACAGGGCATCCATGTCTACTGCGTACATAGCTTCGCAGCCGGTGACGGCGCAATGGGACGCGCAATAGCGCACACAGGATTTGGGCAGACGATGCTCCAGTGCGCTGCAGCCAAAGGCAAAGGCCCGGCGGATCAGGGGGGAATCCTTCACCGGGCCGGGGATGTTCAGGGTAAAGCAGATCAGCGGCACACGGTATTCCCGCAGCAGCCGCTGCTGCTCCAGCGCCCGGCTTTCCCGGGCCTCCAGCATTTCCATCAGGGTAACTTCCCGCATAAATATGCTCCTTAATAATGAATGACGTCCGCTGTGCCGCGAATGGCGGCGCGCACCGCTTCCGCCCCGGGGCTGGTAAAATAGCGATACGTACTCTCCGGCACCAGCGGCCGGATGTCCTCCAGCGCGTTGTCATGGATGGCCTGGCGGACTGTACTGGCGCTGATGCTTTTACCCTCCCGCTGAAGCCGGGGAAGGATACGGCATTCTATGCCAAGCTCCGGCAGGCGGCTGGCCATAATCGCGTTGTAAAGCCCGGTGACATGGCTGGCCGGTTCCTCCCCCACATACCGGCGCTGAATGCCGAGGTGCCGGGCAATCTTGGAGAAAACGGTCAGATCCAGCTCCGCCTGGGTACGGATTACCGCGTCGCTGTCCTTCAGAAAATAGCTGGGGAACGTAGCTGCGCTGATGATATAAGGACCGGACTCGTGGAGAATCACATTGGAAAACTCCGCAATGCCCTCCTCCGTCAGCATCCGCCGGACAGCGTGGGGAATCGGGCCGGCCTCCTGGCTGAGCAGGAACAGATGAACCGCGTCGTTTTCTTCGCTGGCCCGCTGCACCAGATAACGATGCCCCAGGGTAAAGGGATTGGCGTTCATGACGATGGCGGCAATGCGGTCTGCCTCTACCCGCTTCTGTTCCAGGGCTGCGCAGTAATTGCGGAATCCTCCGCGCCGGTTTTCCATAAACACCAGATCCTGGCCGGCACGGGCAATTTCGTAAAAGCCCAGATCGGACAGAAATCTGGCGGTCCTGACCTTGGTATACAGAAACAGGTGGGTATTGCCTCTGCCGAGCTGCACCTCAACCAGATGGCTGACAATCCGGTTCAGCAGCCCCTCTCCCCGGTGCTCCCGGGATACCGCAAGGCAGCGAAGGGTATTGCCGAAGCAGCTTCCCGCGGCGATCAGCGTGTCATTTTCGTCGAAAATGCCGCAGGAATAGTCCAGGCAGCTGTCCCGGCGGATTCCCTCCGCTTCCAGAAGGCGATCCATCTGGGTCTGGGCAAAACGATCCCCGGGGAATATGGTACATAACGTATCAGACATGGAAATCACCCTTTTCTTTCAGTATATCACATTGCGGCAGGAAAGTTCAAGTATAGAACCAACCCCCGGCCCCAAATCAGGAGCCGGAGGTTGACATGGAGAAAGCATGCTGCTGGATACGATTTCCTGACGGGGCGGCTTCCTTTAAGACGGCAAACTCCGATTACAGGGGCATGATGCCGACCAGGATGGCGAAAATCATGCACAGCAGGGAGAAGCCCCAAACCCACAGAAAGGAATTCTTGATGTGATCCTTGATATCCACATCCGCCAGTCCCACGCCCAGCAGGGTGGCGGGAACCATGGGACTGATGAAGGTGGCGCAGTTACGGCAAACCACCATCGCCACAGCAATAGGCAGGGAATCGATGCCGAAGCCCTGGCCGATGCCGATCATGACAGGAAGCATGCCATAGAAGTAGGAGTCGGTGTCAAAGGCCAGCGCCAGAGGCACAGACAGAATGCCGATAACCAGCGGCAGATGACGGCCCAGGAAAGCGGGCAGAATGAGCTTAATCAGGTCGGCCATGCAGGTAACGACGCTGGATATTTCCACATCGCCCACGGTAACGCTTTTGACAAGAATGCCCATGAGGACGGCAGCTCCCATCAGGGTGGAGCACATCATCAGCGCGGGGCCGGCGTGGGAGTTGATGATCTCCTTCTGCATTTTGGCGCCGGGGTAGTTGACCAGGATGGCAACGGCCACGCCCAGCATAAAGGGTACATAGCTGGGAAACACATCCCAGATCAGCAGAGCGATGACGGCCACCGTCAGAACGAGGTTGAACAGGAACAGCTTGGGACGGGCCAGCTTACCGGCAGCAGCGGCTTCCGACTCATCCAGAACGACCTCGCCCTCAATCCGGGCCAGTTCGCCATCCAGTCCAGCACCCCGCTTCTTCTCCAGAATGCCGACCACAACTGCGTGAACCACAGCAAGGATCACGCCAAAAATCTGGATGGGGATCAGCGTACTCCAGAGGGCGCCGGCTTCGATGCCCAGCACAGAGGCGGCGCGCATGGTGGGGCCGGCCCAAGGCATCAGGTTCAGGACACCCATGGCCAGAACGGCAATCTGCAGCAGGCTGGTGGGCTTCATGTGCATTCTCTTGTATACGGGCAGCATGGCGGGAACCACAATGCAGAACGTGGACGCGCCGCCACCGTCCAGGTGGCCGATCAGGGCAATGACGCAGGTCAAAACCGCGACGCCGATGACGTTGTTGCCTACCAGCTTCATCAGCTTGCCGATGATGACGTCAAACATGCCCGCGTCGGTCATGATGCCAAAGTACAGAACAGAGAACACGAACAGGGCTGCGGTGGGGCCTGTGCTGTTAAAGCCGGATTTAATCAGCGCGGCGATGTTGTCGAAGCTGTAATAGCCGCCGATGACCAGAATAACAGCCAGAATTGCGGGGAACGCGATAAACGCGATGCTGGGCAGGGTCTTGCTCTTGAACAGGGTCAGCACAATGGCTGCGATGGTCAGGAAACCAAGAATGCCGACGATGGTTTCGCTCATAGTGGATACCTCTTTCTTTTTTTATTTTCCGGGCAGACTGTACCGCCCGGCAGATTACCAGTTCGGGCAAGCGGAGTAGTCCTGCTCCTTTATGAAAACGGTCCCTTCTTTATAAAACCGAACGGTTTTATAAAGAATCCGTATTACAGCTCCAGGGGCTTGATTTTGCGGACAACATCCAATATGGTGCCGTCCCGGGCCTCCAGAACCGCCACCACCTTGTCCTCCCACTCCAGATCGTCGGGGCGGCCCACCAGAGAGTAGGCTTTTTCCTTCAGGCTTTCAATGGTGACGTGGGGAATCCCGGCCTTATCCAGGCACTCGATCAGGTCTGGCCGCAGAGGATTGACGGCGATGCCATAATCCGTTACCAGCACGTCTACGCAGTCGCCGGGGGTGGTGACTGTGACCACATTCTCGCACACCGTGGCCATCCGTCCGCGGGTCAGAGGGGTGACGATGATGCAGACCTTGCTGCCCGCCGCCGTGTCGGGATGCCCGCCGGGAGCGCCCCGGAGTACGCCGTCGGAACCGGTAAGCACGTTGACGTTAAAGCCGGTGTCAATCTCCAGCGCTGCCAGCACCACAAAGTCCAGCTTGTTGACAAAAGCGCCCTTGTTGGCGGGGTTGGCGTACTGGGAAGCGGACATTTCATAGTGGCCGGGAGTCTGGTTGATGGAATTGACCGCGTCCAGGTCAAAGTCCTGCACGTCGATGACCTTCCCCACCTTGCCTTTTTTCAGCAGCTCCACCATGGGGCCGCAGATGCCGCCGATGGCCCAGCCCATTTTAATATTCCGCTCATCCATGTACTTTTCCAGAAACAGGTTGGCGGCAAGGCTGGGGCCGCCCACGCCGGTCTGGAAGGAGAAACCGTCCCGAAAATAGGGAGTGGAGGCGATGACCTTCGCCACGTTCTCCGCCATCATCAGATCCCGGGGATTCTGGCTGATCCGGGCGGCAGCGGAAGCAATTTTCTTAGGGTTGCCGATGGAGTCCACCACCACCACCGCGTCCACGTCGATGGCCTCCACGGAGGCTGGGAAATTGGGGAAGTCCACCAGACAGTCTGTCACCACCACCACATGGTCTGCGTACCTGGCGTCGGTCATGGCGTAGCCCAGGGAACCGCAGTTGCTCTTTCCGCCGATGCCCCGGCAGTTACCCACGCAGTCGGCGGTGGGAGCGGCTATAAAGGCAATGTCAATATGGACCTCCCCTGTCTCTATGGCCCGGGGCCGTCCGCCGTGGCTGCGGATAATGGCAGGAGTTTTCAGCTTTCCGGCGGAAACCACCTCGCCCATCCGTCCCCGGATACCGGAGGTCTGGATACCGATGACCTTGCCCTGCTCGATATAATCGGCAATGGGATCATGGGCGTTGCCCAGGGACGTAGCGGCAATGGTCAGGTCCTTCAGCCCCAGCTCCTCAATGGCGGCCTTCATGACCATGTTCACCACAAAGTCACCGTCCCGCAAATGGTGGTGGAAGGAGAAGGTCATGCCGTCCCTAGCGCCGCAGTGCTTCAGGGCATCCGCCAGGGTCGCCGTAATCTTGCTTTCCTGGGGCTTTTCGTAACGGCGGGTCCGGGGGGACGCCTTCTGGACATACTTGCCATCCATGTAGTTCTTGCCCTGATACCCTTCCCTGCCGTTTACCAGCAGTTCATCGGGTATTTCACGTCCAACCGCGTTTTTCATACCAAATCCCCCTCATACATACCGCAGGCCCTTGCCAGCCGCAGCGTCCTCTGAGCGCCGGGGATAAAGGCCACGTCGATCATTTTTCCGTCCACAGTGAAGACACCTACACCGGCCCTGGACTGTTCGGCATAGGCCCGGACAATCTTTTCCGCCTGACGGACTTCCTTTTCCGTAGGAGCAAAAATCTCATGCACCAGCCGAATCTGCTTGGGGTTAATCAGGCTTTTGCCGTCAAAGCCCATGGCCTTATTCTGCAGCACCTCTGCCCGGAAGCCATCTTCATTGTCGAGATCCGTGAACACCGTGTCAAAGCACTGAATACCCGCCGCTCTTGCCGCCAGCAGCATTTGCCCGCGAGCGGCCAGCATATCCACGCCGTCCGGCTGGAAGGCGGTCTGCATGCACTTGCGGAAATCGCCGCCGGAGATGGCCACGCCGAACATCCGCTCCGAGGCGGAACAGATTTCATAGGCGTTCAGAATGCCCTTGGGACTTTCCAGCGCTGCCATCAGCAGGGTTCTGCCAACCTCCACGCCGAATTCCTTTTCCGCAGCCTCTACCGCCGCTTCCACAGTTTTCACATCCTGAGCGCTTTCGCATTTGGCGATGCGGATGCCGTCTGCGCCGCCCGCCACGCATACCCGGATGTCCTCCTGCCAGTGGGGGGTGTCCAGACCGTTGATCCGGACGATGACCTCCGTCTCACCGTAGTCGATGGTGGTCAGGGCATGGTACAGCGAAAACCGGGCAGCGTCCTTCTGATTCTCCGCCACCGCGTCCTCCAGATCCAGCATGATGGAGTCGCAGCCGTAGATGTAGGCGTCCTTGATCAGGCCGGGCTTCTGGGCGTTCATGAACATCATGGTCCGGCGCAGGCGGAACCGTTCCGGCTTGGGTCTGACAATCATCTGACAGCACCTCCCCAGGGAATGCCGGATGCGGATGCGCCGCAGCTGCGGTAGACTGCGCACTCCACCCGGGCCTTGATGGTGCAGTCCAGCGCGCCCTTATCCACCACTGTGACGCGGGCATCCTTCACAGCCAGCCGTTCCAGGGTTTCCAGGATGGTGGCCTTGATCTGGCGGCCGTACTGGTTCATGACGGAGCTGCTCAGATCCACCGTGACGCCCCGGCCCGGCTCCACGGTCACCAGGCAGTCACTGGATTCCAGTGTGCCGGCAGCAGCCGATTTGAGAATTTCCATGCTGTTTCCTCCATTTCATTTCTATTTTTCTTCATCTGCATTGTAACAGAGCTTTCTCATAATTGCAAATATATATTAAATGATAATGCTCATAACAAAAAACCTATGATTCTTTATTTTTTCTTGACTTCCATAACAAATAGATTATGATATGAATAGGCATGTAATAATATTTTTTGTTATATTGCACCAATCGAAGGAGGGATATTTTTATGAATCTGAAGCAGGCGGAATATATGAAAACCATCGCCAGGTGCGGAAGCATTACTGCTGCCGCGAAAGCGCTGTTTGTCAGCCAGCCGTCCCTGAGTCAGATGCTCCGGCAGATCGAGCAGGAAATCGGGCTGCCGCTTTTCGACCGCAGCACATCCCCTCTGCGCCTGACTTACGCGGGGGAAAAGTATCTGCATGCGGCAGAACGGATGCTGGCGGCAAACGCGGAACTGGAAAGCCAGCTGCGGGAGATCCGTCAGGAGCATTCCGGGCGTCTCCGGCTGGGTATCAGCGTCACCAGGGCCATGCAGGTCATGCCGCTGGTTCTGCCTTTTTTTATCGAGCAATATCCCAATGTGACGCTGGAAATGACGGAAAGCGGCTCTGCCTCCCTGGAGCGGCTGCTGCAGGCGGGAGAAATCGACCTGGCCCTGGCAGCGCTGGAATCCACCACTGCCAGCCTGGCGTATCAGCTGATTGAAAAGGAGACGATCGGCATCCTGGCCGGCAGGGATTCCGCCATTGCCCGGCGCCTCGTTTCGGGGACTCCCGTTGCCCTGGAATCGGCGAAGGGGGACAGCTTTGTCTCCCTGACGAAAAGCCATTCCGTTCGGATCATTCAGGAAAAATTGTTCCGCCGCAGTAATTTTACGCCCCATGTGCTGCTGGAAACCGACTCCCTGGAGGTTGGGCGTCGGGTAGTGCTGGAGACAGGAAGCTGCATGATCCTGTCCAACGTCTATGTGGACGAGTATGTCCGGCAAAAGCAGGGAAAATTTTTCCCGCTGAAGGACTATGAAAATTACCGGCACTTCTACGCCTGCTACAGGAGCGATGAATTTGTTCCCAGATACACCCGGGATTTTATTGACATCACCACCCGGGTATTGGCCCGGCAGCGGGAGCAGAATTCTGCATTCGGAATTTCATGCCGCTCCTTGGACGCTCCGGAAAATAGGGGTTGACAAATACCCCCGTAGGGTATAGTATAAAGATACCCCAAGGGGGTATCCTGTCTGGGAAAGGAGTTTGCCATGGATGTTCAGGAATGCTGCTGCCACAAGACAAAGCAGCGTACGGAAGAAGAATATAAAAGCCTGATACACCGGCTGAACCGCATTGAAGGTCAGGTGCGGGGGATCCGGGGTATGGTGGAAAAAAGCGCCTATTGCACAGACATTCTGGTTCAGGTGGCTGCGGTGACTGCGGCGCTCAATGCGTTCAATAAAGAGCTGCTGGCCCAGCACATCCGTACCTGCGTTGTTCAGGATATCCGGGACGGAAAGGACGAAACCATTGACGATCTGGTTTCGGCTTTGCAGAAATTGATGAAATAGGAGGAAACGATATGGGAAACTGGATCCTCGCGGCGATCCTCGCGGTCATAATTGTTTTGGCGCTTCGCTCCAGCTGGAAGCATTTTAAGGGCGAGGGCGGCTGCTGCGGAGGCAGTGCGGAACCGAAGGCAGAAACAAAAAAGCTTCAGGACCCGGTTGTAGCCGTCAAGACGGTTCACATTGAGGGGATGCACTGCGAAAACTGTAAAAACCGCGTGCAGCGGCAAATCAATCAGCTGGACGGCGCGTCGGCAAAGGTCCATCTGAAAAAGCGTGTGGCAGTGGTTTCTATGAGCCGGGAGATCTCCGACGAGGAATTGAAGGCCGCCGTGGAAGCGGCGGGTTACCAGGTGACCGGGATTGAACGGCGGAGGTAGCCAATGAAGCAATATAATGTGACTGGCATGAGCTGCGCGGCGTGCAGCGCCAGGGTGGAAAAAGCCGTGTCCAAAGTGCCGGGCGTTACCGCCTGTTCCGTCAGCCTGCTGACGAACTCCATGGGGGTGGAAGGCACGGCCGATCCCCGGGAAATTATCGCCGCAGTGGAAAACGCAGGTTACGGCGCTTCTGTCAAGGGCAGAGCGGCCGAAAAGGAAAGTGCCGGGGACGCGGCGGATGCCCTTCAGGATCGGGAAACTCCGGCATTGAAGCGGCGGCTGATCTGGTCTGTGGGATTTTTGCTGATTCTGATGTATTTTTCCATGGGACACATGATGTGGGGCTGGCCCCTTCCGGCGTTTTATGACGGAAACCATGTGGCCATGGGCCTGACCCAGCTGCTGCTGACTGCCATCATCATGGTCATTAACCAGAAATTTTTTATCAGCGGGTTCCGGAGCCTGTGGCACCGGGCGCCGAACATGGACACTCTGGTGGCGCTGGGTTCTGCGGCAGCCTTCGTCTACAGCACCTACGCGCTGTTCGCTATGACCGACGCTCAGGTAAAGGGCGACATGGATGCGGTCATGACCTATATGATGGAATTCTACTTTGAGTCGGCGGCCATGATCTTGACGCTGATTACGGTAGGAAAGCTGCTGGAGGCCCGCTCCAAGGGCAAAACCACGGACGCTTTGAAAAGCCTGATGAGGCTGGCCCCCAAAACCGCCACAGTGGTGCGGGACGGCGTGGAGACGGAGGTCTCCATCGATCAGGTTCAGAAGGGCGAGCTTTTTACGGTTCGCCCCGGAGAGAATATTCCGGTGGATGGCGTTGTCCTGGAGGGCAGCAGCGCAGTCAATGAGGCCGCGCTTACCGGCGAAAGCATTCCGGTGGACAAAGCACCCGGTGATTCTGTCTCCGCCGCAACGCTGAATCAATCCGGTTTTCTCAAATGCCGGGCTACGCGAGTAGGGGAGGACACTACCCTGGCCCAGATCATTCAGATGGTCAGCGACGCGGCGGCTACCAAAGCGCCCATTGCCAAGATTGCGGACACCGTCTCCGGCGTTTTCGTTCCGGCCGTTATTTCCATCGCCGTGATCACCACCGCCGTTTGGCTGCTGCTGGGGCAGACCGCAGGCTACGCTCTGGCCCGGGGCATCTCTGTGCTGGTCATCAGCTGCCCGTGCGCTCTGGGGCTTGCCACGCCGGTGGCCATCATGGTTGGCAACGGCATGGGCGCCAAAAACGGGATTCTGTTTAAGACCGCCGCGTCTTTGGAGGCGGCGGGCAAAACCCGGATCGTGGCGCTGGACAAGACCGGCACCATCACCGGCGGCGAACCGAGGGTGACGGATGTCCTTCCGGTTCCCGGCGTCAGCGAGGAATCGCTGCTGCGTCTGGCCTACTCCCTGGAGCGGAAAAGCGAGCATCCCCTGGCCCGTGCGATCCTGCAAAAGGCCCAGGAGCAGCGGCTTTCTGCGGAGGAAGTTGCAGACTTCCAGGCGCTGCCCGGAAACGGTCTGTGCGCCGTTTGCAATGGCGCTGTGGCAGCCGGCGGCAATCTGAAGTTTATCCGCAGCCATGCGAATATTCCGGATGTGGCCGTTGCGCAGGCAGGGCAGCTGGCGGAGCAGGGCAAAACACCTTTGTTCTTCAGTCAGAACGGGCAGCTTGCCGGTATCATTGCGGTAGCTGACGTCATCAAGGAGGACAGCCCCCGGGCCATTCGGGAGCTGCAAAACATGGGCATCCATGTGGTTATGCTTACCGGAGACAATGAGCGAACCGCCAATGCCATTGGCAAACAGGCCGGAGTGGATCAGGTCATCGCCGGCGTGCTGCCAGACGGCAAGGAAAGCGTCATCCGCGCGCTGAAGCAAAAGGGCAAGGTCGCGATGGTAGGCGACGGCATCAACGATGCCCCTGCCCTGACCCAGGCGGATACCGGCATTGCTATCGGGGCGGGCACGGATGTGGCCATCGATGCGGCGGATGTGGTTCTGATGAAGAGCTGCCTGTCCGATGTTCCCGCCGCCATCCGCCTGAGCCGGGCAACCCTGCGGAATATTCACGAGAATCTGTTCTGGGCATTTTTCTACAACACCATCGGCATTCCGCTGGCAGCCGGTGCGCTGATCCCCCTAGGGCTGACCCTGAACCCCATGTTCGCTGCGGCGGCCATGAGCCTTTCCAGCTTCTGCGTGGTGTCAAACGCCCTTCGGCTGAATCTGTTTCGGTTGTATGATGCCAGCAGGGACAGAAAACCCAAAATCAAATACAAGGAGGAACCAAAGGCAATGGAAAAAACGTTGAGGATTGATGGCATGATGTGCGGGCATTGCGAGGCAAGGGTAAAAAAGGCGCTGGAGGCGCTGCCCGAGGTAGAGCAGGCCGAGGTCAGCTACAAGGCCGGCACGGCTGTCGTAACGCTGAAAGCACCGGTGGCCGACGCGGTGCTGAAAAAGGCCGTGGAGGATCAGGATTATCCGGTTTTGGATATCCGGTAATACGAAGTTCTTATTAAAAAGGTTTTTAACCTTTTTAATAAGAACTGGGCCTATCTTCATATAAAAATGTTCAGTCCTTTGGATTTCACATTTTTATTGAAAATCAGTATGAATCGCAACTGCTGCCCGATAATCCGGAAAACCCGGCCGCTACTCTGTCGCGATATGGCAGGCCCTGGCATACGGAGAGCTTCCGTGCTGGCTGATATGAAAACTTATGGAACCGGTTAAAAGCCGTTTGACAGCGCGAAGCGCGTTCCGTTTTTTATGAACCGATTTTGCCGGATGGCTGTAAAAATTATGGGGGAATTTGCATGAACCGGGAGCTGCTAGAGAAAAAATTGGCGCCGTTACCGCTGTACCTATATGATTTTTTTGACCCGCGTGAGCTGGAATTTTCCGATCGCGTCCGCTGGATCTGTCAGCGGGAGTGTCCGATGTATGGCAAGTCCTGGGCCTGTCCGCCGGGAGTTGGCAGCGTGGAAAGCTGCAAGCGCAAGTGTCTGGGATTTGAAAACGGCCTGATGATCTCCACCGTCACCCAGGTGACGGACATCGCCGACATCCGGGAAACTCTGGACACCCGTCCAGAGCACGAGCGTCTGACCAACCAGGTGCGGGACATTCTCCGGGAGCTGGGAGCAAACCCCTATGTCCTGTCGTCGGAGGCCTGCGCCATCTGTGCGCGCTGCGCCATCCTGGACGGGCTGCCCTGCCGTCTGCCCGGGAAAATGCACCCCTGTGTGGAAAGCCATGGCATCAACGTAATCCCCATGCTGGAGCGCAGAGGAATCACCTTCCAATACGGGGACAATGTGGTAACCTGGATTTCGCTGCTGTTTTACTGACGGGGAAAACGGAAAAAGCGAAGCCCTTCGGCAG
>CAZUAN010000034.1:0-2062 GCA_964618385.1 uncultured Oscillospiraceae bacterium | reverse complement strand
GCGGCACGATTTCATACTGATATTCAATAAAATAGTATCAGCCAGCACCGGTTCGCACCGGTGCTGGCTGAATTTCTGCAAATGTGATTTTCATTCTGACAGCCAAGCGGAAATGCGGCAATCTACACAAGGCCGTAATCCGTTAAACATCTTTTTAATCCGGTCATTGCGTCGCTGAACGCAATCCCATGCCGTTTTGCCTTTCCGCAATTCATCCATAAATTGTGCCTTGCCGGGGCATCCTGCACCAATATATCCTTTCCCAGCAGGTTGACTAAGCTTTGTGTGAGTTCATACATGGACTGGGCCGTTTCACTTCCGAAGTTATACACTCCCCCCGGCAAGGATATGACGCTATCCATATTTTCCGCGGTCTCCCGCAAATAGGTGACTCCCCGGAACTGCTTGGAGCTGAAGGAAACCGTCCCCTTTGCCTGAAGAACGTTCAGTAAATAGTTGGGCCTGGGGGAGGGGATATCATACATCCATTCCGCGCGCAGCATTACCGCGGACGGCAAAACATCCAATACCCTTTGCTCCATTTCGAGCTTGTGCTTCGCGTAAATGTTTCCCGGATTTCCCATATCCTCGGTATAGGGGCCATCTTCCGGGCAATTGCTGTAGACCTGGTCGGAGCTGAAACAGATCAGCTTTCTTCCCGCACAGGCCTTGGCAATGGATAAAGGGATCTGGACGTTGGCAGAATAAGACTCCTCCGGCTTGGCCTGGCATACGCCGATATCCGAAATAGCCGCTGTATGAATGATCACCTCGGCGTCACTTTCTTCAATCATGCGCCGGATTTCTTCCTGCGCAGCCCCCCGAAGGGATGCGCAGGCGGCTGCGTTTTCCATCCGCCGCATCAGCCTGCTGCCTACAAACCCATTAGCTCCTGTAATCAGAATTCTTTGCTCATTCATGTTCTGCTCCAAATTACGGTGTCCATCCGGCCGGATGGACGGCGCTGCTTTATTCAGGCTTTTGCTCCCTGTCCTGCTTTTTGCGGCGCCTGCGCTTGCGCACCTGTATGACCAGAACGGCCAGAAGCCACCCGGCCAGAGCAAGCAGCACCAGATAGGGGGAGTTGGCAATAATCCACACCGCCAGGTTTACGGCTCCATCCTTCACGCCAATGAGACTGCTCCGGAACCCGCCGGAGATTCGCTCCCATACGGTTGGGTCCTCCACAGGGGTATATTCCTGAACCTCCTCAATATCCAGGTAGATTGTGGCATAATCAATCTGGTTGTCATACAGCCGCAGCTGGGAGGTGACGCTTTCCAGCTCATAGCGCACGTCAGTCAGCCGCGTTTCAATCTCCAGCAGATCGCTCATATTCTCCGCCTGGGCCATCAGCTCCAGCAGGCGGGTTTCTTCCGTTTGCAGGGCTGTCACGCGGCTTTCCGTGGCGACATAGCTCAGCGTCACATCTTCCCGGGTTGTGCTTTGGGAAACGACGTTGGCGATTCCGGCCACGTCTGCTGTAAAGCTTTCCACCGTTTCCGCCGGAATGCGGACGGTCAGATAGGCGCTGCGGTACCTGCGGCTGGAATAGGTACTTCCGTTGTAAAGCTCCTGATCCTCCACATAGCCCTCCAGCGCGGCGATGGCTTCATCCAAAGCGGCGGTCAGAGCATCCAGGTCCTCGGTTTCAACGGTCATGTTCACGGTAACGATCCACTTGCGGTTTTCCGGCAAAGCTGTGGATTCTGCTGCGGTGCCGGTGCTGCCCAGGGCGGAGCCGCTATCCAGATAGTATTCCGCTGCCGCTTCCGGAGCCGTGTCCGCCGCGCTCGTATCCTGTGACTTGCTGCTGCATCCGGCCAGCATCCCCGCCAGCAGCAGCACGCAGAGCAGCCAGGATATGAAATTGCGAATTTTCATGGTCATTCCCTCCTTCAATCTATATCTCGGCAAAATTTGGACTTGGTTGCGCAGATTGGAAAAAATTTTTCTGTTATTATACCATCTGCCCGCAAGGAGCGCAAGTAAATATTGTGTAATACGGATTCTTTCTATAAAATACCAGTATCAAAAATACCAGTATCATACCGTTCTGAAC
>CAZUAN010000033.1:7724-15630 GCA_964618385.1 uncultured Oscillospiraceae bacterium | reverse complement strand
GTCAAAAGCGCCCCACGGGAAAAGCGTCTCTTCCACCCGGTTGTTCCGATAAAAAACGGCAGCCATGAAAGGAGCGGAGCAAGCCTCCGCGATAACAGGCGTAGCCATATTCCCCGCCTCCTTCACAGCCGGCTCCCGTGTCTGCGCTGGTTCACCGTCTGCGCGCTACCGGTTTATTTTCAAAAGCTTTGCCATATTTCCATAGGCGATCTTTTCGCACTCCTCTTTCGTAAAGTCCATCTGATTCAAGATCTCGCAGTACCGCTCATAAACGCTTTCAGGCCCGCACAGATAGACCTGAGGATAATCCGTAGCGAAAACCAGGCGGTCCGGGCCGAAATTACGAAGAATCCGGTTTGCCTGTTCCAGACCATACAGGTTCACCAGTTCCGGCAGGAAAGCGGAAATATCCACATATTCCCTGCCGCCCAAGGCATCCAGCCAGCGGTAGCCACCCATATGGGAGATGATGAAGGTCACATCCGGGAAGATTTTTGCCATGTTATGGATACGGGCAGGCTCGCAGGCATCATATTTTTGGCGGCCGTAGGGATAAGAATGTACCATCACCGGAATCCCCAGGTCGGCAGCCTTTCGGATTACAGGCACCATGTCCAGGGAATCCATATCCAGCCCCAGGTTGGATGGATGAAGCTTCAGGCCCTTAAGTCCGTATTCCTCCACCGCTTTTTCCAGCCAGTAGGGTGCCATTTCGTGAAAATACCCTCCCGTATTCAGCACATCGGCAAAGGCAAGAAACCGGTCCGGATAGGCCCGCATCATGTCTCCCAGCCACCGGTTTGTCCTGTCAGGATCGGAATAGTAGGTACCCAGGTCATTGATAGGGACAAGCACAGCCTTTTCCACATGATATTCGTCCATATACCGCAGAAAAAGCCGGGGATCCGCCATCCCCCAGCAGCCGGGGTCATATTCCTTTTTTTGTTTCAGGGATTCCGGCGGCAGCAGATGCACATGCGCGTCGATTTTCCTGATTGTTTTCCAGTCCACGGCTTTCCTCCTTTACGCGAGCAGACCCTTCCGCGCCTCATACGCCCGGCCGCACCTGACAGGCTTATTCCTGAAGCTTCTTTACAAACGCGGCCCGGTTTGCCGCTTTGAAATAGGCGGAACCGGCTACCAGCACCTCCGCCCCGCTCTCCTTGCAGATGGCGCAGGTCCCGGCGTCTACGCCGCCATCCACCTCCAGAATACAGGCGGGATTTTCGTTGTCCAGCATTCTGCGCAGCTTTTTGACCTTCGGCATCATGTCCGCCATGAATTTCTGGCCGCCAAAACCCGGCTCCACCGTCATGACAAGAACCATATCACACTTCTCAAGATAGGGAATGGCCGCCTCTGCGGGAGTTCCCGGCTTCAGGGAAATGGCTGCCCTGCCCCCCAGAGCGTGGATTTTGTCCAGACATTCCAGAGTGTTTTGGGGCTGGTCGGCTTCGATGTGGACTGTCAGCCAATCGGCGCCGGCCTGAAGAAACGGCTCCACATAGCGGATGGGCCGGTGGATCATCAGATGCACATCCAGGGGCAGTCCGGTGACAGGACGGATGGCCTTCACCACCGGAATACCGATGGAGATATTGGGAACAAACAGGCCGTCCATCACATCCACATGCACCCAATCGGCGCCGTTTTTTTCGATATCCCGGACATCCCGTTCCAGATTGGCAAAGTCAGCAGCTAAAATTGAGGGGGCGATTTTGGCCATGGCGGGTTCTCTCCTCGTTGAATTTTTGACATTGATTGGGTTAACTCGGCAAGCCGGCAAAGTCTCATTCTCCGGAAGGAAATTGCACCGCATACCGGGTTTTGCTTCCAAACCGTCGAAACCGATACCCATAAAATACCATACAAATGCAAAAAAAGCAATCTTTTCCAGTGCTTTTCGGTATATTTTCTTTCCGCCGCGCCACACTATTGTTGAATCCAAATCAAAGGAGGAAAACAAATGAGCTGTCATGCAAATAAGTGCATCGAGTGTACCGTCCAGCAGTGTGCCCACCATTGCGACAATGAAAATTACTGCTCCCTGGACCGTATCCTCGTGGGCACCCATGAACTGAACCCCACTGTGGACCAGTGTACCGACTGCAAATCCTTCCGCAAAAAGTAATCCGGATACTGTTTCTTGAAGGCATCGCCTGACGACGCTGTTATTTCCGGTATTTTCGGAACAGAAAATGCCGGAAATACGTCTCACAGGATCTTCCTGATAATCATGCCGATCCTTCGGACGAAGCATTTTATGGAATATCCGCATGGCAAATCGCGGCAGCGGGAAGCTGTCGCGATTTTTTCTTGACGTTTGTCGAAATAACAGGTATGATAGAGGCGGATACTGATAATTTATATTTCGTTATCTGCCAATACATAATTTCTTCACAAACAGTTAATAAGATATTCGCAGAAAGAATATGGAGGCAGCCAATATGGAATCCTATGAAAACAATGAATTTCCCATGGATGGGGAACCACCCGTTTCCGCTCCCCGGGAGGATGTTCCTCCCCAGGGTACGCCGAACCCCTCTGACGAAAACGCAGGCCGGAAGGCTTCTCCTTATGCCAATTCCCCCTATACCATGAACTGGGAACAGGACTACACCTATCAGCCCCGAACACAGCCCCCCGAAAAACCGAAGGAGCGAAAATCCCATAAGTCCCTCCGGAAGCGCATTGCCTCTGTGCTTCTGGTGCTGGCGCTGGTGGCCTGCGGCTGCCTGATTACTGCCTTCTCCGTCAATCAATACTGGGAGGAACGCACTCAGGAAATGGCTGCAGCGCTGAATAAGAAACTCGACGCGTTACAGCAGCAAATAGACAGCTCCGCCGGTTCCGCCGGCAATCCGGCGTCATCGCTGCCTGCGGAGGGCAGCACCATGACTCCCAGCCAGCTGTACAGCAGCTGCGTGGACAGTGTGGTCGCAATTTCCAGCACTGTCCAGACCTCCAGCTTCTATGGCTCCAGCACGGGTACCTCCTCCGGCTCCGGCTTCATTCTGAGCGAGGACGGCTATGTGGTCACCAATTACCACGTTTTGGAGGACGCTGTGGATATCAGCGTGGTTCTGCACAACGGCGACGAATACTCCGCAGAGGTGGTGGGCTATGATTCCGCAAACGATATTGCCGTGCTGAAAATTCCGGCAACCGGCCTGAGCGCCGCCACAGTCGGCAGCAGCAACGCGCTGATTATCGGTGACATGGTTGTTGCCATTGGCAATCCGCTGGGAGAACTGACCGCCACTCAGACCGTGGGGTATGTCAGCGGCGTCAACCGGGAGGTCACCACCGATAACACCATCATCAGCATGATTCAGACAGACGCCGCAATCAACTCCGGCAACTCCGGCGGACCCCTGTTTAACATGTACGGCCAGGTTATCGGCATTATCACAGCCAAGTATTCCGGCACCACCTCCTCCGGCGCTTCCATCGAGGGCATCGGCTTTGCCATTCCCATCGATGACGTAACCGGCATTATCTCCGATCTGATCGACTACGGCCATGTCACCGGGGCTTATCTTGGCGTCAGCGTAACCAATACGGACGCCGATTCTGCCTCCATGTTCGGCCTTCCTACCGGCGCTTACGTGGTCAGTGTGGAGGCGGGCTACAGCGCCGACCGGGCCGGCATTCAGGAAAAGGATATCATCATCGATCTGGGCGGAACAACCGTGACCAACGTCACAGATCTGACCCGCGCCCTGCGCAATTTCAAGGCCGGCGACATCACCACCATTACCGTCATTCGCAGCGGCAAAGAACTGATCCTGGACATTACCCTGGACGAAAAGCCCATTGAGGCCGCGTCTTCCCAGCCGGATGACGATTTGGAAATGCCGGAAGGCGATTTTGAAGAATGGTACGACTTTTTCCGACGGTATTTTGGAGATTGATCGGCTGATAAACGGGGCGTGCTGCGGCGCGCCCCTGTGTTTGCCGGATGCCGCAGCGTTTCTCCATCCTGACCGCGAAACATCCCTGATACAGGAGGTATTGCCATGAAACGAAGACGAAAATCCACGCCCGCCCGAATCTTCATGAAATTTCTTTGCACTCTGCTGGGCCTGATCCTGGTGCTGATGCTGGGTGCCACCGTCTATTTTCAGCATCTGCTGGGGCAGATCCATTATATTGATTCGGACGATTCCGTTTCCCTTTCCCAATCCGAACTGGACGCATATCTGGCTTCGGAGGGAAGTACCGGCGCTTCCGCCCCTTCCATGAATGCCGGGGACGTGGAATTTGGGCAAAGCACCGCCCGGATCGGCGGCAAGGGAAGCAACCTCGTCAACATTCTGCTGATTGGGCAGGATCGCCGGGAAGGGGAAAGCCGGGCACGTTCCGACTCCATGATCCTTTGTACCTTCAATAAAAGCACGAAGCAGCTGATTATGACCTCCATCCTGCGGGATCTCTACGTTCAGATTCCCGGATATAACAGCAACCGCATAAACGCCGCCTATGCCGCCGGCGGAATGTCGCTGCTGGATCAAACGCTGGAAATCAATTTCGGTGTGTATATCGACGGGAACGTGGAGGTGGATTTCAACCAGTTTTCCAGCATTATCGACCTGCTGGGCGGGGTGGAAATCGAACTGCGCCAGGATGAGGCCGATGTCATCAGCCAGGAAACGGGCAGCTCTCTGGCTCAGGGCAGGCAAATTCTCAACGGCGATCAGGCTCTGGCCTATGCGCGTATTCGGAGCTTGGACGCCGACGGCGATTTCAGCCGCACCAGCCGGCAGAGGAAGGTCATGAGCGCTCTGGTAGAGGCCTACCGGGATTCCAGCCTGATCACCACCCTGACCCTGCTGAATCAGCTTCTGCCCATGGTAACCACAGATCTGAGCAAGTTGGATCTGCTGCGGTATGCGCTGGAGCTGTTTCCCATGCTCTCAGGCGCGGAGATCGTCAGCCAGCGCATTCCGGCTGACGGAACCTACTCCAACAAGATGATCGACGGCATGGCCGTCCTTGTGGCCGACATGGATGCCGCCCGTGAAATGCTGGCACAGACCCTGGCCGGGGAGTAGTTCTTCCGGCCTGCGGTGCGTCGGAAGCGTGTTTTCCCGAAAAAACAGGAAATTTTTTCCTGAATAAATCTGTATAAATGTTATGAATTTCCGAATCGCATTCTGAATTTCTGGAGAAAAAAGAATTTTTTACAGATTCCCTCACAACAGAATTGACAAAATCTGTAAATCGGGATATAATAGCCTTGAATTCATTCATGGAGGTGCGCGGATGGAACTTACAAAATGCGAAATGGAAATCATGGATGCCCTGTGGGAGGCCGATAAGCCTTTAGCCCGCGCAGATCTGCTGGCGCGATCCGAGGAAAAGACCTGGAAAGACAGCTCTGTGCATATTTTGCTGAACGGCCTGCTGCAAAAAGGCGCCATTCAGGAGGCTGGATTGGTCAGGCGGAGCAAGACCTACGGTAGGGTCTTCTCTCCCACCATGACCCGTGAGGAATACTTTGCGGCTACCATTTTCAGCCACCGCTATAAGCCCAACATTGTTGGACTGTTTAAGGCTTTGCTGAATCGGGAGGATATCACTCAGAGCGATCTGGATGAGATTTCCGCACTGATCGCACAAAAAAATCAATAGTTTTTCCGGAGCTGCTGGAGCAGCTCCGTTTTTTTTGCCGGATTTTCATCGAAAATGGAAAAGTTTTAGTTGAAATATGTACAAATTTTGTTTGACCGGTTGACAAAGTCCGTTTCGCGGTGTATAGTAGTCAAGTCAATTTTTCGGCGTATGGCTGAAAGGAGAAGCGCTATGTTGCAGACCGCTGAACTGTATGATCTGTCCCATTCTGCGGCCGGAAGCTATCTTTCCGGCTTCGTCTATCCCTGGCAGGCCCTGGGCGGCATTCGGGATCTGATTGTTTCCCTTGGCCCGCAGTTGGGCGAGGATTATATCGAGGTATCCCCTCAGGTTTGGGTTCATAAATCCGCTGTCATCGCCCCCACCGCTTTTCTGGGCGCTCCGTGCATAATCGGCGCGAACACGGAGGTGCGGCACTGTGCATTCATCCGCGGCTCTGCCCTGGTGGGTGAGAACTGTGTTGTAGGCAACTCCGTAGAACTGAAGAACGCAATCCTGTTTGACAATGTTCAAGTCCCCCATTACAATTACGTAGGCGACAGCATTCTCGGCTATCGGTCCCATATGGGTGCTGGGAGTCTGACCTCCAACGTCAAATCGGACAAAACCCCGGTGGTCGTAAAGGACGGCGCGGAGCAGATGCCTACGGGCTTGAAAAAATTTGGCGCCATGGTGGGCGATTTCGTGGAAGTGGGCTGCAACAGCGTGCTGAACCCCGGAACGGTCATCGGCCGGAATACCAACATCTACCCCACCTCCTGTGTGCGTGGTGTTGTGCCTGCCGACAGCATCTGGAAAACCGGCGGCATTGTCATCGCGAAAAAGGAAACATGTCACGATTGAAAGGAGTCTATTTCAATGGGTAAGTATTTTGGCACCGACGGCTTCCGCGGTGAGGCGAACTGTACTCTGACTGCAGATCACGCATATAAGGTAGGCCGTTTTCTGGGCTGGTATTATACCCAGCTGAAGCGCCGCAGCGGTGCGGACGGCCCCGCCCGGATTGTCATTGGCAAGGACACCCGCCGCTCCAGCTATATGTTCGAATACAGCCTGGTAGGTGGGCTGGTGGCCTCCGGCGCCGATGCCTATCTGCTGCACGTTACCACCACCCCCTCCGTCGCCTATGTCGCCCGCACCGAGGGCTTTGAGTGCGGCATCATGATCTCCGCCAGCCACAATCCCTTCTATGATAACGGCATCAAGCTGATTAACAGCTTTGGTGAGAAGATGGACGAGAGCGTCATTTCCCTGGTGGAAGCCTACCTGGATGGCCAACTGGAGGCCTTCGGCCGCCGGTGGGAGGAACTGCCCCTGGCCAAGCGGGATATGATCGGCCGGACAGTGGATCATGTAGCCGGGCGTAACCGCTATATCGGCTATCTGATTTCTCTGGGGCTTTACTCCTTCAAAGGCATGCGGGTGGGTCTGGACTGCGCCAACGGTGCGTCCTGGAATATTGCCAAGTCGGTGTTTGACGCTCTGGGCGCCAAAACCTATGTGATCAACGCGGAACCCGACGGCTACAACATCAACCGGAATGCCGGCTCCACCCACATAGAAGGATTGCAGCGTTTTGTTATGGACAATGGGCTGGATGTGGGCTTTGCCTACGACGGGGACGCCGACCGCTGCATGTGCGTGGATGAAAAAGGCAATGTGGTTACCGGCGACCATATTCTCTACATCTACGGCAAATACATGAAGGAGCGGGGCAAACTGCTGGGCAACACTGTAGTCACCACCGTTATGAGCAATTTCGGCCTGTACAAGGCTTTTGACGAGCTGGGTATCGGCTATGCCAAAACCGCTGTGGGTGACAAGTATGTATACGAATACATGATGCGCAATGGCTGCCGCCTGGGCGGTGAACAAAGCGGCCACATCATTTTCTCCAAGTATGCCTCCACCGGAGACGGTATTCTGACCAGCCTGAAGGTCATGGAGGTTATGAAAGCCCGGAAGAAAACCCTGAGTCAGCTGTGTGACGGCTTTACCGTCTATCCCCAGGTGCTGAAAAATGTCCGGGTTGCGGATAAGGCCGCTGCTCAGGCGGACCCCGATGTGCAGAAGGCTGTCTCGGAGGTCACCGCCAGTCTGGGGGACTCCGGCCGCATTCTGGTGCGGGAATCCGGTACGGAGCCGGTGATCCGGGTCATGGTGGAAGCCCCGGACAGGGACCTCTGTGAAAAATATGTGGACTCCGTCGTAGACGCCATCCGCCGCAGGGGATACACCGTATGATACATGCGCCGCCGGTTCCGCAGGAACG
>CAZUAN010000033.1:0-7624 GCA_964618385.1 uncultured Oscillospiraceae bacterium | reverse complement strand
CGCCGCAAAAAGGAAAACACCGTCAGGCAACTCCCGCTTTCTGAACCCCAGCGGATTCAGAAAGAAACCGCATAAGCGGCGGCATAACGCTCATACCATCCGGTACAGGCGCCCGCAGTAATCTGCGCGAAAGGGAATTGTTATAGGGATTTCTTGTCCGCGTTTCTGCGTGCTCATCGCGCAAAGCGGACATTTTTGTTGCATTGCCCTTCTTTTTATGCTAAAATAGTGGAAACCACATACGGGAGGGAAATTATGGACGATGAGAAGCTGAAATACCGGATTGGCGGGAACATCGCCGCCTACCGCAAAAACGCCGGACTGACCCAGGCCGGGCTTGCGGAAAAACTGAACTATTCGGACAAAGCCGTTTCCAAATGGGAGCGAGGCGAATCCATTCCCGATGTATTGACGCTGATGCAGCTGGCGGAAAAATTCGATATCTCCGTGGGGGATCTGCTGGCCGATCCCAACGAGCTGCCCGGAAATCCCGGCAAGCTGGAAAAAGCTATGACGCAGGTTTCCGAAAAGGCTCTGAAGCGCAAGGCCAACAAAAATGTCATTCTTGGGCTGTCCTCCACCCTGGTGTGGTTTATAGCGCTGCTGATATTCATCATCCTGTCCTCTTTTGAAATCCTGGAGCAGTACAGCTGGCTGGCCTTCTTCTACGCCATTCCCGCCAACGCCATTGTGCTGCTGAGCCTGCGCTCGGCATGGCACGACTTCCGCTGGAATCAGGGACTGATCAGTCTGATTGTCTGGGGCGGCATCCTCAGTATTTATATGACGCTGCTGATTATTTTCCGGATTCATTTCTGGAAGGTATTCCTGCTGGGCATTCCCGGGCAGATCGCCATATTCCTGTGGTTTCGGATGTTCCGCCCGGCAAAGGATTCCGGTGAGGAGAATTCCGATGGATAAGACCACATTGCGCCGCTGGGTTCAGGCGAAAAAACGGGCCATGACACAGCTGGAAGTGGAAACGCGCAGCACCAGACTGGCGGAACTGTTTTTTCAAACGGATGCCTACCGGAACGCGCAAACCGTCTATGGCTATCTTTCCTATAATCAGGAGGTGCGTACCATTCCCATACTGGAGCAGACCCTGCGGGACGGCAAGCAGATAGCCGTACCCAAGGTCTTCGGGAAGGAAATGAAATTTCTCCGTATGGAAAACCTGTCCCTGGTGAAAACGGGCTATGCCGGTATTCCCGAGCCAATCGCGGACGGGCCGGTTGCCTGCGACCCGTCTGCGCTTGTACTGATGCCCGGCCTGGCCTTTGATTTCCAGGGGCATCGCATTGGCTATGGCGGCGGCTTTTATGACAGATTTCTTGCTGCGGAACCAAATCATCCCACCGTGGCCCTGTGCTATGAATTTCAGCTGCTGCCTGCGCTGGAAACCGATCCTTATGATGTTCCGGTGGATCTTGTCCTTTGGGCATAACCTTTCAACAGGAGTAACAAACATGGAATTACTCGCAATTATCCTGATTGCCGCCGCCGTCTTCGGCGTCTGCCATCTGGTGGACAAGGCCTTTCGCAAAGCTTTCCGCAGCAAAGCGCAGCACCGCTCCGGCAAAGCTGTCCGGGCCAACAAACGCTACGGCGTATTCGGTGTCGTTCTGAGTGTGCTGGGTGTTGTCGCTGTGTGCGTAGGCGTTACCGATGGAGCGGTTCTGCTGATCGGCGGCGTGATCGTGCTGCTGATCGGCGCCGCCTTTGCCGTATACTACTTAAGCTTTGGCATTTTTTACGATGGGGAAAGCTTCCTGCAGTCCCGCTTTGGAAGGAAGGACGTCGTTTATTCCTACAAGGAAATTCGGGGTCAGAAGCTCTATCTGGTTCAGGGCGGCAGCATTATCGTGGAGCTGCATATGACTGACGGCAGCGTAGTCAGCCTGCAGTCCACCATGGACGGCGTTTATCCCTTCCTGGATACCGCTTTCGCCGCCTGGTGCCGTCAGACGGGCCGGGATCCGCAAAGCTGCGGCTTCCATGATCCCAGCCAGAGCCTGTGGTTCCCCACGGTGGAGGATACATAATGGCCCATATTCCCAGCAGCGCCACCTCCGCGCTGACCCTTGTCACGTTCCAGCAGGCTCTGGCAGCTGCGAACACGCCTTCCGGGGAGTACGACATTCAAAAATGGATTTACGCCCCCAATTTTTATTCCGAATACCGCTACATTCTGGGTACCCGGGGCCGAAAGCCCCTGATTTGCATCGGCATCAATCCCTCCACCGCAAAGCCGGATGCCCTGGACAACACTCTGAAATCCGTGGAGCGGATCGCGCTGGGCAACGGGTTTGACAGCTTTCTCATGTTCAATGTATACGCTCAACGGGCCACCAGCCCCGATGACATGGAGAAAGTCTGCAACCCCCTGCTGCACCGGGAAAATCTGGAAGCGTTTCGCTATGTGCTGTCCATTTCGCAATCCCCTGCCATTTGGGCGGCCTGGGGCGCTGTCATCGAAAAGCGGCCGTATTTGCCGCAATGCCTGCGGGATATGCTGCTGATTGGGGAGGAATTTGGCGCGCAATGGTACTGTGCCGGGGCCATTACCAAAAAAGGGCATCCGCATCATCCGCTGTATCTGAAAAAGGGGGAAGTCCTGCGGCCTTTTGACGTGCGGGCCTACTTGCAGAAGCTGTAGATATTCCGTGCGGAAATCCGTCCGCTTCTTCGGAGGTTTTTTCATGAAACTTGTAATTGCGTCCGATATCCATGGCAGCGCCTACTGGTGCCGCCGCTTTTGCCGGCTGGTGGACAAAGAAACGCCTGACCGTCTCATTTTGCTGGGAGATCTGCTATACCACGGCCCCCGCAATGACCTTCCCAGGGACTACGACCCCAAGCAGGTAATCCCCATGCTGTCGCGATATCGGGACAGGATCATTGCCGTCCGGGGCAACTGCGACGCGGAGGTGGATCAAATGGTACTCCCCTTCCCCTGCATGGCAGACTTTTCTCAGCTGTATGTGGACGGTATGACTCTCTACCTGACCCATGGGCATCATCATTGCCCCGACAATCTGCCCCCTCTGCCGGAGGGTAGCGTGTTTCTCTCCGGTCATACCCACGTCAAGCTGGATGAACTGCGCGGAGGGATTCGGTGCCTGAATCCCGGCAGTGTTTCCATTCCCAAGGACGGCAGCCACAGCTGTCTGATTTACGGGAACGGGCATTTTTCTTTCCGAATTCTGGAGGAAGATACATGAATTCGACAGAATGTGAAAACCGCCGGTACTATGATTACCGTGTGGGATACAGCAGGTTCCGCCGGCCAATGAATTCGGAGGGAGATGCGTTCCGCTGTATCATAACTTTTTCTTTTCTGCGCTGCCAGGGTGATAGGCCGGGCGGCGGCGAATTCCCTGCAAGGAGGCAGTGATGATGAAGCGTTTCACCGTTCTTTTTCTGGCGTGTCTGTTCCTGTGCGGCTGCACTTCTCAGGCATCCGCGCCGGAGAGCGCCGGTTCTTCCGTCCAGTCCACATTGACTGTCAGCTCCGGCAGTGCGTCGGGGGGACTATATGACCCGGACAGCGCACTGGAGGTTCAGTACCAGGGTGCGCTCCGCTCTTACCCGCTGAACATTCCGGATGTCTATGGGATGCGCGCTATAGGCGACGGGCTGCTGATCTTCTCCGGAACGGAGATTACCACTCTCACGCTGCTGACCGGAGAGGCACTGTCTGAGACAGCGGCGCTTTCTCTGGATTTTTTCCTCGAGGCTGAGGATCCTTCCCTGCAGACAGGCGGTGGGGGGCTTTCCTATTACGATCCTCTGAACCGTCAAACAGTGGTACTGGACGCTTCCCTGAAAGCGGTCAGCCATATCGCCGCCCCGGAGGATTTGTCGGGCGTACCCATTCTCTCCGCCGACCGGAATACGTTATACTACTGCACCGCCAACGCCATCCGCGCCTGGGATCTGGAGACCGGCATCCGTCGGTGCGTCAAGGAGATCGCCTACTCGGAGCAGGCCGTCACGGGACTTTACAGCGAAGACACAGTCCTGCAGTGTACCATTCAGGACAACGGCAAGGAGCGCACCATGCTTCTTTCTGCGCAGAACGGTCTGCTGCTCTACGAGCGGGATGGGGCATTGACGCTTCGCACCAGCGGCAGCCGCTATTATCTCAGCTTCCAGACCGGCATGGTTCAGGCCATGCTTTTCGGTGAGGACGCGCAATCCCCCCAGGCCCTGACTCCTGCTGATCTCACTGCCGCCGGCACATTCCTGGAGAGCCAGGATGCGGTGGTAACGGTTTCCTCCCCCAGTGAGAACACCGTGCAGCTTGACTATTATCTGCTGGACACCGGCGTCCGCCGTTCCACTGTATCTCTGCAGACCCAATATCTCCCCATAGCCGTGGAGGACACCTCCGGCGGATATCTCTTCATCCTGATCTACAGCGACTCCTACGGCTGTCAGACGCTCTATCGCTGGGATGTCAGCGACAGCAGTACCCTGCTCATTCAGGACAGCACAGACTACACTGGCACATATTACACCGCCGAAAGCCCCGATTGGGCCGGAATCGCCCGATGCCAGGCTTATGCCGCCCAGATTGGCAGTAAGTACGGCCTGGAAGTGCTGATCTGGGAGGATGCGCTGGCCGTGCAGCCATGGGATTATGATTTCGAGGCGGAATATCTGGTGCCCGTGCTGGAAGCAGAGCTGGAAGCGCTGGATCAGCGGCTGTCCCAGTATCCTGACGGTATGCTGATGGCAACCATCTCCCACTTTACGGGTCTGAAAATCTGCATCCTGCGCCAGCTTACCGGCACTGCGGAATCCGGAAGTCTGGACACCGCCACCGGGCTGCAATTCATGGATGGAACGGATGCCTGCATCGCTCTGGCCGCGGGGGAGTTCTCCGAACAGGCCCTTTACCACGAGCTGTTCCATGTTATGGAAACCCACATCCTGAATGAAAGCACAGCTTTTGACCAGTGGGAGGCGCTGAATCCATCCGGCTTTTCCTATGACTATGACTACCGCGCCAACGCCCAGCGATCCTCCGGCATATATCTGGAGGGCGAAAACCGGGCATTTATTGACACCTATTCCATGAGCTTTCCAAAAGAGGACCGCGCCAGAATTATGGAATACGCCATGCTCTCCGGCAAGGAAGCGCTTTTCCAGTCCGAGACGATGCAGAGTAAGCTGTTAGCCCTCTGCAAGGGCATTCGGGAAGCATACGCTCTGGAAAAATCAGAGGAAACCTTCCTATGGGAACAGTATCTGACCAAATCCCTGGCCTATACGCAATAGTGCATGCTGATATTTCATAAAAATAGTATCGGTATCTGATCTTCTCATACTGTTTCTTTATAAAGGCGAAGAAAACCGTTTCGCGGAATATCCGTATCACAGCTTTCCTGATTGAACAGGTCCGTAAGCAGTCCCCCGCTTTCACAGAGAAAGCGGGGGACTGCTATGCACCGGCGTTTGTGCATCATGCCGGTTCTTATGAAAAAGGGTGAAATCCTTTTTATCTCACCACAGGTGCCTGAACGGTAGGAAATGACTTTTTCGTCGATTCACCGCAAAAGGAGGCACCGTCAGGCAATTCCTTCTCCCGGAAACCCAGCAATTGCAGGAAGCAGCAGCATCAGTCCTCGGGAAACAACTGATCGCAGCAATATTGAATGATCGCCTTGCGGGTAATGATTCCGATAAACGCGCCATAGTCGTCCACCACAGGGACGAAATTCTGGTTGGATGCCCGGGAAATCAGGTCATGCATGGAAGCGGTGATGCGGACGGGAACATGATCCCTGCGGTGGGATATTTCCATGATCCGCCGGGCTTCCGCCTGACGGATATCCATGTAGCACATATTTTTCATAGCCCACAGCAGATCCCCTTCCGTCAGGGTTCCCCGGTATTCTCCCCGGTGGTTCAGAATCGGGATCGCGGCGTAGCCCGCAGCCTCCATTTTCTCCAATGCCTGCCGGATGGTGTAGTCGTCGTACAGATAAGCGCACATTGCCTTTGGGGTCAGAAAAAATAAGATACTGTTCATAGATATTCTCCTTTTTGGCGTAGGGCTAAGGGGCCTTGCTTTTCTCTATTATAGCACAGTCCAAAAAGAAAAGTATGAAATTTTATCGTTATTTTGTCGTTTTGCCGCCAAATATTGCCATAGATTTTTGTGCAATATGCTGATTCACTCTCCAAATGTGAACTCGGTGCAGTCAAAGGTGGCAAAATAATCCCGGGGCGTCTCCGCCCTGCGGATCAGTTGGAAGCTCCCGTCCTCTTTTAGCAGCACTTCGGCACTGCGCAGCTTCCCGTTATAGTTGAAGCCCATGGAAAAGCCGTGGGCGCCGGTGTCATGAATTGCCACAATATCGCCGACATCGATCCGGGGCAAGCTGCGCTGAATGGCAAATTTGTCGTTATTCTCACACAGTCCCCCCGTGACATCGTATACATGATCCAGAATGGCGTCCTCCTTGCCCAGAACCGTAATATGGTGGTAAGCGCCATACACGGCAGGCCGCATCAGATTGGCGGCACAGGCGTCCAGTCCTACGTACTCCCGATAGATATGCTTCTTGTGCAGAACAGTGGAAATCAGGTGACCATAGGGGGCCAACATATAGCGGCCCAGCTCGGTATAAATCGCCACGTCCCCCATTCCGGAGGCTGTCAGAATCTGCTCATAATGCCGGCGGACACCCTCGCCGATGATTCGGATGTCGCATCGGGGCTGCTCCGGGCGGTAGTCCACGCCGATACCGCCGGACAGATTGACAAAGGAAATATGCGCTCCGGTGGCATTGCGCAGCCGAAGCGCCAGATGGAACAGCTGATTGGCCAGCTCGGGATAGTACTCGTTGGTTGTGGTGTTGGAGGCCAGAAATGCGTGAATGCCAAAATGCCGGACTCCCAACTGCCGAAGCCGGTCGATGGCTCCGGCCATCTGATCCTCGGTCATGCCGTATTTGGCGTCCCGGGGCATGTCCATAATGGTATTGCTCAGGCAAAAGGACCCGCCGGGATTGAAGCGAAGGCAGACGGTTTCCGGCATTCTGTCCCCCACCAGCCGCTCCAGAAATTCCACATAGGTGGCGTCATCCAGATTAATATAGGCGCCCATCTCGATGGCCTTGCGCATATCCTGTTCCGGCGTTACATTGGAAGAGAACATAACATCGTGTCCGGTAATTCCCACCGCCTCTGACATCAGCAGCTCGGTATAGGAGGCACAGTCGCAGCCGCAGCCCTCATCCTTCAGAATTTTCAGAATGTAAGGGTTAGGCGTTGCTTTCACGGCAAAGAACTCCCGGAAGCCTGGATTCCAGGAAAACGCCTGCCTGAGCTCCCGGACGTTGGCACGGATGCCCGCCTCATCATACACATGGAAGGGCGTTGGAATTTGTTCTCGGATCTCCCTGGCCTTGTCCAGGGTAAGGAAGGGCTTCTTTTTCATGATATACCTGTCCTCTCTGATACGGATTCCGGATGAAAAGGCTTCATTCAGGATCCCGCTTGCTGCGCACGCTTCATAAACAGGGAATGCGCATCGCGCTATAAAACGGTTTGTAACCGTTTTCATAAGGTTTTTGTATGATACCATTTTTTGATAAAATGGTTCCATTTT
>CAZUAN010000032.1:0-15823 GCA_964618385.1 uncultured Oscillospiraceae bacterium | reverse complement strand
CAGTTCTTGCCGATTTCATCAGAGGTTCCATAGAAAGGACCATGACAGTATGGATCAATTCGTTGTCAACATCATCCACCGACCGGAGATGGTGCCTGAATATGCGGAAAAGGTGACCGGGCAGGGCAGAGCGGAGGATATCGGTCGAAAAGCGCTGTTGAAGGAAAGCCTGGATATCTTCAAGCTTCAGCAGGCCTGCGCTCATGAGAACGGCCTGAAAACCACGATCCAGATGACCTACGCCAGTCTCTTCAACGACGAGGCTGTGGCACTGGCCAAAGAGCATCATATCCGTTACGGCGATGAAATTTCCCTGAGTCTGCTGGGCTTGCCCTGTGAGCAGTTTCGAAAAAAATACAGAACCAAGGATTTCTGCATCTGGATGTTTTCCATGGAGGACAAAAAGGCCATTGTGCAAGACGTGTTCGGCAAGTTCTATGAGCGCTTCGGCTTTTATCCGGAATCCACGGGATCGTACTACATGGACGCCGACCTGATCAATTTTATCAAAACGGAATACCCCAGCGTCAAGTGCGCCGTGGCAACCTGCTGGGAGGAAGGCCCGAAAGCTTACCATACCTGCAACAATTCCTGGTACACCTTCATGGATGGCGGCCCCTGGGCGCCATGGATTCCCTCCCGGCAGAATACCCATGCTCCCGCGGCCAACGCGCAGGAGGATTCCGGCATTGTTGCCATCCCTCATCTGAGCCGGGATCTGCTGGCCTGCTATGATGGGAACGGCTCCAACTTCGGAACCCATCCCCAGAATGTTCTGCGCGGCATGATTTACGACAGCGAGACATGGGAATATCCCTATCTGTACAACCTGATTGACCAGTACCGTTCTCTGGCGAAGTACAATAATGGCCTGGCTTATAACATGATGTTCGTCGGCCCCGGCTGGATGAACAAGATGGGCCGATGGGAAGCGCCTTATGAGCTGCTGGAAAAGTCCTACCGGGACGGCTGCGCCTACTATGGGAAGCTGAAAAAGGAAGGTAAGCTCACAGACATGACCATGGCGGAATTTGCCGATTTTTATCGGCAGAAAAAGCACTACACGGAACCGGAGTGCGCCCTTTGGCGGGATATCCTCTATGGCAGCAAAAAGCAGCTGTTCTGGTACTGCGACCCCTATATGCGGGCCGGCGTCAATATGGATCAGGGCGGCGCAATCTTCGATTTGCGGCCCTATGCCGCCAAGCTGGAATGGCCTGTTGGCATCGGCACGCCCCATGTGCAGGACGCCAGTTATCCCTTCCTGATTCAGGAAAAATACCGGGCCGGCTATTTCACCCATTATGCCGGGGAGGGTACCATTCGCAGTGCGAAGATTTGCTATAATGGCGAAGAGGTTGACCTGTGCCTTTGCCGCACCAAGGCGCATTTCTCTCAGGAGGGTAAGGACCGCATCCTGACTCTGGACCCGGTGGAGATTGTGTTTGCCGATGTGACCGTAAAGCTGCAGACCGTGATCACCTTCCCGGAGGGGCAGGGATGCATTCGGATTGACCGCCGTGTGCTGCAGATCAGCGATCCCGATGCGGAAATCACCGTCAATGAGTACATGGTTGGCTGCTATGGCACCACGGAATACGCTGAGGATATGTCCAGCCTGACCTTGGGCGTAGACTGCAAGGAAATTCCCTACGAATACAAATGCCGAGAGCTTTCTTCCGAAAATGCGGAGCGGGTCTGGTGTAAGCTGCCTCCTATTGATACCCTCGTTTCCATGACCTGTGAAGGACGGGAAAAGAAGGGCTATATCAAGGAGGGCTACGCGTTCAGTCCCATGTTTACTCTGGGCTATACCGGAAGTCTGAAGGAAAAGGAGGTCTTCACCACATGGCTCAAGCTGCAAAAGGCAGACTGAACTACCGCTGCCCCTCCTGCTTTATGCGGGATTTGGATATCGATATGTTCTTCGACTCCGAAAAAAGAGAATATTACTGCATACGCTGCCAGTTCACCGGTTCCGAGGAAGAAGTTCTGAAAATGAACCAAATGGCCCGTGTCCGCTACAGGGATATGATGAAGCGCTTTACAGACTTTACGGATTTTTCTGAATAATGCTGCAAATCGCGGGGGCTGACGCTGTCAGCCGCCTTGATTTTCCGGGGGAAACTGGAGCGAAGCCGCGGAACGCCGCAAATCCGGCCAGATGAAGAAAAGAAATGCTGCCAGCGGCCGGCAGAATCGAAATGACAAGCAATCCGGGATTTGGCCTGCCAGTCCGGAAAACATAGATGGGAAAAGAGGGAAGGTCGATGAAGGATTGGATCAAGGGGATGGATCTGTCCACTCTGATGGAAGTGGAAGGCTGCGGCGGAAAATTCTATGATCGGGGCGGGCAGGAGGACCCGGTGGACATTTTGAAGCGTTATGGCATGAATCTTGTGCGGCTGCGGCTGTGGAACGATCCCTATGCCCCTGATGGGGAACCATACGGGGCCGGAACCAATGATCTGCCCCGCACCATCCAAATGGCCAGCCGTCTGAAAAAGGCCGGAGTGGACTGGATGCTGGATTTCCATTACAGCGATTTCTGGGCCGACCCCGGAAAGCAAACTATGCCGAAAGCCTGGCAAGGGCTTTCCCAGAAGCAGGTGGTGCAGGAGGTCTATGACTATACCCGCTCTGTCATGGATACGCTGAACCGGGAAGGGGTTGTTCCCAGCATTGTGGCAGTGGGAAATGAAGTGACTAGGGGATTGCTTTGGCCCTATGGCCGGTATCCCAATTTTGACGCCATTGTCGCGTTTTTGAACGCGGGAATCCGCGCCGTGCGGCAGGCGGCACCGGAGGCCGGAATCATGCTGCATCTGGATAACGGCGGAAATAACGGGCTGTACCGGGACTGGTTTGACCGGTATTTTGCCGGAGGCGGGGAAGACTTTGACTACCTGGGGCTGAGCTATTATCCGTTCTGGCATGGGACGCTGGAGCAGCTCTCTCAGAACATGAATGATTTGGCCCTTCGCTACCACAAGGATATGATTGTAGCGGAGACATCTATGGGCTTTACCCTGGAGGACTATGCGGTCTACGAAAAGCTGACAGATTCTCAACGCAAGGGAATGGCGGCCAATGCGCGCCTGGCGGAAGCGGTTCCGTATCCTATAACCCAAGAGGGACAGAGCCGGTTCCTGAAGGATCTGATGACGCGAATCCGGGATGTCCCAGAAGGACGGGGCAAGGGCTTTATTTACTGGGAAGCGGCTTGGATCCCGGTTCCCGGAAGCCAGTGGGCCAACGATGCCGCTCTTACCTATACCGGGGAAAAAGGTCCAGGAGGAAACGAGTGGGCCAACCAGGCTCTGTTCGATTATCAGGGCAACGTCCTGCCCGCCCTGCAAGCCATTCGTGATTTTGCCGGAAGGAGCGCTATATGAGCAACTCTGATCTTCGCAGCCGCAGAAGGCTGCCCCGGATTCCCATGACAGGAATGAATCTGAAGCTGTATGGCTGTGTCACAATGCTGTTCTACACGATCAGCATGTCCGTGATTCAGAACGGTATGCTCCACATGGATCGGCTTTCGAACGGCCAGCTGCAGGAGCTCCTGGCCGCCAACCCGGATCAGATGATTCTGTCCAGCTGGGCGGCGGTGTTCCAGCTGTTGGGAGGGCTGGCGGTTCCCGTATTCGCGTTCCTTTTGGTGGAGGGCTTTTTGCACACTGGGAGCTATCGCAGCTATCTTCTGCGGATGCTTGTTTTCGCTGTAATCAGCGAACTGCCCTATGATTTTGCCATGAGCGGTCAATGGGTTGACTGGAGCAGTCAGAATCTGCTGGTCACGCTGACAGTGTGTCTGGTAATGCTGTATGGGCTGCGGCTGTTTTCGGCCAGCCGCTTGATGCAGGCGCTGATTGTCGCGGCTGCCGTTTTGTGGAGCGGCCTGATGCGGACAGGCTTCGGCCTTTGTGAAGTGCTGTTGACAGCGGCATTTTATCTTCTGCGGAATAAGCCAAAGGCAAAGCTGACCGTAGGGAGCCTCATCAGCCTGATGTATGTTACCGGGCCGTTTTCCACCTTCGCCCTGAGCCGGTACAACGGCCAGAGGGGAGCGCATTGGAACAAGTACCTGTTTTATGTGCTCTATCCGCTGCATCTGTTGATTCTGGGACTGGTGGCCGGGTGGATATCCTGAAAACGGATCGAGGAGGCGTCGCTGCCGGGAGGAGACGCTGTCATGGATCGCGTTCTAAAAAAGAAAGCCGCCGCCCTGACACGAGGAGTCAAAATGCTTGACTTTTCCTGACGCAAATGGTATAGTTTAGTGCGTATGGAGAGATGTCCGAGCGGTTTAAGGAGCCAGTCTTGAAAACTGGTGATGGGGCAACCCACCGTGGGTTCGAATCCCACTCTCTCCGCCAAAGTCCTTGCTTTATTTTGGGTAAAACGAGGACTTTTTCTTTTGCTTACTGGTCAGCATTCATACTTGTTCTTAATGAAAAGGCTGAAAACGCTTTTATAACACCGCAGGTGTGTTAACAAAGGTATGAAATGCCTTTTGCGGCGATTTGCCGCAAAAGGGAAGCGCCGCCGGACGATTCCTTCTTCCTGAAACCCAATGGTTTCCGAAAGAAACAGTATCAAAGGTTTTCATAGGGCAAGATCCGTCAGGCTCTGCACGATGGGATCGATGTTGGCGGCTACGCTGCCTAACGGATTCCTGATTCCGGAACCGGAGGAATCAACAAGACTGCAAACAATAAGAAACAGAAAGAACCGGGATTACAGCACGCATCAAGGGGGAAATGTATATGAATTACGCAGAGGAATCCCTCCGGCTGCATGAGCAGTGGAAGGGGAAAATCGAAGTGGTAGCAACCGTTCCGGTGGGTACCAAGGATGATCTGTCCTTGGCCTATACCCCCGGCGTGGCCCAGCCATGTCTGGAGATCCAGAAGGATATCAGCAAATCCTATGATCTGACCCGCCGTCACAATCTGTGTGCGGTCATCACCGACGGCAGCGCCGTTCTGGGCCTGGGAGACATTGGCCCGGAGGCCGGTATGCCGGTTATGGAGGGGAAATGCGTCCTTTTCAAAGCGTTCGGAGGCGTGGACGCGTTCCCGCTGTGCGTGAAAACCAAGGACGTGGACGAGTTTGTAAACACGGTGGCGCTGATTTCCGGCTCCTTTGGCGGCATCAATCTGGAGGATATTTCGGCGCCGAGATGCTTTGAGATTGAACGCAAGCTCAAGCAGAGATGTGACATTCCCATTTTCCACGATGACCAGCACGGCACGGCGGTGATTACGCTGGCGGGACTGACCAACGCGCTGAAAGTAGTAGGAAAGACTCCGTCAGAGGTGAAGATCGTAACCTCCGGCGCAGGTGCGGCGGCCATTTCCATCGTGAAGTTGCTTTTGTCCGCAGGCTATCAGAATATTACCATGTGCGACCGGAAAGGCGCGATTTACCAGGGACGGGAGGGCTTGAACTGGATCAAAGAGGAGATGGCGCTTGTCACAAACCGGGAAAAGAGAGCCGGGAAACTGGCGGATATGCTTGTCGGGGCGGATGTTTTCATCGGTGTATCCGCTCCTGGCATGGTGACATCGGAGATGGTAGGGACCATGAATCGGGACGCGATCATTTTTGCTTGCGCCAACCCCACGCCGGAGATTTTTCCGGAGGACGCGAAGGCAGGCGGCGCACGGGTGGTTGCTACGGGACGCAGCGACTTCCCCAATCAGATCAACAATGTGCTGGCTTTCCCCGGCATTTTCCGGGGTGCGTTCGATGTACGGGCAAGGGACATTAACGAAGAAATGAAGATGGCCGCTGCGAAAGCTCTGGCAGACCTGATCGGTGACGGAGAACGGAGCGAGGATTATATTATCCCAAAGGCGTTTGATCCCAGAGTCGGTCCCGCTGTGGCGAAGGCGGTTGCCGAAGCTGCCCGTGCCTCCGGCGTTGCCCGAATATAAGCGAACCAACCTGCAACGTTTCTCATACATGGTTGGATAAGGCCCCGATCACAATCTTCCATGAAAAAGCTGCCTTCGAGGGAGTATAGTATATTGTGATTGATGTTATACTGATATTCAATTAAAGCAAGACAATACCCATGAGCGAGAAGTAATGCTGGGAATGGTTTGTGCAGACAGGGCACAGACAGTATCACAGAGACGGTCAACAACCTGTTCGAGTGTAGTAAATACTTCATTCCGAAAACCCGTTTTTCTAATTTCTTTCCAGATTTGCTCGATTGGATTCATCTCAGGAGTATACGGAGGAATGAAGAAAAGCTGATTATTTTCTGGCACGATAAGTACCCCTGCCTTATGCCAGTATTTTTTCGTCCTGAAATTGAATCCATACGTTGTGCTAAATCGGTTTGATCATTGTGTCTAAAAGGTGTAAGCAAAAAATATGTGTGGGATAAAACACATAAAAAAAGTATTTCAAATTTCTCTTTCCACGCTTTCCGTTATACAATATAATAATCATAATAGCTATTGCATAGGAAATCGGACGTTGAATATACACAAATAATGGTAAAATAAGCATACCAATAACCTGATAAAGTCTATTCTTCCGAAGGACATATAGCAGAACCATCAGAAATACCCCATAACCGCCATAGTCGCAGTGAATCACCTGATCCGCTAAAAAGCATATAGCACCAACTGCCCCGCATTGCAGCAAAAATGATGCCGCACCTTTTTGCTTCGTGGAGATCCAGTCCATCAGCATCAATAGGCCCAATCCCAGGAAATAGGTAAAGAACACATTTTGATAATCCCAATCAAATGGAAAGCTATTCTCCAGCAATGCATATTGGGAAAAAAACGCTAGATCAAACGGTATTTCAGAAATGATTGCGAAAAGGGCTATCCTCAGCAAATATTTTGATTTACTATGCGTGTGCTGATATCCCTCTACGACCATGTAGCAGAACAAAGGAAACGCAATTGCGCCAATGGAGTATAGTATATTGTGATTTATGTTAGATAGCAGAAGAACCGCCGATTCTGGCAATTCTCCCGACCTGGATAACGGTTCCAGGGTGTATCGAAAGACAGAAACAAAAACTGTCTTTGCTGTGTGATCTACTAGCATACATGCCGCCGCAATCAGCTTGATTGCGTTTCCTGATAAACATTGCATGCCTTGCATCGTTATTAGAAGATGATCAAGTTTTGTCGTAACCATATTCTTCATAGAGTAACGAGAATTACTGCAAAAAGAGCCAATTTTCTTCATAGGAACCTCCATTTCAGCAACTATCAATATTGAGTGAATACGAATCATACTTTCGCTTATCTCTCTTGCTTGAATATAGGATACTACAATATTCTGAAAATTGCAAAAGAAAGTTGGACACCCGCACGATAAAATTTGTTTGGCGTAAGCCAGATGACCCTGCTGCCTACCGCATAAACGCGGTCAAGGAAAGCATCAAGCAATTCCTCTGGTGTACAACTTCTCGCGGGGCCGTGCGTTTTGTTCATCAGCAGCTGCCAGAATGTACTCTGCTGAGTAATCCTGATAAGCATATTGTGTTTTATCGAAAAATAGCATTTTATACTAGTTCTTATTAAAAAGGTTAAAAACCTTTTTATAGCACCGCAGGTGCGTTAAGAACTGTATGAGACGGCTTTTGCGGCGGTTCGCCGCAAAAGGGAAGCGCCATTAGGCGGTTCCTTCTTTATAAAACCAAACGGTTTTATAAAGAATCAGTATTAGAGCAGAAAAGAAAAGCGCCGGAGGGGATTTCCCTCCGGCAAGATTCAGCAGATCTGGCAGCTGCCGTCTTTGTCATTTTTGTTGTCATCACAGCCCTGAGGTGAGAACTGCTGCGCGGGGAAGGGAATGCGGCTGAACATTTCGCAGGGGTCTTCCGCACAGCCGCCGACGGCGTCGCAGCATTCCTTTGTTGGCAAGCTGTAGTCCAGAATTGGAATGACCAGCTGGACATCCCGCTCCAGACGGACGATGGAAAACTGCCCCAACGTGACAAACAGCCGCCGCATCCCGCCGGAAAGCACCAGTTCCTCGTCGTACAGTGAGCTGATTTCGTCGGGGATTTGGGCGGTGACCGTGTCACTGCTGCAATCGGCGGTGTCCCGGACCTTAGAGCTAAGCACCATGGGATCCAGCACCTCCACTACGGCGGTGGGACGGTTGGCATAGGAGCGGGTGATGCCGTCGGGCGCTCCAATGCGGGTGTCGCTTCGGAAAATCTGTGCGCGACTGTCCTCGCCGCACAGCACTGCCCGCTTGGAGAAAATGGCCAGGCCGTAGAGCGTTGTGGGACGGCCGGATCCAATCACCGCGTCGGCCAGGACACGGTAGTAGAAGGTGACGTCGATGCAGTAGTGGTTCCGGTCGAAGGCCACGGGCTCCACGTCGATGTAGGTATTCAGCAGCTCTGCACAGCGAACCCGGATATTGGCCGCAGAATCCAGCAGCTGTTGGGAACTGGTGGTCAAATAGACCCGCAGATCCTCGATGCAATCCTTATCCCGGCAGGAGTCGGTGATCTTCCGTGTGTGAATGGACATGATCTGGCTTGAATCCTTGGCGTCGCAGCGCAGAGTGTCCGTATTTTGCTCTGACATAGGTTTACCTCCCGTGTTGAGAATAAGCAAAGACGCTCATAGGACAGTTTATGCGCCAGCTTCCGGGAAGTGCATAAAAGCCTTCTGTCCCGGCGCACACAAAACAGATCGCAACGGGAAGTGTGACGCTGGTTTCCCTGATCGGAAAAAACGATATGGAGACAGGGCGGGCCGTCCGGCCCGCCCGCACTATGTTCCACAATGTTACCAGGAAAAACGGTATGCTGTTTCGCTGTGGTAGCGTTCCCCGGCCCTGACAATCGGCTGGGGCCATTCGCTGTGATTCAGGCAGTCGGGATAGTACTGGGTTTCCAAAGCTACACCGGAGCGTTTGCCGTAATGTACGCCGTCCTTGCCGGGTTCGTCCAGAAAATTGCCGGCATATACCTGAATGCCCGGGCAGTCGGTGTCAATGGACAGGGTTCGCCCGGAAACGGGATCATGGAGAATGGCGCAGGGATTGCAGAACACTTCCCAGTTGTGGTCGTAGCCGCCCTGCAGACGTAGAGGCTCATAGTCCTGATTTATGTCCCGTCCGATTGGCTTGGGTGTGCGAAAGTCCATGGGTGTGCCGTTCACGCTCCGCAGCTCCCCGGTGGGGATGTTCTCAGCATCATCAGGCTGGAAGAAGCGGCCCGGCAGAGTCAGGATCTGATCCATGGCGGAATGTGTGCGCTCATGACCGGCCAGATTGAAGTAGCTGTGGTTGGTCATATTAAAAACGGTGTCCTTATCACAGACAGCGTCATAGCTGATGTGCAGGCAGGCGTCTGCCTCCAGCGCATAGGTGACGCGAATTACGGCGTTGCCCGGGAAGCCCTGGTCGCCGTTGGGACTGTTCAGCTCCATAGTGACAGCTGCTTCGGTGTGGGACACAACTGTCCACATTCGGGTGAAGAAAAATTCGGGGCCGGAATGGAGGTTGTTTCCGTTTTCGTTTGGGGTCATGGCATAAGTCTTTCGGTTCAGAATGAAGCAGGCATTTTTCACACGGTTGGCGTTGCGGCCCACAGTGGCACCAAAATAAGCGCTGCCCATGCGGTAGCCGTTGCAGTCGTCATGGCCCAGAACTACGTCAGCAAGGCACCCGTTTTTATCGGGAACCAGCAGCCTGACCAGAGTTGCGCCGTAGTCTGATATATCGGCGGAAAGAGCGCCGCAGCGGATCGTATACACGGACGCGGCTTCGCCGGATGGCAGAATACCAAAAAATTTTTTCATGAAATTGGCTCCTTTCATTTTTCACCGGGAAAAAGGCGGAATTATGTTAAGAACGCTTTTTGCGATTATACTATATTTGCTTCGACATTTCAAACCTTTCTTTTGCGGTTTGCAGAGAAAATGCAACTTTCCTGCGGTTTCCGGGCAAAATGGCGGCGGCTCCAAAACAAAACTTTTTCAAACGGAAAACAAATACACAACATTTTGCGGTTTGGACTTGACAAAACCACAATATGTAGTATAATAAACCGTGCATGAGGATATTGATTCCAAGGAGGTAAAGCTCATGAAGATCATTAAGCGCAACGGCGCGGAAGTCGTGTTCGACATCGAAAAAATTATTATGGCCGTGACTAAGGCCAACAATGCAGCGGATGAAACGGTGCGTATGACGCCTCTGCAGATCCGCCGAATCTCGGAAAGTGTGCAGGTTGCCTGCGAGGAGCTGGGCCGCAGCCCCTCCGTGGAGGAGATACAGGATATGGTGGAGAAGGCCATCATGGCTCATGGCGCGTTCGAGGTGGCTAAGGAGTATATCACCTACCGTTACACCCGCAGCCTTCTGCGGCAGTCCAATACTACGGATGATCGTATTCTGAGCCTGATTGAGTGCAACAATGAGGAAGTCAAGCAGGAGAACGCCAACAAGAATCCCACCATCAACGCAGTCCAGCGCGACTACATGGCAGGCGAGGTCAGCAAGGATATCACAAACCGCATTCTGCTGCCTCGGGAGATTGTGGCTGCTCACGAGGCCGGCATCATTCATTTTCATGATTCTGATTACTACGCGCAGCATATGCACAACTGTGATCTTGTAAATCTGGAGGATATGCTGCAAAACGGCACGGTCATCTCCGGTACGCTGATTGAAAAGCCCCATTCCTTCTCCACCGCCTGCAACATTGCCACGCAGATTATTGCTCAGGTTGCCTCCAATCAATACGGCGGTCAGTCCATTTCTCTGACCCATCTGGCCCCCTTTGTCCAGATTAGCCGGGAAAAGATCCGCAGAACTGTGGAAAAGGAGCTGGAGGCCTTTGGCATTACACCCACGGAAGATGCTATTTCCCAGGTGGTGGAGGACCGCCTGCGGGAGGAGGTCCGACGGGGTGTTCAGACCATTCAATACCAGGTGGTGACGCTGATGACCACCAATGGACAGGCTCCCTTCATCACTGTGTTCATGTACCTGAACGAGGCCAAGAACGAACAGGAGAAGAAGGATCTGGCGATGATTATCGAGGAAACCCTGCGCCAGCGCTACGAAGGCGTGAAGAACGAGAAGGGCGTGTGGATTACCCCCGCTTTCCCCAAGCTGATCTATGTGCTGGAAGAGGACAATGTCCGAGAGGGGACGCCCTACTGGTATCTGACCCGCCTGGCCGCCCAATGTACCGCCAAGCGGATGGTTCCAGACTACATCAGTGAAAAGAAGATGCGGGAGTTCAAGCTCTCCAAGGGGGAGACCCCGGGCAACGGTGACGTATACACCTGCATGGGCTGCCGCAGCTTCCTGACGCCTGACCGTTCCGGAAACGGCTGGGACAATGTGGCGCGGGCGGGAAACTATGAACCCGGCAAGCCAAAGTATTACGGCCGGTTCAATCAGGGCGTTGTCACGCTGAACCTGGTGGACATAGCCCTGTCCTCCGGGCGGGACTTGCAAAAATTCTGGGAGATTTTTGACGAACGTCTGGAGTTGTGTCATCAGGCGCTGATGTGCCGCCACGAGCGGCTGAAGGGTACCCTGTCCGACGCCGCCCCCATTTTGTGGCAGTACGGCGCGCTGGCCAGGCTGAATAAAGGGGAGCCTATCGACAAGCTGCTCTACGGTGGGTATTCCACCATCTCCCTGGGCTATGCCGGGCTGTATGAATGTGTCAAGTATATGACCGGCAAGTCCCATACGGATGAAGAGGCCAAACCCTTTGCTCTGCAGATTATGCAGTATATGAATGACGCCTGTGCGCGCTGGAAAGCACTGCATGACATCGATTTCTCCCTTTACGGAACGCCGCTGGAATCCACCACCTATAAATTTGCCAAATGCCTGCAGAAGCGGTTCGGAATCATTCCCGGCATTACAGACAAGAACTATATCACCAATTCCTATCATGTCCATGTGACCGAGCAGATCGACGCCTTTACCAAGCTGGCTTTTGAGGCAGAGTTCCAGCAGCTTTCCCCCGGCGGGGCCATCAGCTATGTGGAAGTTCCCAATATGCAGCAAAACATCGATGCGGTACTGGAAGTTATGCAGTTTATTTACGATCACATCATGTACGCGGAGCTGAACACCAAGTCCGACTACTGCCAGGTCTGCGGCTTCGACGGGGAGATTGAGATTCAGGATGACGACGGAAAGCTGGTGTGGGTATGTCCCCAGTGCGGCAACCGGGATCAAAGCAAGATGAATGTGGCTCGGCGCACTTGCGGCTACATTGGAACGCAGTTCTGGAATCAGGGAAGAACCCAGGAAATTAAGGATCGGGTTCTGCATCTGTAACTGGAAAAAAACGGGGGGGAAAACAATATGACGGAATTTCGCTATGATACTCAGCTGCTCATCGAAGGGCAGAATCTGGACGAGGATGCGATCAATGACTACTTTGTGGAGAATTTCAAGGGCGATTGCCTCCTGGCCGTGGGGGACGAGGACCTGATTAAAATTCACTACCACACCAACGAGCCATGGAAGGTTCTGGAATACTGCGCCACATTGGGTGAGATTTTCGACATCGTGGTGGAAGACATGGATCGTCAGTCCAGAGGACTGAAAGGCTAATATCCAGCGAGCGGCTCAGGCAGAGCCGCTCGTTTTTTCGCGAAAGGAAAGCTGAAGCCATCCGATGATCTGCCCGGACAGTACCACGGTCAGCAGGGAATAGCCGATCCGTTTCAGGGGAATGTAGCTGAGAGACAGCCCCAGCACGGTCAGGTCGCTGATGAGGTATAGCCGCTGGATGGGGATTTTGGTTAAGCGGGTCAAACTCATGGCCAGGGCATCGTCACCGCTGGTGGCACCGCCCGCCCGGACGCAAAGCCCTGCGCCGATGCCGATGAACAGGGCTCCTACGATGGAAGCGGTCAGCGGCATGCTTGCGATTTGAGGCCACAGGGGCGGGAACCGTTCGCAGATGGCGTAGGTGACAGAGTAGCCGCAGCAGGCCGTAATGGAATAGCCGATAAAGTCTCGCCCCAAAGTCCGCCAGCCCAAGGCATAGCAGGCGGCGTTCAGCAAAAAGCTGGAAATGGCGGGGGAGATGCGGAACCAATGAGACAGCAGCAGGACCAGACCGAAGATGCCCCCCTCGGTGATGCTTGACAAGGCATGGACATTGTACATGCCGAAAGCCTGAAGGGCGGAGGAAAAAAAGGCAATTACACAGTTTTTGGGTTTTAATTTGGGCATAAACAGCTCCTTGAAATGTGGAATGGAAAGCAGGAAGAGGGAAGTGCGGAATTGGAAAAAGCACTGTCCGATACGGCAATATTATTTTTGGTAGTAGATTCTTCGCGATTCCTCCGCTCCCGGCGGTTCGGGACCGTCAAGGCAGAATAGGCCGTACAGGTCCCCGGCCCGTGTTTCCAGCTCCCAATAGGGGTGGGAAATGGCCTGCCCCGCGTTGAGGAAATTGCCTCTTTTCCTTGCTGCTTTCAAAATGTCCCGGCCCCTGTCATTGAACGCCAGTACCCGAATGTATGGAGCAGGAGCGTTCAGCATATCCGCTGTAATGCCCAGAAAGGCACACAGTACCATCCGGTCAAGCCGGGAACGGGTATAGCGCTTGGATTTGGCGGCTGTCAGGATGTCTTCCAGAGAAGCCTCCCGGCGGCAGGCATGCATGAGCCTGCGCCAGAGCCCCTCGGTTCCATAGGGAAGATCTTCAAATTCCGCGTCGGTCATGGTTCGCAATTTCCCAAGAATTGCCGTTTCCCCGGCGGCCAAGCTGTGCAAAGGGGCGGAGGAAAGAACCGGTAGAGCAGAATCCGGAATCAAGGCGCTCCAATCGCAGCCGTTCAGCATGAGCTGCCGCACGGCTGTTGCGGAGGGATTATCCGTGTTGGCCTTTTCCGCATGGTAGCTACCCTCCCGGAGGATGGGGAAGGCGGTAAGCCCGGAATCCTGAGAAAGAATCGCTTTGCAGTATTCCACAGCCAGGATACTGTTCGGGTGGGAAAGAACATCTCCGGCAAGCCCCATCCGCTCCAGAGCAGACTGACGGGCAGCAGGGAAGGATCTGCCTGCGTCCAGTTCCTGATGCAGCAGGGGCGGGAAGCGGGGGGACAGCAGAGCCTGAGCAGTACGCATCAGGGTGTCCGCATCGCCAGTTTCCGTGCCGAAGCACAGCGTATCGCACATCCGGGAAAGGATTTCCACGCCGCCTGCGGCGAAGCCCTCCGCAGAGGACAGGGAAGCTGTCACCGGAAGCTCCAGCACCAGATCCGCTCCGGTCAGAACGGCAGCCTGAGCCCGGAGAGACTTGTCGATGACAGCGGGAGCGCCCCGCTGGACGAAATTGCCGCTCATGGCGCAGACAATGGCGCAGTCCGGTCCGAAAGCCTGGCGAATACAGTCCATTTGCTTTTGATGCCCCAGGTGCAGAGGATTGTATTCGCAGATAATACCGACGGTTTTCAAATTCTCCCTCCTATTTCCAAAAAAATTCTTCTTAGGGGTTGAGAAATTAAGAAATATACACTATAATAATATCAGTTATGGTTATCATACCACAATTTCCGCAAAATGAAAATACTTATTTAGGAGGCAACCCCGATGAATGTTCTGATTATCAACGCCGGATCTTCCAGCCTGAAGTATCAGCTGATGAACCCTGAGACCGGTGCCGTGTCCGCCAAGGGCCTGTGTGAGCGTATCTACATTGACGGCCGCCTGACCCACAATGCCAATGGCAGGAAGGTCGTTAAGGACATCCCCATGCCCACCCATTCCGAAGCCATTGAGGCGGTTCTTGCCATTTTGGTGGATCCCGTGGATGGCGTGATTCAGTCCACAGATGAGATCGATGCCGTGGGCCACCGCGTTCTGCATGGCGGCATGGAGTTCTATGACTCGTGCATCATCAATGATGAGGTCATCGCTGCCATTGAAAAGTGCATCCCCCTTGGCCCTCTGCACAACCCGGCCAATTTGATGGGCATCCGCGCCTGTCAGGCGGTTATGCCCAAAACGCCCCAGGTTGCGGTGTTTGACACCGCGTTCCATATGACCATGCCCCCGGTAGCGTACCGGTATGCCATTCCCACCGAGTACTACAAGAACGACTCCATCCGCCGCTACGGATTTCATGGTACTTCCCATAAATATGTTACCAAGCGCGCCATTGAGCTGATGGGCACCCGGGATCTTAAAATCATCAACTGTCATCTTGGCAACGGTTCTTCCCTGTCCGCTGTGAAGAACGGCGAGTGCCAGGATACCTCCATGGGCTTAACGCCTTTGGCCGGCGTTCCTATGGGTACCCGCTCCGGCGATATTGACCCTGCTGTTGTTCAGTTTATCATCAATAAGTATGGCGTCAGCGCTGACGAGTGCCTGAATATGCTGAACAAAAAGTCCGGCGTTCTGGCCCTGTCCGGCATTTCCTCCGACTTCCGCGATATCGAGGAGGCATCCCTTGCCGGCAACGAGGACTGCACATTGGCGCTGGATAAGTTTGCATATGAGGTTCGAAAGTATATCGGCTCCTATGCTGCCGCTTTGGGTGGGCTGGACTGCCTGGTGTTCACTGCCGGTGTCGGTGAGAACTCCGCCACCATGCGGGCGCGGATTTGCTCCGGACTGGAGTTTTTAGGCGTAAAGCTTGACTCCGAGAAGAACAAAATCCGGGGTAAGGAGGCCGTCATCTCCGCCGATGACTCCAAGGTCACGGTTTGGGTCATCCCCACCAACGAAGAACTGATGATCGCACAGGATACCGCCGCGCTGGTCAACGCTGCAAAGTAATCGCCTGGGCTTCAGAGAGCCGCCGCATTTCAAAAGCGGCGGCTTTTTGAAT
>CAZUAN010000031.1:0-15848 GCA_964618385.1 uncultured Oscillospiraceae bacterium | reverse complement strand
ATCGCGAAGCGCGTTCCGTTTTTATGAGACGCAAATTGTGCCGCAGGCACAATTTAAGTGTGTGCAGCACGCAGGCTTATTATTTCCGCTTTTCCCCAAGCTCAGGTTCCGGGACACGGTCAGGAATTACATAAGCCTTGGTAACGTTCAAGAAATATCTTGCTCTGTTTCAGGCTGTCTGCGCCGGGGACAAGCTTCAATCGCAGAGCCGGTTCCTTGGAATTGGCCAGGAAGGAAACCCGAAGCTTATAATCCGGATCGGTACAGAGGGCGCTGACAGCCGCAAAATTCAGCTGCGCGAAGGTGAACAGGATGTCACCGGATTTTTGCCGAATGTCCCGGATGCCTGACTGCCGGGCCTTGGCCCGGAGCAGAGCAATGTCGATCAGGTTCAGAATGCCCTTGGGCGGTTCTCCATAGCGATCCACGATCTCATCCAGCAGGTCGTCAGCGTCCTCCTGTGTGCGGATCGCTGCCATGCGGCGGTACAGATCCATCCGTTCCTCCTCCCGGGGAACGTAGTTTTTGTCCACGTTGGCGGTGACGTTCAGGTCAGCGGTACATTCGGGAGCCTTTGGCGCGTCACCGCGTTCCTCCAGGACGGCCTCATCCAGCAGCTTCAGATACATGTCGTAGCCGACGCTGGACATGTGGCCGGACTGCTCGGCGCCCAACAGATTGCCCGCGCCCCGGATTTCCAGATCCCGCATGGCAATCTTGAAGCCGGAGCCAAACTCGGCAAAATCCCGGATGGCAGACAGCCGTTTTTCCGCGATTTCCGACAGATTCTTGTCGGGACGGTAGGTGAAATAGGCATACGCATGCCGGGTGGAACGGCCAACCCGGCCCCGCAGCTGGTGGAGCTGGGAAAGACCGAAACGGTCGGCGTTTTCAATGATCAAGGTATTGACATTGGGGATGTCCAGGCCGGTTTCGATGATGGTGGTACAGACCAGCACCTGGATATCTCCTTCGGACACGGCCTGCATCACGTCGCTGAGGGCGTCCTCGCTCATTTGCCCGTGAGCGACCGCGACGGACAGGCCGGGAATGCGTCGCTTCAGGTCCGCCGCGCATTGGTCGATGGTTTCCGTGCGGTTATGCAGATAATAGACCTGGCCACCCCGCTCCACCTCCCGGCGGATGGCATCGTCCAGGATGGCGTCGTTCTGCTCCATGACGAAGGTCTGGACTGGATAGCGGTCGGCGGGAGGCTCCTCAATGGTGGACATATCCCGCAGGCCCGACAGGGCCATATTTAAGGTTCTGGGAATGGGCGTGGCAGACAATGTCAGCACATCCACCCCTTTGGACATCTCCTTCAGCCGCTCCTTGTGGCTGACGCCGAAGCGCTGCTCCTCGTCGATGACCAGCAGCCCCAGATCCTGAAACTGAACCCGCTTTTGCAGCAGCTTGTGCGTACCGATGATAAGGTCCACATTGCCGGAACGCAGATTCTGCAGGGTGCGCTGCTGCATTTTTGGGGTGCAGAACCGGCTCAGGACGTCGATATTAACCGGAAATCCCCGGAAACGGGCCACAGCGGTCTGGTAATGCTGCTGTGCCAGAATGGTGGTGGGCACCAGAATCGCTGCCTGCTTGCCATCCATAATGGCCTTCATAACGGCACGCAGCGCAACTTCGGTTTTTCCGAAGCCCACATCGCCGCAGAGCAGACGGTCCATGGGGACAGGGGACTCCATATCCCGCTTAATATCGGCGATGCAGCGAAGCTGGTCATCTGTCTCCGGATAGGGGAAATTATCTTCAAATTCCTTCTGCCATGGAGCGTCGGGGGAGAAGGCATGGCCGGGCTGCCGTTTCCGGGCGGCGTAAAGCTGGATCAGCTCTCCGGCCATGTCTTTGGCCGCTTTGCGCGCCTTGGCTTTTGTTTTCTGCCAGGTGTCGGAGCCGATTTTATTCAGCCTGACGTTGGCGTTATCCCCGCCGCCGCCGATGTACTTGCTTACCAGATCCAGCTGAGCGGCGGGAACATACAGAATGTCACCGCCCTGATACGCGATTTTGATATAGTCCTTGACGGCATTGTCCACCTTGATCTGCTCCATGGAGACAAATCGGCCAATGCCGTAGTTTTCATGTACCACCAGATCCCCGGGGGTCAGGTCCGTGAAGGAATTCAGCTTTTGCCGGTTGGTCGCTTCCTTTCTGACCGCCCGGCGCTTGGGTTCGCTTTTGGCAATGAGCTGTCCCTCCGATAGAACGGCGATTTTTGACAGAGGGTATTCCATGCCGTAGGGCAGGGTGTTGTCGGACAGCAGAATCTGCCCCGGCTCGGGCAGCGCGGTCAGAGGAATGGATATGGAGGCAGCCAATCCCCGCTCCGCCAGCATCTGCTGAAGCAGCTCCGCCCGGTGCCGGGAGCCGCAAAGCACCAGGGAGCCGAAGGCCATTTTCTGGTAATGGGTCAAATCGGATGCGGCGGTATCCAGGTTGCCGCCGTAGCTGGGAAGCTGCTTGGCAGTCAGAGGGTACAGCTGCTTCGGCGGACAGTCCTCCGGGTAGGAAGAACCGCCGAAGGCATCGAAGTAGACCACAGTTCGCCCCCGCAGGCCGCGGCAGAAATCCTCCCACTGGCACACGTAGTCGCACAGCTCTCCGGCAACCTGCCCGCTTTGAAGCAGGCTGTCCAGCTGCATACCGATTTCTTCGGTGCGGGCGCGGGCAGCCCGGCGCAGATTCGCGTGATCGCACAGCACGACAACGGCGTCTGCGGAAAGATAGTCCATGGCAGTGGCCATTTCGGGATAAATCAGAGCCATGTACCGATCGGAGGCGGAATGAGATATGCCGTTTTCGTATTTTTCCAGATCCCTGGTCAGGGTGGAGATGAGGGCCTCGTTGACATTTTTGCGCCGTTTCTGGCGGGAGATCAAAGCGGAAATATCCCTGCACAGCCCCGCAATTCCTGTGGGGTGCAGGCTGGGCTGCGTTTCCCCTACGGGCAGTATGGTGATAGAACGGATGGTTTCGGTGCGCCGCTGAGTGCCGGGATCAAAGTAACCCATGACGTCCACCTCGTCACCGAAAAATTCCATACGGACGGGCTGGTCGGCGGAGGGAGAAAAAATATCCAGAATGCCGCCGCGGACGGCAAATTGCCCGCTGCCCTCCACCAAACCGCAGCGGCTGTAGCCGGCGGCAGTCAGCTTGTCCACCAGCTGCTCCAGAACGTATTCCCTGCCCGTTTCCACAGTGAAGGCGGCTGCGGACAGGGTGGCTTTCGGCATGGTGCGCTGGCTGAGGGCTTCCCAGGTCATAATCTGTATGGCGGTTTCCCCCGCAGCCAGACTATACAGCTGCCGCAGGCGCTTCTGCTCCCAGGCCCGGGAGACAACAGCGGCGTCGTAGAGCGTCAGGTCGCGGCTGGGGAGAATGGGGGCCGTCTGTCCCAGAAAGTCCTTTAACTCCTCCTGAAGCCGTTGAGCGGCCATGTCATCCTGGCACAGGATCACCATGGGCCGGCGCAGATCCCGGGCAAGCCCGGCAATCATATGGCTGCGATTGATCTGGCCGATGCCGGTGACGGCGGCGCTTTCCCCGCGCTGCAGAGTCGCTGTCAGGGCGGTGTATTCGGGAATGGTTTTGAGCAGAGAAAGAAGCTGCTCCATGAAGATCACCTACTACGGAAAAATATACGGCATAACGCGGCAAAGCGGAAAGGGGGATAAAGCTCCCCTTTCCGTGATTTTTCGACTGCTTTTCCATTATGGCCGGCTGCCGTTGAAGCGGTTTGCCGCCTCCGGGACACCGCTGTCAAGGATGACCAAGGCGGCATCCGCCGCGTTTTTCAGAGATACCTGGAGTGCTTTTTCTTCGGCAGCGGAGAAGGGGGACAGCACCCATTCGGCCAAATCGCCGTCGGGGGCGGGCTTCCCGCCGACGCCGATCCGAACCCGGGGGAAGTCCTGACTCCCCAGCTCCTGGATAATGGATTTTACGCCGTTGTGTCCCCCGGCAGAGCCGTCAGCCCGGACGCGCAGGCGCCCGGTCTCCAGGGAAATATCATCAAACAGGACAATAATCCGCTGGGGCGGGATGCCATAATAGGCGGAAAGCTGTAACACAGAGCGCCCTGACAGATTCATGAAGGTCTGAGGCTTCAGTAAAAACAGCTTTTTGCTGCCGTAGCGCGTCTGCGCGTAAAGACCCTGAAATTTCAGCTTATCGATTTTACAGCCAAGCTGTTCGGCCAGAATATCCAATGCCCGGAAACCGCAGTTATGGCGGGTTTTTTCGTATGCTTTTCCCGGATTGCCCAGGCCGGCAATCAGCCAGCTTTCGTTTGCGGATTGGCAAAACACGGCTTAGAACAGTTCGGCGATGGAGGTAGCGCCGTGGATATGCTCAATGGCACGGGCGAACACAGGGGCCACATCCAGGAATTTGCACTTGCCGCTGGGCGTGTTTCCTGTCTGGGGAATGGTGTTCAGAAATACCATCTCCCGAATGGGGCTTTCCTCCAAACGCTGGTAAGCGGGGCCGGACAGAACGCCATGGGTGGCACAGGCGTAAATCTCCTTCGCGCCGCCGACCTCCATCAGCGCCCTGGCAGCATTGCACAGAGAGCCGGCGGTGTCCACCATATCATCATAGAGAATGCAGGTCTTCCCCTGAACGTCGCCAATAATATTCATAACCTCGGAAATATTGGCCTTGGGACGGCGCTTATCCACAATGGCCAGGCCCATATGAACCTTGGCGGCAAAATTACGGGCGCGGCCCACGGAACCCACGTCGGGGGAGACAACCACAAAATTGTTATGGTCAAATTCCGTCTCGGGGAATTTGCTCCGGTAATAGTTCACAAACGTGATATTGCCCAGCAGATGATCCAGAGGGATGTCAAAGAAGCCCTGAATCTGGGACGCGTGCAGATCCATGGTCAGGACACGGTCAGCGCCGGCGGCAGTCAGCATATTTGCCACCAGTTTAGCGGAGATGGGATCCCGGGATTTGGCCTTGCGATCTTGGCGGGCATAGCCAAAATAGGGGATAACAGCCGTGATTCGGCCGGCAGACGCGCGCCGGCAGGCATCAATCATGACCAGCAGTTCCATGAGATGGTCGTTAACGGGTTTACAGGTGGACTGAACCAGGAACACGTCCGAACCGCGAACAGTCTCTTCCAGAGTCACAGAGGCTTCGCCGTCGGAAAAGTGCTTGACCGTTGCTTTCCCCAAGGGTACACAAAGTTCTTTGCAGATGGTTTCCGCAAATTCAGGATTGGAATTGCCGCAAAAGACCTGGATGTTTTCACCGTACGAAATCATCGAATGAATACCTCGCTTTTATATTCTATTTTCGCTGGGCATCTCCCGGCCGAAGCCGAAAGCAAATGTACAGACGTATTATATCATTGCCGCGCAAAGAAATGCAACAGTTTGAAAACGGAAATAATGCCGAAAAAAACGGAAAAAAACGGACAATTTCCGGCAAACCGGCCAGATTCCCCTTAGAGATGAGTAAACGAAATTTTGTTTGGAAAATCTCTTGTACGTTTGGGAAAAGTGTGATATACTAATCCATCATGGTATTTCCATGTTCGTGTCTGCGGGGCAGAGTTCGTGTCTGCGGGGCAGATTCGATTACGGCTTATGCGCTCCGCCGCGGAACGATCCCCTTCAAAAGCCGGGACGGTCCGGCATTCTGGGTGAAGATGGACGGATATTTGCCGATGATGGCGGCGGGCCAATCCAATTGACAGGAGCTTTTAATGAATGAACGATACAATCAGGATTCAGGGAGCAAGGGAAAACAACCTGAAAAATGTGAATTTGACAATCCCCAGGGATAAGCTGGTGGTGTTCACAGGACTGAGCGGCTCCGGCAAATCCAGTCTGGCCTTTGACACCATTTATGCCGAGGGACAGCGCCGGTATGTGGAAAGCCTCAGCTCCTACGCGCGGCAATTTCTGGGGCAGATGGATAAACCGGATGTGGATTCCATTGACGGCCTTTCCCCCGCGATTTCCATCGATCAGAAGACGACCTCCAAGAATCCCCGCTCCACTGTCGGCACGGTAACAGAAATTTATGACTATCTGCGCCTGCTGTGGGCCAGGGTGGGGATTCCCCACTGCCCGAAATGCGGCCGGGAGATCCGCCGCCAGACTGTCGATCAGATTGTGGATCGGGTGGAAGCTTTGGGCATGGGAACCCGTTTCATCGTATTATCGCCGGTTGTCCGTGGGAAAAAGGGTGAGCACAGGAAGATTTTTGAGGATGCCCGGAAATCCGGCTTTTCCCGTGTCCGTGTAGACGGGATTCTGTATGACCTGACGGAAGAAATCCCATGTGAGAAAAACAAGAAGCACACAATTGACCTGGTAGTTGACCGGCTGGTGCTCAAGGATGGCCAGCGACGCCGCCTGACGGACTCTGTGGAGACGGCTTGCAGCCATTCCGGCGGTCTTGTCACCATCACGCTGCCCGATACCGGGGAGGAACTGAGCTTTTCACAGAACTATGCCTGTGATAGCTGCGGCGTCAGCATGACAGAGCTGGAGCCGAGAATGTTTTCCTTTAACAATCCCAGCGGCGCCTGCCCCGGCTGTTCCGGCCTGGGCTTTCGCCTGGTGGTGGATGCGGATCTGGTGATTCCCGATAAAAATAAATCCATTTTCGACGGGGCAATTCAGGCGCCTGGTTGGCAGAGCGCCCGGACGGACTCCATATTCCGGATGTATTTCGAAGCATTGGCGCAGAAATACCGCTTCTCCCTGACAGCGCCTGTGAAGGAGCTTTCCCCGGAGGCCATGGACGTGATTCTCAACGGCACGAAGGGAGAAAAGCTGCGTATGACCTACAACCGGGGAACCGGCATGGGAGTTCTGGAGCAGCCCTTTGAGGGCATCCTGAACAATATCGGCAGGCGCTACCGGGAAACCCAGTCCGACGCGGCACGGAAGGAGCTGGAGGAATGCATGGCCACGGCGCCATGCCCTCAATGCGGCGGAGACCGTCTTTCCGACATTGCCCGCTCTGTCACGGTGGGGGGCATAGGCATTATGGAATTCTGCCGCATGAGCATCCGGGACGAGCTGAAATTTATGGAGCAGCTGCATCTGGACGGCAATATGGCCCTGGTTGCCGAGCAGATCGTCAAGGAAATCCGCTCCCGGCTCCAATTCCTGACGGATGTAGGACTGAGCTATTTAACCCTGTCCCGTGCTGCAGGCACCCTTTCCGGAGGTGAGAGCCAGCGCATCCGCCTGGCCACGCAGATCGGTTCTTCGCTAATGGGCGTTCTGTATATTCTGGACGAGCCATCCATCGGCCTGCATCAACGGGATAACGAAAAGCTGCTGGGGACGCTGCGGCATCTGCGGGATCTGGGCAATACGCTGATCGTGGTGGAGCATGACGAGGACACCATACGCGCTGCGGACTTCATTGTGGATGTTGGCCCCGGCGCGGGATGCCACGGCGGGGAGATCGTTGCGGCAGGCACGCTGGATCAGATTATCGCCTGTGAGCGTTCCATAACCGGGCAGTATCTGTCCGGGGCAAAACGGATTCCCATTCCACCTGCGAGACGGCCGGGAAACGGCAAGGTGTTGCGTATCCGGGGCGCGTCCGAAAATAACCTGAAAAATGTGGACGTGGATATCCCCCTGGGTACGCTGACCTGTGTTACCGGCGTGTCCGGCTCCGGCAAATCCAGCCTTGTCAACGAGGTGCTGAACAAAACCCTGCTTGGTCAGCTGAATCATGCCCGCACCCGGCCCGGCGCCTGCCGCTGCATCGAGGGCGTGAAGCAGCTGGACAAAGTAATCGATATTGACCAGAGTCCCATTGGCAGAACACCCCGCTCCAACCCGGCCACCTACACTGGCCTGTTTAACGACATTCGTGACCTGTTCGCCTCCACCAACGACGCCAAAATGCGGGGGTATGGCCCCGGCCGTTTCTCCTTCAACGTCAAGGGCGGACGCTGTGAGGCATGCTGCGGCGACGGCCTGGTGAAAATCGAGATGCACTTTCTGGCGGATGTGTACGTTCCCTGCGAGGTGTGCCACGGGTCCAGATACAACAGGGAAACGCTTGAGGTTCGCTACAAAGGAAAAAATATTGCCCAGGTGCTGGACATGACGGCAGAGGAAGCGATGGATTTCTTTGAAAATCTGCCCAAAATCCGCAGAAAAGCCCAGACCCTGGTGGAAGTGGGCCTGGGGTATGTGAAGCTGGGACAGTCCAGCACAACGCTGTCCGGCGGCGAAGCCCAGCGGGTCAAGCTGGCAACGGAGCTGTCCAGAATGTCCACGGGCAAAACCATCTATATTCTGGACGAGCCGACAACGGGCCTCCACGCCGCAGATGTACACAAGCTGATTGAGGTCTTGCAGCGGCTGGTGGATGCCGGAAACACGGTGCTGGTTATTGAGCACAATCTGGATGTGATCAAAACAGCCGATTATATCATTGACCTTGGGCCGGAAGGCGGCGACGAAGGCGGCCGCGTCGTGGCAACCGGAACCCCGGAAGCCGTTGCAGAAGTAGCCCAAAGCTATACGGGACAGTATTTGAAAAACCTGCTGAAAAAATAAACATCCGGCCTGCAATGCAGGCCGGGAAGTCCGGTTCATGCCGCAATTCCGGTTAATCCTCTTTTTCAAAAGCAGAAGCGGGCAGGCTGTCAGACAGCTCAATCAGGCCCAAATCCCGTCCGCCGGTCAGGTCCGTAAGGACGGTGCGTACCTGGGCGGTTTGACTCTGGCAGATCTTCATGGTCATGGTGACGCGGGTGCCGGTACTGCCGGGCTGGTCGATCAGAACGGCGCCGCCGTGCTGCGTGGCGGCAGCCCGGATCAGCACCATGCCAAGGCCGATCCCATAACGGCTGTCCTCAATAACGGGTTGGCGCAGATAGCGGGTGAATACGCTGCTGCGGATATTTTCGGCAATCCCGGATCCGCTGTCCAAAATGCTGAGCTGCAAAATATCGCCATGGCGGGTCAATTTCGCATCGATCCGACCGCCGCCCGGCATAAATTTGACAGAATTTGACAGAACATTCAGCACAGCCCGTTCCATCTGCTGGGAATCGATCAGACCGTGAACATTTTCCCGCAGGCCCTCATAGCACAGCCGGCTGCCGGTACGCTCCACCAGGACAGCGGCTTTCTCAAATATTTCGTCAAATACAGAGCTGATATTTCGGGTTTCCTGCCTGGAAGACGCCGGCCCCTGACCCGCGTCGGACATGTTGCCTACAATGCGCTGTATCTGATAAAGCCCTCTGCTCATGCGGGCTAAAAGGTCATGGGTTTTGGCATTGCTGCCGGGCAAAGCGTGGGGGAGCAGATTGTCGGTAATGGCGAACAGACTGTTCAGCGGCTCCCGTAATTCCCGGGCGGCCAGCGCCATGGCCTGCAGCTCCCCGCTGCCGGCGTCCTGATTCAGCACGAAGACGTCCATTCCGTCCGTACGAATCACAGACGCGCCGTATTCCCGGCCTGCAAGCGTCAGCTGTAAATAGAGACAGCCGTTTTCAAAGGCGGCGTAATCCTCCGCGCCGGTCAGGAGCATGGTTCGGACATCCATACCGGGACTGAGGAACAGCCCTTCCGCGGCCCGGTTCAGCTTCACCAGTTTGTTTTCTTTGACACAGAAACCGGGGCGGATCATCAGCTCCAGCATATCATATATTTCTTTTTGTTCTTCCATGACGATCCTCCTCACGCTTTCTAGCATGTGCAGAATGGGGGAAAACTTTCCCGGCAAGTTTCGACGATTGTCTCTATTGTACCGGGAATTGATAAAAATAGCAAGGACAAAATTTGACTGAGGTGAGTCACCTCAGACCAGTCAAGCTGTAATAGTATAGAGACAAATCCACAGTGCTTGTACTGATTATAACGCAGGTAGCTACTCCTGCGAAACAATCTTTTTGAGGAAGGAGAAATAATAAAAACCACCCCTTTCGAGATGGTTTTTATTATACGTGACAGTATGGACAATCCTTCGGCCCACAAAGGCCACCGAGAACGGCTGAAGCGGCGCTTCCAGGAGGAGGGACTGGACAATTTCACAGATATCCAGGTTCTGGAGCTGCTGCTGTTTTACGCGATCCCCATGCGGGATACGAATCCCATTGCCCATGCCCTGCTGACCCATTTTGGCAGTCTGTCTCAGGTGCTGGAGGCCAGTGTGGAGGATCTGCAGAAGGTGCCGGGCATCAGTGCGCATTCCGCCACGCTTTTGAGCCTGATCCCGCAGATTGGACGCTATTATCAGGTGGACGGAGCCAGGCGGGTGGAATGTCTGACCAGCCTGGATGCCTGCGGAGCCTATCTGGTGCCGTATTTCTTTGGCCGAAGCAAGGAGACAGTGTTTCTGCTGTGCCTGGATGCCAAGTGCAAGGTGCTGTGCTGCAAGGAGGTGGGAGAGGGGAGCATTAACTCCGCCGGCATCTCCATCCGCAGGATTGTGGAAGTAGCACTGGGGGCCAACGCGACAACGGTTATTCTGGCGCATAATCATCCCAGCGGCATTGCGCTGCCTTCTTCAGAGGATGTGCAGACCACACTGCGTCTTGCGGCGGCGCTGAACGCGGTGGAGATTCACCTGGCCGACCATATTGTGGTTGCAGACGGGGATTATGTCTCCATGACACAGTCTCATTATATTGCCATCCCGTAGCGCCGCGTTTCGAAAAGCGGGTTTTTCAAAGTGCAGGAGGAGCCTATGGACAGATTCAAGCTGATATCCGAATACAAGCCCTCCGGTGATCAACCGGAGGCCATCGCCAGGCTCGTCGACGGCGTAAACTGGGGACTGCGGGAGCAGACCCTGCTGGGCGTTACCGGTTCCGGCAAAACCTTTACCATGGCGGCAGTGATCGAGCAGATTAACCGGCCCACGCTGGTACTGGCACACAATAAGACTCTGGCAGCCCAGCTGTGCAGCGAGTTTCGGGAATTCTTCCCGGAAAACGCGGTGGAATATTTTATTTCCTACTACGACTACTATCAGCCCGAGGCCTATATTGCCCATACGGATACGTATATTGAAAAGGACGCCTCCGTCAATGAGGAGATCGACCGGCTACGCCACAGCGCCACCTCCGCTCTGTTTGAGCGGAGGGATGTGATTGTGGTGTCGTCGGTCAGCTGCCTGTATGGGCTGGGTGATCCCATCGACTATAAAAGCATGGTGATCTCCCTGCGGGTAGGACAGGAATACCCCCTGGACAGCATCCTGAAAAAACTGACGGATATCCGCTATGAACGAAACGATCTGGATTTCTCCCGCAACAAATTCCGCGTCCGGGGAGACACCCTGGAAATCTATCCGGCCTACTGGTCGGGGAAAGCCATCCGGGTGGAATTTTTCGGCGATGAGGTGGATCGTATCAGCCAGATCAACGCGGTCTCCGGCATTGCGGAGCGGTTTTTGGAGCATGTTGCCATCTATCCTGCCAGCCATTATGTGGCATCCCGGGAGAAGCTTCAGCGGGCCATGCTGGAGATTCAGCGGGAGTGCGACGAACGGGTGGCCTGGTTCCGGGCCCATGACAAGCTGATTGAAGCCCAGCGCATTGCCCAGCGAACGGCCTATGATCTGGAGATGATGACGGAGATCGGCTTCTGCAACGGAATTGAGAATTATTCCCGGGTGATTCAGGGCCGGGCGCCCGGCACACCGCCAACCACACTGCTGGACTATTTCCCGGAGGATTTTCTCATGTTCATTGACGAGAGCCATGTCACATTGCCCCAATGCCGGGCGATGTATGCGGGGGACCGAAGCCGAAAGGAAGCGCTGGTGAACTACGGCTTTCGCCTGCCATCGGCTTACGACAACCGCCCCCTGAATTTTACGGAATTTGACCGGAAAATCAATCAGGTCATCTATGTCTCCGCCACGCCCGGAGAGTACGAACGTACCCGCTCCGGCCAGACGGTGGAGCAGGTAATCCGGCCTACAGGCCTTCTGGACCCGGAGGTGGAGGTGCGTCCCATCGACGGGCAGATCGATGACCTGATCGGGGAAATTAACGCCCGATCCGCGAAGAATGAGCGGGTTCTCGTGACCACACTGACCAAGAAAATGGCGGAGGATCTGACAGTCTATCTGCAAAAGGCGGGCATCCGGGTGCGCTACATGCACTCGGACATTGGGGCAATGGAGCGGATGGAAATCATCCGGGATCTGCGCATGGCGAAGTTTGACGTGCTGGTAGGAATCAACCTGCTGCGGGAAGGACTGGATCTGCCGGAGGTCAGCCTGGTGGCTGTACTGGACGCGGACAAGGAAGGATTTCTGCGCAGCGAGACCAGCCTGATTCAGACCATTGGCCGCGCTGCCCGGAACGCGGAAGGAAAAGTCATTCTGTATGCCGACGCGGTGACGCCCTCCATGCGGGCCGCTATGGACGAAACGGCCCGGCGGCGGGAAATTCAGAACGCTTACAATCAGGCCCATGGCATTGTTCCCAAAACCGTTATCAAGTCCATCCGCGACCTGATTGAGATATCCTCCCCCACTGCGGAACGCCGGGGCCGAACCGGCGTGAAGATGACGAAGGTGGAGAAGGAGAAAGAAATTGCCCGGCTGGAGAAGCAGATGAAGGAGGCGGCCCGGATGATGGAATACGAATATGCCGCCGTCCTCCGGGATCAGATCATCGAGCTGCGGGGAACCGGATGACGGCTCGCAACACGGAGAAGGTCTTTCCGCAAAAGAAGGTGCGCCGGGAAATTCCCGGCGCACAATTCTTGCGTTTTTCCTGTTTATACCTGCTCTTAAAACCTTTTTAATAAGAACTGATATCAGTTGTTAGGCACGTTTCCGCGGGTATTCACATCCAGGATGGCCGCGCAGTCAAACATACCGGTGAACCAGCCGGAATAATAGGTCATGGTTCTGCCTGTAACCATCAGGCGGTTCTGCCGGACATAGGAGCTGGTGACTTCCGTATAGGGCGTGCTGGCACTGGAAACAAAATAGCGGAAGCCGCTATTATACATCACGTTATAGGCCGTGCCGGTTCCGTATTCCGTGATATTGCTCTCCTGAGCAAAGACAAAGGTGTTCACCTCGCCGATTACGGTGACAATCTGGTTGGTCCAGCTCTGCAGATCGGAGGTGATCTGGTTCGTGTTCATGTTGGCGTAATCTACATTATCATAAGAGTAGCAGGCAATGGTATATCCCTTATCCCGCAGAGCCTGGGCAATGGCTTTGGCGCCCGCGATCTGTTCTTCCTGGTAGGTGGTGCCTTTGCTGGCGGCATAGGAACTGTTGATCCGGTAGCCGAAAACGCCCTGATAACCGCAGACGGCCACCGTAGCCCTGGCGCCCCGATAGGCAAAATCGGGATGCTCCTGAATAAAGCTTTCCAGAATGGGCACCAGGTCATAGTCACCCACCAGGGTCGAGCCGCTGGCATCCACGTATTCCGCCTTGATATCGCCGTTGCTGTCCAGCACCAGCTTGCTGGCAAAGCCCGCGCCGCCGGAATCCGCTTCTCCATCGCCGTTGCTGTCAATCATGTACTCCAGATAGTTGACCAGCGTTTCCGTGAGCATGAAGGGCTTTTTGCCCTCGGGCAGATAGATGGAATCGGTCAGAATCCGGTCGCCGTTGATGGGGGCAAAGCTGTCAAAGTCCACCAGAACATACCCGTTGTTGTACAGATCGTTCAGAATTTTGGAAAATTCCGTTGTGCTGACAAAGTTACGGTTGTATTTGGGGCCAAGATCCGTGTCTGCGATGGCACGGGCCAGATCCACGATCAGCACATGGAAGCTCAGGTTCGCGATGGAAGTGGGATCATTGTATTCCACCAGACTGCTCTGGGTGGAGACATACTGGGCGCGCAAAGCAACCATGTCCGGATAACTGGATTGATCGGCAAAGGAATCCAGCAAATCAATGGCGCCTTGATAATCATAACCGGCAGCCAGACCCGCAGCTTCGGCCATGATGCGCTGATACTCCTGCTGGGCCAGTTCCGATTCGGATTGGGTGCTTTCCTGACGGCTTGAGCTGATTTCCTCGTCAATTTTTTTCTGCTGAATGAAATTGGAAAGCGCGCCGATGGCAAAGGACAGCACCAGAATCAGGCATACACAGGCGATGATGGGGGGCAAATAAACCTCCTTGAAAAGCTGCGCCTTGCTTTTTTTGCGCCGCCGCCGCGGATTGTTTGGATCTGGAGGAGCGTCCTGGACGCTTTTATCCAGCAGAGGGGCAAAATACAGGTCATAGAATTTGGTAAAGAGATTCGGCCCGGCAGTTTTTTTAGGCTTGCTTTTTTTGCGCCGTTTGGGTGGAACCGGCGTGTTTTCCTCATCATCAACTGGTTCATCCTCAAATTCCGTCTGGATATCCAGGCCGGAGTCATCGGGGTACGTTTCATTTGCGTTCATCTCTATCGCCTCATGTTCCGTATCTTCGGAAAGCTCCGCATCTTCACTCCACCGGGTGTCTTCGGCATCATCGTCTTCCGTATTCCTAGCATCATCCGGCTCATCCGTAAGGCCGTCATCCCCGGCAAGGCCCTCTGCGCTGTCATCCTCGCCGCTGCCGAGATTCATAAATTCGTCCAGATCCACGTCCAGATCAAAATCGTCATCCGGTCCAGCCTCGTCACCGTTTTTTTCAGGGTGGGATGTCAGTCCCAACGCTTCGTCGGAAAACTCGGAAAGATCAACATCTTCGTCAGATTCTTCGTTGCCCAGGAACGTATTTGGGTCGAAGCCGTATTCTTTTTCAAAATCGAAATCGAGATCGAAATCATTCTTATCCATTGTACATCCCCACCTTTATGGTATAGTTACTATTATTCTACCATCATAAAAACAAAAAAGCAAGACCAATTGGCGCAAATGCAAAAAAAACCGGAGAGAATTCCGCGGCCTCCGCCGGAGCTTCGGCGGAGGCCAGATTGATCACAGCTGGCGGATGGTCATTTGGATGAATTCAGCGGTTGCAGAGGCCATCCCGGCGGCATCCCCCAGCGCCGTTGCGCCTGCGGCAAGCTGTCCGATGGCACAGGCCCTCAAGGGGAACACCCCTACAGTAGCTGCTCCTGCAGTCAGGACTCCCGCCGCCATCGCGCCGATGGCAATCAGTCCTGCCGCGATAGAACCAAATGCCAGCAGGCCGTAGACACCGCAGCCCATAGCGCAGCTCACGCCGTTTACCGCCGTTACGTTCTGGAATATTTTTATATGATATACTATAAATGAGCAAATCTGAAAAATAACGAAAAAAAGAATAAGGCATTCCTCAAAATGTGTTATAATGGAATCACCACAATACCAAAAACACAAGGAGGAACGCCTTATGTTGACCATGGTAACACAAAAGGAGCAGATACGCAAGTTCTTTTATGAGAAAAAGCTTACATTTTTCTGCGTTGTAAATAGATGTGACCCAATTTTTTTGAGAAGTGAAAGAGATGTGGAATAGGTTCAGATGCTTATCACTCTATACTGTACTCTGGCTCAAAATGAGAGTGAGAACATGAGTCGTAACATCAGATGGGATATCCGGCAGGGATTTAAAAATGGAACATCCGGATATGCGGATTTCGGCGGAAGCAAGACGTATCATTAAAAAGCTGGAGATACATTATACACCAAAGCATGGAAGCTGGCTGGACATTGCTGAAATAGAGCTTAATGTGATGACCAGACAATGCCTCAGTCGCCGCATCGCTGAAATGGAATTGTTACGCAGCGAACTATCCGCATGGGAAGCGGAACGGAATACACTGGCAGCGAAAGTCAACTGGCATTTTAGAACCAGTGACGCCAGAACAAAGCTCAGTTCCCTGTATCCCACATTTACTACTGCCTCTTAACGAGACAGTA
>CAZUAN010000030.1:0-16017 GCA_964618385.1 uncultured Oscillospiraceae bacterium | reverse complement strand
AGCCGGCTTCGATGACGCTGCCGGGACGGGGCCGGGCGCTCCCCATGACAGAAACAGGAAAGGACAACGCTATGCAAAAAAAACAGGAAAAGAACCAACAGCGCCAGCTGATGATGCTGGAGGAGCCGATCTCCCGGGTGATTCCCAAAATGGCCCTTCCCACCATCGTGGCGTTTCTGATTAATTCCATTTATTCTCTGGCAGATACCTATTTCGTCAGCTCCCTGGGCACCAGCGCCACCGCGGCGGTCAGCGTCAATTCCTCCCTGGATCAGCTGATCATGATGGCCGGCTCCATGCTGGCCCTGGGCGCCAACAGCTATATCGCCCGCCTTCTGGGGGAGGGAAACAGCAAAAAGGCCAGCCAGGTTCTGTCCACCGCCTTTTTCCTGGCAGCGGGGCTGGGTACGGTGCTGATGATCGTGGGCAACATCCTCATGGTTCCCATGGTACGGCTGCTGGGCGCGACCCCGACCTGTGAGCAGTATTCCATCGACTATGCCACCTATGTGCTGTACGCCGCGCCCTTCATGGCCGCGAATTTCGTGATGAACCAGTGCCTGCGCAGTGAGGGCAGCGCCACGCTGTCCATGGTGGGCATGGGCTTTGGCGGCATCCTGAACTGTGTTCTGGACCCCATCTTTATTTTCGGGCTGAACATGGGCGTCGCCGGCGCGTCCCTGGCAACGGCAATCTCCAAGCTGGTCAGCTTCGGCATCCTGATTTTCCCCTATCTGACCCGGCGGAGCCTGCTGCGGCTGTCCATCCGAAATTTCCACTTTTCCAGAGACATTATCACCGAGCTTGTCACCGTGGGCTCCTCCTCCATGTTCCGCTCCGGCCTTTCGGTGGTGGCGGGTATTCTGCTCAACAGCCTGGCTGGGGAAATCTCGGATTCCGTGCTGGCGGCCATCGGCGTTTGCACCAAGGTCATGATGTTCCCCTTCGGCATTATTCTGGGCTTCGGCAACGGCTTCCAGCCTGTAGCGGGCTTCAACTGGGGTGCCAGACGCTATGACCGGGTGCTGGAGAGTTATCGGTTCAGCTCCAAGGTGGCCTTGATTGGCTCGGTAATTATGGCGGTGGTTCTTGCTCTGCTTGCGGATACCCTGATTGTCCTGTTTGCGGGGGACGATGCGCAGATGCGCAGAATCGGCACCATCTGCATGATCTCGCAGGCTGCCGCGCTGCCCATTCAGGCCTGGGTCACGGTGGTGAACATGCTGTGCGCCGGCCTTGGCAACGCGAAGGGCGCGCTGATTTTGTCTACCTCCCGGCAGGGAACCTGCTTTTTGCCCATTGTGTTCCCCATGGTCTGGCTTTTCGGCGGCTATGGCGCCGCTACGGTGCAGGCTGCTGCGGACGCGCTGACCCTGATTCTGGCGGTTCCCATTATCATAGGTATGAAAAAGCGGATTACCCGGGCCCGGGATATGGCGAGGAAGCAGGCGGAATAAGCGGCGGGAGAGGTTGCTTTTTCTCCCGGTTCCTGGTATAATCATCCTGATTTCATCAGTGAGGAGAAGCGGCCATGATTATCAAACGCGATTGCAGCTACACCCCGAAGGGGACAAACCGTCCCCTGCATATCTATCTGCCTGACGGTTATTTTACATCCGGGGAACGTTATCCCGTTATGTACTTCTTCGACGGACACAACCTGTATTCCGACGAGGACGCGACCTATGGAAAATCCTGGGGCCTGAAAACCTTTCTGGACAGCTGGGACAAGGACATGATCGTGGTAGGCATGGAGTGCGGCCACGACGGGCAGGAGCGGCTCAGCGAATATCTGCCCTATCCTGCCGACCCCGATTCCTACTTTGCGCAGTTCACGCCCATGGGCGAGGAAACCATGCAATGGATTGTGAACCGGGTGAAGCCCTGGATTGACCGGGAATACCGCACCATTCCGTTCCGGGAATGCACCGGCATCGCCGGTTCCAGCATGGGCGGCCTGATGGCGCTGTATGCTGCGGTGTGTCATAACCGCTGGTTTTCCAAGGCGGGGTGCATCTCCAGCGCGGTGAGTTTTTGCATGGGACCGCTGATGCGGGATATGGAGGCGCACTGTCTCAGCCCGGATACCCGGATTTATCTTTCCTGGGGTACCCGGGAGGCCCGGGGCCTGTCGGACCCAAGCCGGGAGGACAACAGCAGCGTGACCTGTTTCCAGAATCGGAGGATCGCAAACCGGGTCCAAAGCTGCGGGGCGGCAGTCATGCTGCGCTGCCAGGTGGGCGGCGGGCATCGCGAAGCGGATTGGGAAAAGCTGGTTCCGGAGTTTATGAACTTTCTCTGGAGAGAATGAGAAACGAGCCGGCGCGCCGTGCGTGCCGGCTTTTGCGCGGCGCGGCGATCCCTGTGCGCGTCCTTATCGCATTGAAATAAGCCGCGGCGGATTTTTATTCCAATCCGGTCTTGACAAACCAGGGCGCTGGGGGTATAATCCTGTATTATTAAACGCAAAAACTGAATAATATTCACTCGGAGGTTACATAGCATGAATCAACAGAATATCAAGAAAATTGTCCTGGCTTATTCCGGCGGACTGGACACATCTGTCATCATTCCCTGGCTGAAGGAGAACTACAACAATCCGGAAATCATCGCTGTGGCCGGAAATGTGGGACAGGCCGACGAGCTGGAGGGTCTGGAGGCCAAGGCTATCGCCACCGGCGCCAGCAAGCTGATTGTGGCCGACCTGGTGGACGAGATGGTGGAGGATATCATCATTCCCGCCCTGAAAATGGATGCGCGGTACGAAACCTATCTGCTGGGTACCGCCTTTGCCCGCCCGGTTATTGGCAAGAAGCTGGCCGAAATCGCTCTGGCAGAGGGGGCCGACGCCATTGCCCACGGCGCCACCGGCAAGGGCAACGATCAGGTCCGCTTTGAGCTGGCTATTCAGCGTTTTGCGCCTGGTATGAAGATCATCGCGCCCTGGCGGGAGTGGGATATCCGGTCCCGGGAGGAGGAAATCGACTACGCCGAGGCCCGCCATATTCCCCTGAAGATCAGCCGGGAAACAAATTACTCCAAGGACAAGAACCTGTGGCACCTGAGCCATGAGGGGCTGGATCTGGAGGACCCTGCCAACGAACCGAATTATGAAAAGCCCGGCTTCCTGGAAATGGGCGTGTCGCCCCTGCAGGCTCCGGATAAGCCCACCTATGTTTCCATTGATTTTGAGCAGGGCGCTCCCGTGGCCATCGACGGGGAGAAAATGAAAGCCTCCAAAATCATCGAAAAGCTCAACGCCTTGGGCGGCGCCAACGGCATCGGCATCATTGACATCGTGGAGAACCGTCTGGTGGGCATGAAGGATCGGGGCGTCTATGAAACCCCGGGCGGCACCATTTTGTACTTTGCCCACCGTCAGCTGGAAATGCTCACCGTGGACAAGGATACCCTGCACCTGAAGCAGAAGCTGGCTGTGGACTACGCAGACCTGATTTACAACGGCAAGTGGTATTCTCCCATGCAGGAGGCCCTGACGGCCTTCGCTAATAAGGCCGACGAGCCTGTCACTGGAACTGTCAGGCTGAAGCTGTACAAGGGCAATATCATCCCCGCCGGCACCACGTCCCCCAACTCCCTGTATTCGGAAAATCTGGTGACATTCGGGGAAAGCGACTACGATCAGGGCCAGGCAGCCGGGTTCATCAACCTCTGGGGCCTTCCCACCCGGGTTCAGGCCCTGCGGGAACAGGGAAAGCTGTAAGCAGACACTTGAGAATCTGAGGGTGCGGATTATGCCAAAAATGTGGGCCGGGCGGACGTCCGGCGTGACAGACAGCCTTGCGGATGATTTCAATTCCTCCATCCGCTTTGACTGCAGACTATATAAGCAGGATATCACAGGTTCCATGGCCCATGCCGCCATGCTGGGGGCAAGAGGCATCTTGTCTCAACAGGAAGCGGAACAGCTGATCGACGGCTTGCAGGGAATTCTGGAGGATCTGGAATCCGGCGCTTTGAAAGTGGATTTTGCGTGCGAGGATATTCACATGTTTGTGGAACAGGTGCTGACAGAGCGTCTGGGTGACGTGGGGAAGAAGCTGCACACCGCCCGAAGCCGCAACGATCAGGTCGCCCTGGACATGCGGATGTATCTGCGGGAGCAGATCGATGAAATTACGCTGCTGATCCGGGACCTGATTCGTGCCATTTTGCAGCAGGCCGAGGCAAACGAAAGCGTCATCATGCCCGGCTATACCCACCTGCAGCGGGCGCAGCCCATTCTGTTCAGTCATCATCTGATGGCCTACGCCATGATGCTGCTGCGGGATCGGGACCGTCTGGCCGACTGCCGCAGGAGGATGAACGTTTCCCCCATCGGCTGCTGCGCTCTGGCGGGGACAACCTACGATACCGACCGCCGCTTTGAAGCGCAGAGGCTGGGCTTTGACGATGTGACCCGCAACTCTCTGGACGGTGTCTCTGACCGGGACTTCTGCGTGGAGCTTTTGAGCGATCTTTCTCTGCTGATGATGCACCTGAGCCGCTTTTCCGAGGAAATCATCCTCTGGTCCAGCTGGGAATTCCAGTTCATTGAGCTGAGCGACGCCTATACCACCGGCTCATCCATCATGCCCCAGAAGAAAAATCCCGACATGGCAGAGCTGAGCCGGGGCAAGACCGGCCGGGTCTACGGCAGCCTGATGGCGCTGCTGACCGCCATGAAGGGCCTGCCCCTGGCCTATAACAAGGACATGCAGGAGGATAAGGAAACGGTTTTTGACGCTGTGGAAACAGTCAAGCTATGCCTGAAGGTGTTTGCGCCCATGCTGTCATCCATGACCGTCAAGGCGGAAAACATGCGCAAGGCTGCCCGGGAGGGCTTCATCAACGCCACGGATCTGGCGGACTACCTGGTCAGAAAGGGAATGCCCTTTCGCAGCGCCTACAAAATTTCCGGACAGATTGTTGCCCGATGCATGTGCCTGGGATGCGTGCTGGAAACGCTGCCTCTGGAGGAATACCAGTCCTTCAGCAGCCTGTTCGGAGAAGACGTCTATGGGGAAATCGACCTGCTGGCCTGCGTGGAAAAACGGATCTCCGAGGGCGGGACTTCGCCCGCTTCCGTGAAGGCCCAGATTGCCTATGTGAAGGAGTGCCTCGCGTGCTGAAGGTGTTCATTGACGGCAGCGCCGGCACCACCGGCCTGAGAATCTGCGAGCGGCTAAGCCGTCGGCAGGATATTGCGCTGCTGACCCTGGAGGAAGAACGGAGAAAAGACCTCCGCGCCCGCAGAGATATGCTGAATCTTGCGGATATCGTCTTTCTCTGCCTGCCTGATCAGGCGGCGGCAGACGCGGTGGAGATGGTGGAGAACCCCCATACGGCGGTTATTGACACCTCCACAGTTCACCGCGTCAGCGATGGGTGGGTTTACGGCTTCCCGGAGCTGTCCAGGAAGCACCGGGAGGCAATCCGCCGATCGAAGCGGATCGCCAACCCCGGCTGCCATGCCAGCGGCTTTATCGCCGCCTGTTATCCGCTGGTCATCCATGGCGTCATTCCCAAGGATTTTCCGTTGACGGCTTATTCCCTGACGGGCTACTCCGGCGGCGGGAAAAGCCTGATCACAGAGTATGAGGACGGGAACCGGGATCCCCGGCACAAAAGCCACCGCATCTACGGCACATCCTTGCATCACAAGCATCTGCCCGAAATGCAGAAAATCTGCGGTCTGACACAGCCGCCGGTTTTTTCCCCGGTTCTCGGCGATTTCTATGCCGGAATGGCGACGGTGCTGCTGCTTCCCGGCTTTGACGCAAGGCGGGTATGGGAGTGCCTGAGCGACCATTACGCGGGAGAGCGCATCGTCACTGTGGCGCCCCTGGGGGGCGACGAAAGCGTGATCTACGCCGGGACACTGGCGGGGAAGGATACCATGCGCCTGCAGGTCAGCGGGCACAGCGGGCAATGTATGGTGACAGCGCTGTTTGACAATCTGGGCAAGGGAGCCTCCGGCGCGGCCATACAAAACATGAATATTCTGCTGGGTGCGGATGAAACCGAGGGGCTGAACCTGTAAGGATCAGAACCCGCGGATCAGCGCATTTCCGGCGCTTTTACATGAGGAGATAAAAATGAGAGCAGTAGAGGGCGGCGTATGCGCCGCGAAGGGGTTTACCGCCAACGGGATCCATTGCGGGATCCGGAAAAACCATTCCAAAAAGGATCTGTCTTTGATTTTCAGCGCTGTTCCGGCCAGCGCCGCAGCGGTGTATACCACCAATCTGGTCAAAGGCGCGCCTCTGGCCGTGACAAAGAAACACCTGCAAAACGGTATCGCCCAGGCGGTAGTCTGCAACAGCGGCAATGCCAACACCTGCAATGCCAATGGCAGGGAAATTGCCGAAGCCATGAGCGAAATGACTGCCAAACAGCTGAAAATCCAACCGGAGGATGTGGTTGTTGCCTCCACCGGTGTCATCGGGCAGCCGCTGGACATTCAGCCGATTGCCGCAGCCCTTCCGGAGCTGGCGGCCGGGTTGTCGGCGGACGGCTGCCAGGCTGCAGCGGAGGGCATCATGACCACCGATACCATCCGGAAGGAGGTTGCCGTGGAATTTGATCTGGGAGGCAGGAAATGCAGAATCGGCGGCATTGCTAAGGGCAGCGGCATGATCCATCCGAACATGGCGACCATGCTGGTATTTTTGACCACGGACGCGGCTGTTTCGCCGGATATGCTGCAAAAGGCCCTGTCCGGAGATGTTGCCGGAACGTTTAATATGATCAGCATCGACGGAGATACCTCCACCAATGACATGGTGGTGATACTGGCCAACGGAATGGCCGGAAATCCGGAGATTACTGCCGAAGGAGAGGATTTTTCCGCCTTTATGAAGGCGCTGAACACCGTTGCCGTTGCCCTTTGCCGCATGATCGCGGGAGACGGGGAAGGCGCGACCAAGCTTCTGGAGTGCCGGGTCAGCGGCGCGGCTGACCTGGAAACGGCCAGAACCGCCGCAAAAAGCGTGATCTGCTCCAGTCTGCTGAAGGCCGCCATGTTTGGGGCGGATGCCAACTGGGGACGGGTGCTGTGCGCCATTGGCTACAGCGGCGCGCAGGTGGATATTCAGAAAATTGACGTCTCGTTCCAAAGCGGGGCTGGGTGTGTCGAGGTCTGCAAAAACGGCGAGGGCGTTGCATTTTCCGAGGAGCTGGCCAAGCGGGTTTTGCTGGAAAAGGAAATCGAAATTCTGGTGGAACTGAACAGCGGCGGCGCCTGCGCTACCGCCTGGGGCTGCGATCTGACCTATGATTATGTCAAAATCAACGGCGAATACCGCACATAACGGAGGTACCCCATGGACATGGAATTTTCCAGCAAGGAACGGGCGGAGGTGCTGACCCAGGCACTGCCCTATATCAAGCAGTACCGCGGCAAAATCGTAGCAATTAAATATGGCGGCAGCGCCATGGCCAACGAGCAGCTGAAGGAGCAGGTCATGGGGGACATTGTTCTGCTGTGGCTCATCGGAGTGAAGGTGGTTCTGATCCACGGCGGAGGGCCGGAGATCAGCGAAATCATGAAGCGGCTGGGAAAGCAGTCGGTTTTTGTGGACGGCCTGCGGGTTACGGACAAGGAAACGGTGGACATTGTTCAGATGGTGCTGGCCGGCAAGGTAAACAAGACGCTGGTAAACCTTTTGCAGATCAAGGGCGGACACGCGGTGGGCGTGTCCGGGATCGACGGCGGAATTCTGGAAGCAAGGATGAAGGATGAAGCCCTGGGCTTTGTGGGGGAGATTACGAAGATCCGCACCCAGCCTATTCTGGATCTGCTGGAGAAGAACTATATTCCGGTGCTTTCCACGGTGGCCAGTGACCGTCAGGGCAACGCCTACAACGTCAACGGCGACACGGCAGCGGCCTGTATTGCGGGCGCGCTGAAAGCGGAGCGCCTGATTATGATGACGGATGTCAGCGGCATTCTGCATGACCGGAACGATCCGTCCACCCTGATCCGGGAGCTTCGGGTCAGCGAGGTCGGAGCGCTTCTGGATGAGGGCGTTATCTCCGACGGTATGATCCCGAAGGTGGAGTGCTGCGTGGAGGCCATTGGCAAGGGCGTTGAAAATGTGGTCATTATGGACGGCCGGGTGCCTCACTCCATTCTGATTGAGCTGCTGACGGACGAGGGCGCCGGAACACTGGTAAGAGGTGATTGACATGCGGATTATGGATCTGGATCGGGAATATGTGGCGGGAACTTACAATCGGTTTCCTGTGGAGATTGTCTCCGGGAAGGGCAGCCGCGTGACGGATACCGCCGGAAAAACCTATGTGGATATGGGCTCCGGCATTGGCGTAAATGCGTTTGGATATGCGGATGACGCATGGATTCAGGCGGTGACGGAGCAGCTGGGGAAAGTGCAGCATACCTCCAATTTGTACTACACTGAGCCGTGTGCGCAGCTGGCCCGGCTTTTATGCGAAAAAACCGGCATGAAAAAGGTTTTCTTTTCCAATTCCGGCGCGGAGGCCAATGAGTGCGGGATTAAGATTGCCAGAAAGTATTCCGCTGAAAAAAAGGGCGGGGACTGCTTCACCGTTCTTACGCTGGTAAACAGCTTCCATGGCCGTACCCTGACAACTCTGGCCGCCACCGGGCAGGATTCTTTTCACCGGTATTTCCAGCCGCTGACTCCCGGGTTTCTCCATGTGGAGGTCAACGATACACAGGCACTGGAGAAAGCCGTGGAGGAACACAAAATAGCCGGGATTCTGCTGGAATGCGTCCAGGGGGAGGGCGGCGTGAACGTGCTGTCTGAAGCGTTCCTGGCGGCAGCTGGAAGGCTGGCAAGGGAAAAGGACATCCCGCTGATGATCGACGAGGTGCAGACCGGCAACGGCCGCACGGGAAAGCTTTACAGCTATATGAATTTTGACCTGACCCCCGACATCGTGTCCACAGCCAAGGGGCTGGGCGGCGGTCTGCCTATCGGCGCCACGCTGATGAGCGAAAAGATGCGCGATGTTCTTGGCCCGGGGGATCATGGGTCCACCTTTGGCGGAAATCCCGTATGCTGCGCCGGCGCACTGAGTATTCTGCAGCGGTTGGATGAAGCGTTTTTGTCCGCTGTCCGGCAAAAGGGGGAATATCTCCGGTCTGCTTTCCGGGATGCGCCCGGCGTGGAAAGCGTTACGGGGATGGGACTGATGCTGGGATTAAAAACCACGGCTCCGGCCGGGGAGGTGGCGAAAGCCTGCGTGCAAAAGGGTGTGCTGTGCCTGACGGCCAAGGATAAGCTCCGGCTGCTGCCGCCGCTGAACATTTCTATGGAGGATTTAAGCTGGGCTGCCGGAATTATCCGGGAGACCGCACAGGAAATGGCCCGGGAACAGGGCGAATAGGGAAGGAAAACGGATTATGAATTTGAAAGGAAAAAGCTTTCTGAAGCTGCTGGATTTTACTCCGGCGGAAATAGAAGGACTGCTGGATCTGGCGGCGGAACTGAAAACGCAAAAGAAAGCGGGAATCCGCCACCCCCTGTGCCAGGGCAAGCATGTCGCGCTTCTGTTTGAAAAGGACTCCACCCGTACCCGCTGCGCTTTCGAGGTGGCTGCCGGCGATCTGGGTATGTCCAGCACGTATTTAGGCCCCAGCGGTTCTCAGATGGGGAAAAAGGAGTCCATTGCTGACACGGCCAGGGTACTGGGACGGATGTATGATGGCATCGAATACCGGGGCTTCGGCCAGGAGCTTGTAGAGGATCTGGCAAGGTTTTCCGGGGTCCCCGTCTGGAACGGCCTGACCAATGAATTTCATCCCACCCAGATTCTGGCGGATTTGCTGACAATCCGGGAGCACTTCGGCGGGCTGAGGGGGAAAAAGCTGGTCTATCTGGGGGATGCCCGGTATAACATGGGCAATTCCCTGATGGTAGGCTGCGCCAAGATGGGGATGCATTTCGTGGCCTGTGCGCCGGAAGCGTATTTCCCCCATCCGGCACTGATTGCCCAGTGCCGGGGCATTGCCGCCGAGACCGGCGCCGTGCTGGAATTTCTAACGGATCCCATGGCGGCTACCCGGGACGCCCATGTGATCTATACCGACGTGTGGGTATCGATGGGAGAGCCGGACGAAGTATGGCAGGCCAGAATCCAGGATCTGACGCCCTATCGGGTGACCAGAGATCTGATGGACAACGCGGGGAGCCAATGCCGCTTCATGCACTGCCTGCCGTCCTTCCACGACCGGAACACTGCCATCGGCAGGCAGATCGGTGAAAAATTCGGTATTGACTGTATGGAGGTCACTGACGAGGTCTTCGAAAGCCGTCAGTCCATTGTATTTGACGAGGCGGAAAACCGGATGCACACCATTAAAGCGGTCATGGCGGCAACGCTGTAGCCCCTGAGCGGAATCTCCGTTTTGGAGATTCCGCTTTGTTTTGTAAAAAAATCTGAAAAAAATCTATTTTTCAGATTGCGTTCAGGTTCATATGCTATCATAAAATAATCCATTACAGATACCCTGCTTTTTGCAGCCGTATGCCGGTATAGCGGTCAGAAAGGCAGCGCGTTTGTATGACGGAAGCACAGAAAAACGCATACTCGTTTTTGATAAAAAGCAGGAAGGCTTTTGACGGTGGCAAAGCCGTATCCGGAATAGTAAGCTTATGGAGGGACCCTTATGAAAATTCTGATTGTGGAAGACGAGCGGCTGCTGGCAGATTCACTGAAAACCCTGTTAAAAAGCAAGGGATTTGATGTGGAAGTGGTTTATGACGGAGAAACCGGCGCGGATTATGCGGAGCTGAGTATTTACGACCTGCTGATTCTGGACGTCATGATGCCGGGTATGGATGGCTATCAGGTGGCAAGGCGCGTACGGGCGAAGCGCTGCACGACACCCATCCTGATGCTGACGGCGAAATCGGCGGTGGAGGATCGGATTATGGGCCTGAACGCCGGCGCGGATTATTATCTGACCAAGCCCTTCGACACCCGGGAACTGCTGGCCTGCATCAACGCGCTTCTGCGGCGGCAGGGCAAGCAGGTAGATGAGCTGGTATTCGGCAATACCTCTCTGGATCTGGACACTTGCATGCTAATCTGTGGGGACAAGTCCGTGCGGCTGTCTGCCCGGGAATTTGACGTTATGCGTTTCCTGCTGCAGGCGCAGGAACGTATCTGCTCCAAGGAAATGATTCTGGCCCGGGTCTGGGGCTATGACTCCAACGCGGTGGAAAATCACGTGGAGGTTTACGTGGGATTCCTGCGCAAAAAGCTGAAGGCCATCGGCTCCAATGTGCGAATTGAAGCCATCCGGCGGCTGGGTTATCACCTGGAGGTGGATGCGGAGTGATCCGGCGCCTCAGAATCAAATTTATCTGCGTCAACATGCTGATTGTCACGGTTATGCTGATGATCATTTTCGGCATGATGCTGCGTTTTACCCAGGACAACCTGGAAGAACAGAGTATCCGTGCGATGCAGAGCCTCCTGGAAAACGACCGCAACCAGATGGGTTCTCCTATGGACACACCGGAGGAGGTTCAGCTGCCTTATTTCTGCGTGAGCATTACCCGCAGCGGGGAACTGCTGAAGATGTCGGGAGGCTATTATGACCTGAGCGATCAGGAGGCCATTGGGGAAATTCTGCTGCTGGCCTACAGCACGGATGAGGAAACCGGGCTGCTGAAAGAATACAACCTTCGCTTTTATAAGCAGTCCACACCCTTTGAGCAATCCATTGTTTTTGTGGATATTTCCAGTGAGCGGGCCGCCGTGGAGAGTCTGGCGAAAAGCTGCGCCATCATCGGCGGCATCAGCCTGCTGCTGTTTCTGGGCCTTAGCTTTTTGCTGGCCCGATGGGCCATCAAGCCGGTGGAAAAGGCCTGGAATCAGCAGCGGCAATTTGTGGCGGACGCGTCCCACGAACTGAAAACACCCCTGACGGTTATTATGACCAACGCGGAGCTGCTGCAATCCCCGGATTACGAGGAAGCGGACCGCAGCCGATTTACAGACAGTATTCTGACCATGGCCCATCAGATGCGGGGCCTGGTGGAAAGTCTGCTGGAGCTGGCGCGGGTGGATAACGGCGCGGCAAAAATGGTGTTCACCGAACTGAACTTCAGCGAACTGGTATCGGACGGGCTGCTTCCCTTTGAGCCGGTGTATTTTGAGCGGGGGCTGCTGCTGGAGAGCCGGATTGAGGAAGGGCTCCGGGTTAAGGGCAGCCAGACGCATATCAAGCAGGTGCTGGACATCCTGCTGGACAACGCGGCAAAATATGCCTCCCCCAATGGCACAGTGGTGGTGCAGGCCAGGCGGCAGGGCAGTCATTGCCTGCTGTCCGTTGCCAGTCCCGGCGAACCGATCAGCAAGGAGAACCTGAAAAACATCTTTATTCGCTTTTACCGGATTGACAAGGCCCGCAGTATGAACCACAGCTACGGCCTGGGCCTGTCCATTGCGGACAGCATTGTCAGAGAGCACGGAGGGAAAATCTGGGCGGAAAGCGAAGGCGGAGTCAACACGTTTTTCGTGCAGCTGGCGGCTCTCTAGGCGTCCCGCCCTGCGGAAGCCTTCCCCGCAGACGGCGGACTTTCCCCGAAACGAATGGAAAAAGATTGAATTCTCTGGGGGAATGTGGTACAATACGGGAAAATGGCAGCCCGAGGGAGGCAGGTTTTCATGAATCGGATTGTGACGATGGTGCTCAAAAACATCTGGATTGTGCCCGGCGCCTGGATCAAGCTCTGCCGGTATGCCAGGCATACCGAGAAATATTCGGAGGAGGAAAAATACCGCCATATTCAATATATCCTGCGGCGCGCCGTCAAAGGCGGAAATGTTGACCTGCAGGTGTATGGCAGGGAGAATATTCCCCGGGAGAACGGTTTCATGCTCTACGCCAACCATCAGGGAATGTTTGATGTGCTGGCGATTGCCGCCACCTGTGATCCGCCCATTGGCGCGGTGCTGAAGAAGGAACTGTACAATATCCCGTTTCTGCATCAGATCGCGGTGTGTACCAAATCCTTTGCGATGGATCGGGAGGATGTGCGTCAGTCCCTGACGGTCATCCGGAATGTTACGAAGGAAGTCCAGGCCGGCCGGAATTACCTGATTTTTCCGGAGGGAACCCGCAGCAGGCTGGGAAATCAGCTGCTGGACTTTCACAGCGGCAGCTTTCGCTGCGCGCTGAAGAGCAAATGCCCAATTGTGCCCATTGCTCTGGTGGACTGCTTCAAGGTGCTGGATCAGAAGGGAAGCAAGCCCGTAACGGTACAGATTCACTATCTTCCGCCAATTGAGTATGAGGAATACAAAAACCTGAAAACCACCGAGCTTGCCGCCCTGGTGCGCAGCCGGATCGAAGCAAAGGTCAGCCAATGCGCCCGGTAACGAAAACGAAATGTCTGTGCCTCCCGGTGAAAGCCGGGAGGCAGTTTTCCCCTATTGAGGACAGAATCGGTAAATCGCGTTAAAGAAAGCTTAAGGAAACCTTAATGCGTGGACCCTTGATTCCCGGCGGCGAATTCTATATAATAAGAATCATATCAAAACGTAATTGGCGGGAGGATTTGCTATGAAAGGGAAAAAGTGGCTGGCGCTGATCCTGGCGCTGTGCTTGGCCGGATCTCTGGCGGGCTGCGGCGGTGGCACCGCAGTCTATGTGCAGTCTGTGGAAACACTGGCAAATGCAGGCGGCATTGCGCCCGGTGATCGGTTTATGGGACTGGTGGTATCGGAAAACGTCACGGAGATCGAGAAGGACTCGGATAAAACGGTGAAGGAGCTGTTGGTCAGAGAGGGCGACGACGTGGAGGAGGGACAGGCGCTGTTCTCCTACGATACGGAGGAGCTGCAGCTGTCGCTGGACAAGCAGCGGCTGGAACAGGAACAGCTGGAATCGTCCATTGAGAGCTACGAGAGTCAGATTGAAACCCTGGAGAAAGCCATCGATACGGTAGGCGGCAGCACAAAGCTGCAATATACCATCGAGATTCAGTCCACCCAGGTGGATCTGAAGGAGGCCCAGATCCAGCTGAAGGCCAAGGAAGCGGAGGTTCAAAAGTCTGAGGACCTGCTGGCAAACGCCACGGTGGTTTCTCCCGTCAAAGGCCGCGTCCAGTCCATCAGTGAAAGCGGAACGGATAATTATGGGAATGCTCTGGCTTACATCACCATCCAGCAGATTGGCTCCTACCGCATCAAAGGCACCCTGAACGAGCTGCAGCGGGGCAGCCTGATGGAGGGAAGCCGGCTGAGAATTATCTCCCGCACCAATGAAGCGGATACCTGGTCCGGAACCGTGACCCTGGTGGATTACGAGAATCCCACCCAGAGCAGCGATTCCTCGTACTACTATTCCTCCGGGTCCGACGAGATGTCCGCCTCCAGCAAGTATCCGTTCTATGTGGAACTGGACAGTACCGACGGCCTGATGCTGGGGCAGCATGTCTATCTGGAGCTGGAAACGGAGGAAACGGAAAGCGCCGGTGTCAGCGTCAGCAGCGCGTTCTTCTGCTTTGAGGAGGACGGCAGCGCGTATGTCTGGGCGGAGAAGCGGGGCAAGCTGGAAAAGCGCGCGGTAACCCTGGGTGAGTATGACCCGATGACGGACACCTATTCGGTTCTGGAGGGACTGACCGGAGAGGATTATATCGCGTTCCCGGATGCCGAGCTGTGCCAGGAAGGGGTTTCCACCACCCATGACCAGGCGGATGAAGAAGGAGAGGTGGCGTAAATGGCCATCCTGAAGCTTACCGATATCTGCAAGGATTACCAGCAGGGCAAGGTGCCGGTCCGTGCGCTGAAGCATGTCAATCTGACGGTAGACAGAGGAGATTACCTGGCTATCATGGGGCCATCCGGCTCCGGGAAAACCACGCTGATGAATATTATCGGCTGTCTGGATGTTCCGACCTCCGGGACATATGAGCTGGACGGCCGGAACCTGAAGGATATGAGCGACGACGCGCTGGCGGAGATTCGCAACAAGCATCTGGGCTTTGTATTCCAGAGCTTTCACCTGATGCCCAAGATGGACGCCCTGGACAATGTGGCTTTGCCGCTGCTGTACGCGGGAGTACCCCTGAAGGAGCGCCGGGAACGGGCAGCGGAGGCGCTGAAATCCGTGGGGCTGGAGGAACGGTTCCATTTTCTGCCCAACCAGATGTCCGGCGGCCAGTGCCAGCGGGTGGCCATTGCCAGGGCTATGGTGGGCAGGCCCGACCTGCTGCTGGCGGACGAGCCCACCGGCGCGCTGGACACCAAGGCGGGCAACCAGATTATGGACATTTTTCACCAACTCAGCCGGACCGGAATGACCATTATCATGATTACCCACGAGCCAGCCATCGCAGCCTGCGCTGACAAGACCTATCACATTCTGGACGGCGAGCTGCGCACCGATGAGCAGAAGGGAGGCGGCACAGATGAAGAAGCCGAAACGTAAGAAGCTTGTCCTGGCGGCGGTGGCCCTGGTGCTGGTGGCGGCCATCGGCGTGGGCATCTGGTTTGGCGTTGGCGGCGGCTCGGAGCCGGTCAATGTCTATCCCTTTGACAACCTGGGCATGACGGAATACTGGGGCGACAGTCAGGAGAGCTACGGGCCGGTGTCCACCGATAAGATTCAGACGGTCTATCTCTCCGGTACCCAGACGGTGACGGAGGTGCTGGTATCCGAGGGGGACGAGGTGAAGGAGGGTGACGTGCTGATGACCTTCGACACCACCCTGACCGAGCTGGAACTGGAACGCAAACGGCTGGATGTGGAGCGGCAGAAAATCGATCTGCAGGACGCCCAGACCGAGCTGCAGAAGATCCGCAATATGACCCCCATGGATCCCGACGCTCTGAATATCACGATTCCGGAAACGGAGCCGGTTCTGGGCGATCTGCTGACGGAGCTGTACAAGCTGTCCGAGAATCCGGAATATGACGGCAGCTCAGTGGAAAAAGCCCTGATCTGCTGGCTGAAGGACGGACAGCCCATCAACGATCCGCTGCTTCGGGCGGCCTATCTGCAGGCCATGA
>CAZUAN010000029.1:0-16281 GCA_964618385.1 uncultured Oscillospiraceae bacterium | reverse complement strand
AAAAATGGGCGTCCCGCTTATACGTTCCCAGGATATGGAAATCCAAAGGGAAATCAGTATTAGGGAACCTCTGATTAAATCGGCAAGAGCTGGCAGCGAGAAATTTTACTCCAGCCGAAAGTGTTAAAAATGGAGGAATACTGTATGTATTTCCCATTTTTAACACTGCACGGATGGGGTAAAAGATCCAATGGCCAGCCGCAGACGATTTATTCAGAGGCTCCTTAGCAGCAGGAAAACGGCCACTTGGAACCAGCCGGGATTATCCGCCCATGTTTTGCAGCAGTTCCCGGTAAATTGCCCGGGTCTGTTCCGCGTCTCTGCCGCTGATGACCAGAATTCTGCCATTTACTGTCAATACAACACAGGCGTCCGGGGCGTAGTACGTATAGCGGGTGTAACTGCCGAATTCCGCATTTTCAAAAGTCCCCATGAGAAGCCGGAAGCTGCCAAAACCCATGGTGCGTACCCCTTCTACATTGCCCTCCCGGAGTTCCATGTTTTCAATGGCGCTGTAATCTACGGTCAGGTCACTGTAGAAACTTGCTTCGATGGTAAAACCGGTTTTCTCAAAGCGGATATGGATGCTTCCGCTGAAGAGCAGAACAGCCACGAGAATCAGGGTGACAGCTATGAAAATCAAAACGTATTTTCCCCGTTTCCTGGCTATGGCGGATACGGATACCAGAGCAACGTCCTGCTTTTTCTGCCCGCAATAGTAAAGATAGGAGTAAATAACGGGGACGGCAGCAAGCACGGCAATGGCGATGAGTATCAGCGGAATCCCGGAAACGCCGGGCAGGAAGGAGGCCGCCAGGATAAGCAGGCCGCCGGCCATCCAGACCCGGCCGCCAAAGCGGTGGGTGGCGTTCCAGTTTTCCTCGCTGGTATAGACCCAGGGAACCTTGATGCCGATGGTATTGTTCTGGCGGCATTTGGGCAGATAGTTTCCCAGAATGATGAACAGTAAGCCCATTACCCCCAGCATGACACTGGAGATGGAGAATTCGGCTCCCAAGGCCAGGGCAAATGTCAATCCGCTGCTCAGATTCGAGATAACCGGGATGATCCACAGCACCATGCCGAAGGGCTTGCGATTCCGGTCCCGGTTTTTGGGATCTCTGGCGGTGACGAATATGCACAGCCAGTGGACGGCCAACAGCATCAGGGGCGGGACAAATACGGCGAAGGCCGGACTGCTGAAGCCGTCGGGCTGGCCGTCAATGCCCCAATGGGTGGCAAAGGCTTCCGGCAGGCGGTTCCAAAGCAGCAGACCCACCGCAATGGGCAGCAGGGTGAGGAGGGATGTGAGGATCAGCTTCTTTTTATTGCGGCGAATCATAGGCAACCTCCTGTGGGGCGGTGTTCCAACGCGCCCGGATATTTTTCAATACCAGCAGAGACACCAGCGCAAGGATTGTAAGCAATGTGTAAACGATGCCGTAAGCGGTGGTTTGGGAGAGCACGCTGCCCATGGATTCCGTGGAGAGCGCCGCAAGGAATGTGGAGAGATCCAAAAAGGTGTGGATGCCCAGGCATATCAGCAGTCCGGGAACGGTGCGCCGGGTATGAACGGCATAGCAGACGATGACCGACATAGCCGCCTGGACAATCATGGTCAGCAGCCGTTCCAGGCCGGCAAGTAGAAACAGACTGCCGGAGGTTTGGAGCAGGGAGTCTCGGAGAAGCGTAAGCTGGCTGGTATCGGCCCCTGCTGCGGCGGCTTGGGCGATCAGGGCGTCGAAAGAACCGGAGCGGATCATAAACAGATAGATCAGATTGTTGACATAGGTCAGGCCGACCAGCAGCATGGCCTCAATTCCGCCGTGTCCCAGGCCTGCGGCCAAAGCGCGTTGGCAGGTCAGCTTCTTTCCCATGCATTTGGCGGCGGCGAACCGCCCTGCCAGTTCAAACAGGCCGGCGGTGAAGGCCAGAAACAGGTAGTACAGAAACGGGTGCGCCAGGGCGAAGGCAAGGAACCCGCTGCTTGCCGACAGGATGTTCAGCAGGGGGAGGCGGATCATCATTTGGGTCACGAAAAAGCCCGCCGCCCCAAGAAGCCAGGCGGAGAAAACTCCCTGGCCTTTCTTTTTGACACAGTATCCAATCAGAATCAGGACGGGCAGAATCAGGCTGACAAACAGGGTGGTGAAGCAGGCCGGAATGGCAGCGGTGGAGATCATGTTTCACTTTCTCCTTTCAGGTCGGTGATCCAGAGCATAATTTCTTCCAGGACGGAGACGTTCAGCTCATAGAAAATGTACTTTCCCTCCCGGGTGTCGCTGATCAGGTCGGCATCCTTGAGGACGGACAGGTGCCGGGAAATGGCGGCAGCGGTGATGTCAAAATGACTGCAGATTTCACCGGCGGAGCGCTTTCCGGTTTTCAAAAGGTTCAGAATTTCCCGCCGGGTGGGATCAGAGAGCGCTTTCAGGGTTTGCTGCAGGCCCATGGCACCGCTTCCTTTGCTAATCATTTAACAATTAACTTAATTGTTAAATGTATTGTAGCACAGCGCGGCGCCGTTGTCAAGGGAATTTTTGCTGAAACAATCTGCCATCCGGCAATGAAGATGGCAGACTGTGTGAACTTCTTATGACGGGTTCGCATTAAAATACCCGGGACTATTTTTCTGTTTCCGGTGACCCTGGCCGGGCTGCCGGAAGTGCTTTTGAGATGCACGGCACTGCTGTGCCGTGAGAACCTCAGGAAATGGCTGAACAGAATGTTCTGACATTTTCTGAGGCTTTCCTTATGCCGCCGGCAGATAGCGGTTATGCTTCTCCATTGGTATCAGGATGCCCAGGTTCCGCTGTACCCGGCGGTTGTTGATAATTCTCAATCATTTGCACAAGTTCTTTGCGGCTTGTGAACTGCCTGCCATAGTACCGTTCCCGCTTCGGGATTCCCCGGAAGCTCTCCATGGGCCCGTTATCAATGCACTTGGCAGCTCTGGACATGCTCCGCATCCTCTTTGCCGTTCTTAGCTTGTTGTAGAAGATCCGGTTCGTATGTTGGAATTCGTTTCTGATTTTCATAATCAGGTTTCCAGAATGTAGAAGGAACAAGCGCATCATTTACAGGAGGAACCACGGCTTGGCGGTTCCTCCTGTAAATGATTGTGTGTTTCTCTTTTATATCACTGCTACGGATTTGTCCAAACATCCGTCACGCTCAATCCCATGGACCACGAGTATCCGCCCGGGATAGTGGGTGTGACTGCTATTGCATTAAAGGTAACCGGAGTGTCAAAAGTGATGGTTTGGGATGTATATCCATCGCCTGCCGGTAAATATATTTTTGCCAGTTTGACAAAACTGTTGCCGGATCTGCCCCACAGTTGCCAATCCTTACAGTTTGTTCCGGCATTCATGGTAACATTCATATTGACAGTCATTTCCGTGCAGTTATAGATGGTCTGGGTAAATGCCAGCGCGGAAACGCTCAAAGAATTGTTACCATCCTGCAGATGTACGCTTTCCCATTGGCCGGTCAGATCGCCAATATATCCGTCTAAATAATCGTCCAAAACCGGCTCCGGATCGGAACGGGAAACGGGTGCATTGTCGCTTTCCACATATTCAAAATTGTTGCCGGCCTTGGGATCAAATTCGTATTCCCAAGTGTATTGGGTAAAGTCCGTCAGGTCCTCGTCCTGGCTGTAAGTGGTCTCCTTGCCAAATAGCGCGTCTTCCCCATACCATGTTTGACCGGAAGCAAAATGCACATACATCTTCTCGGCAGGCACATCCACCGTAACGGTATCTCCCGCCCGAACAAAGAAGCTGATCAGCGTCCTGCCGGAGGTATCCTTCAGCATAACCACGCAGGGTGCGGTTGGGGAATTGTAAATGGTAATTTGGGACCCGTCTTTTGGTGCATAGCCGGACAGAATCGTGCCGGATGCAGGCTCACTGACTCTTTGCGGTGCAGGTGTAGCGGAGCAGCCGGTCAGCAAAAGCGCCGCCAGCAGCACCAGTGCAATCAAGCCCTTTGGATTGCGTACAAGCTTTTTTTGATGTTTCATATGTTTCTCCTTTTCCACATAAATTGTTACAGTTTCAAATCGCATACAATCTTCCTGTACACGTCATTGATGATCTGCGCAAAACGGAGCGTGACTTCCAGAGCGGCAGCACCCGGTCCGCTTTTGTTTAAGCATGCCGGAATATCATATTCTCCATATACCCCTCCATCGTCACCCATGACAAATTTTGCAAATTTGAAAGATCTGTTCATTTCGTTCAAAAGTACAAGGGCTGCTTCCTGCTTCCGGGGCGGAACCGTCACAAAAGCATTTGTGATCAGTTTGGTGTCCTGATCATTTCCATTGGAGATAAGACGGGCAGTGGCGGTACAGCTTTTATCGGTCAATACGGTTTCCAAAAAGGACAGGTTTCCCTCATCATGGCTTTTGCAGGCCAACCCCACGGACTGGAAGGTTTTCTCGATTTCCGCGATTGTGTTATACATATTTGATTCCTCCTGATTTTGATTGACAGGAAACCCTTAAAATGCAGCATAACAACGGCATCATTTACGTGCATTCTATACATTCAGATGTTTCCACCACATTCTCCACCAAATGTGGTAAATACTAATTGGAAGAAGGAGTACTTCACACCAAAGGTCTTCTGCCCCATTTTCTCCTGAGAAAGATATTATCAGCATCAATACAGGCATTAAAACCATTGTAAAGCTAGGCATGCACTCAAGTGCCTCCCAGATCTCATAGAAGAATTTCCATGGCTGTTTAGAAGGCGTCCAGGTCTTTATTCGGTTTAATAGAAATAATTGTTTTCTTAAAACTGGACCGTATATCATCCATCCTCCAAAGATAACCGTAACAAGAACCGCACGCAAGGGATCTATTCCACCGGAGGTTATATTTTCAACAATGCCAAAGAATAATGTTATCCCGGATAGCAGAAGACAAGTCCATCCCAAAATCAGCAGCTGCCTTTCTCTCTGGGTATGTTCCGGCCGGTAGAGAGCAAATTTCCTGCCGGACCGGTGCTTGGAAGCCGCATGTCTCAGCTGTGCCTCCAGTTGGGGCAGCCTGGCTTTTGCCTCCTCGAGTTCCTGTGCCGCCGCTTTCCTGCACCAATCTACGGCTTGCGCCAGATCCTTTTGGACACCCTGGCCAAGCTCGTACCGCCATGAAAGGTTGTTCTGCGCATATGCGTTGCCCTGATTTGCCGACAAACGGTACCACTTGACCGCCTCAAAATAGTTCTGAGGAACGCCTTCCCCCTGGGTATAGCAGACTCCGAGCCAGTTTTGGGCATCTGCACAACCCTGCTCGGCGGCCTTTCGGAACCAGTCTGCCGCCTCATGGATATTCTTCTCTACACCCTTTCCGTTAAACAGGACCCTGCCCATATTATATTGGGCATCTGCGTTTCCCTGCTCAGCAGACCTGCGGTACCACTTTATAGCTTCCAAAATATTGGGAGAAACTCCTTTGCCGTTTTCATAGCATACACCCAAGTTATTCTGGGCCATGCTATGTCCGCGGTCCGCCGCCTGGTGGTAAAGCTTAACGGCTTCAGACATATTACCCTGCTGGGCGTATGCCCAGGCACGGTCGGACAACTCCTGGGGATCAACCGCTATGCTGTCGTCAAGCCGCTTTCGGGCGGCGCACATACCGCAGGAGCCTTTGCTTCGCAGGTAGAAGTGTGCCGGGTTTTGATCGCATCGGACTAATTCAGCATCGCATTCCCGGAGAAGTCTTTTCAGGTCCTCCAGCCATTTTTCCGCCGTGGTGCGGCCGGAGACCCGGGCGAGAGCGGTGGATTCGGTATAATCAAATGTTCGGGTAAAATCCTGCCGGATGTAATCCGGCACGATCTCTTCCAGTGTGGGGGCACCCAGAGGAATGCCAAAGTCCGGGATCTGGCGGATATAAGGGCACTTACCCTGAGCCACATTTTGCAGAAGCTGATTCTGGTGGTTGGAGTTTTGGGGCTGAACCAGCTGGCGGCAGGTGAAGGGATGGCGGTTATCCATCAGGAGCCGGAAGATATGGATCGCCAGAGCGAAGTCATCGGTCTGGGCACTGAAACTGGCCCGGGGAGAGCGCAGGTCCACTCCTTGGAGTTCCGGGGGAAGATATTCCTCGGTACCCACACAGCATTTATAGTGATGGCTAGTGGATGAATCTGTCACATCACAGCTGTCCGTGTCCAGCATGCTGATGGAGCCATCGGCGTTGACCATAATGTTCTTGCAGTTCATATCGCCGATGACGTAATTTTGCCGGTGGAGAGTCATGATCGCCGCAGCAAGGTTCCGGGCTACCAATACATTCAGCCGCCAAGTGTAATCTGGGAAAGTGGCTTTGGCCGCAGCGCCAGTACATCCCCGCTCGATCTCAAAGATTTCTATGCCGCCAGCTATCCGGGGCATCACGTATCCCGCAAACTGCCCGCCACTGTCATAGACAACGTCCCTGGGCCAGGCTAGAGTCATGATTTTATTCCCATGCTGGTCCACTACGTTGGATACCGGATGCCAGGCCATGTATTTAAGCTTCTGTTCCTGACCGGAGGAGGCGTTGTGGTAAATCTTTACCACAAGGTTGGTATTTCCCGCCACGGTGAACACGGTTCCCTCTCCACCAGCGCCGATCTGTTTGCCTAGCCGATAGTCCCGACCGTTCAGGCCTCTGACAATGGCATTCTCTGAAAGCATAATGCGTCCTCCTGCTGCCAAAATCTAGATTACCAGGAATTCCTGACCGCTTGATCCCAGCTCGATGCGATCGCCGGGATTTACCAGATAGCCGGTCATGGGTTTGAGCCGGACTCCGTTGAGGGTGATGCCGCCCTGACTGCCCAGAGCCGCCAGATAGACGTCTCCGTTCCGAACGATCAGCTTGCCGTGAATCGGGGCGATATCCGGCAGACTCACCGGGTAGTTGAGCTGGCAGGAGGGATCGCTGCCAATCAGAACCTCCGGACGGCTGAGGGCGAAAACGACCCCTGCGTGGTGACCTCGGATGCCCTGAAGCATTCTTTGGGTCACGGCACCGCTGGTCGAGGCTCGTTGAATCTTCCCTGTGAGCTGGGCAAAAGATCTGTGTACGCCATAGAGCGCTGTACTCCACAGAATGGCTGTGAAAATAACAATCCGGATTCCCAGTTTCCACCAGCTGAAAGATAGGGACAGTTTATTCCACAGCCCATGACAGAGGCAGGAGACAAGGAACAAGACCCAAAATGACAGACTGCAAAGGCCCCGCCAGATCTGCCCGTTTCCCTCCATATTCAGCGCCGCAATACATGCGTAGGGGGCACAGTACAGCACATGGGTGCAGATGACGCTGATACTGCGAATTAGAATACAGAGCAGCACCGCGCCCAAAATCTCCGGGGTCAGATATATTACTATGGCCTGAATACCACTGGTTACATACCCCCATGGAAGCTGGTTATAAGCATATTGGGCGCTTTCAAACGCTGCGAAGCCCGCCCCCACAGCCGCTCCCAGGGCCAGACCGGAAAAACCGTAGACCATTCCTTTCCTTTTGTACAGCCGCCGCAGCAGAAACAGGGAGATCAGCAGCTTGGCCGGCTCCTCCGTTATCGGCGCATAGATTGCCGCCGAACGCATTGCCTCGGTAGGGATGACGAGGTACAGAAGGGTCGTAGTCAGGATAGACAGAATGCCGCCGATGAAGAAATAACCGATCATTGCCGTAAGGGAAATGTCTCGAGGCGCGTTCAGTTCCCAGAAAAAGATCATCAAAGTGATAGGAACCACACAGGGCGGGATCAGGATCATCAGCAGATTCAAAGCGGGGGAAAGGCTGACGCCATACACCAGGATCGACAGGGATGCCGCGCCCAGCAAAATGGCGGTGAGAATCAGCCCGGCGGCCAGCGCCCGGAGGTAGAGCCAGGGGCGCTGCCATTTTTGGAGCATGCCGATGGGGGTGGATACGGTATCCAGGGAGGTGCCCGCAATCATAGCATAGTCGGTATCGCCCTGGCTGTGTTTTGTCTTCCCGCCCAGGAATATATCTTTCCAGCGGAGCTTCTTGGGCTCCGCAATGATTTTACTGTACAGGGTTGCCGCGGAAGTAGTTTTGGTCAAAAAAATCATCTGCCTCTCTGTTCGATGGAAAAGCTGTACAGCGGGTCCCCGCTCTCAGGGAAGCAGAGTCCCGCATGTGTCAGAAATTAGCCGCAAGTGCACCGAGAAAGCTAAAAAGGAAGGTGATTGCATAAATGACCAGCCGGGTAATCATTCCATTCAGAGATGCCTTGGCAGCCATGGGTTTTTCTTTTTTCCAGCAGAAATACAGAATCAGCCCGGCAAGAGGAACGAAAAAGCCAAGGACACTCCAGCCAAAGCAATTGCCCTCCTCCTTGGCAGGAGTGCTGGCGGGCTGGGATGTATCATTGTTGGATGTTGATGGCTGATAGACCGGGGGAGTATATGGGGCAGGGGAGGGAGTGGCAGGCACTGACGCGGACTGGGTCGGCGTACTACTGTCTATATTGACTTTGCATACCGGACATTCGCTGATCAGATCGGAGTACATTCTTCCACAGTTGGGACATTTATTCATATTCATAATTGATCCTCTTTTCTATTTTTGCGCCGGGCATGGTGCAGGCCATGCCCGGGGATATGAAGGACAGGCTTCAGCTGGCCGCTGCAGCGGTTGCTTTTTCCCGTTTTTGGGCAGGTTTTCTACAGGTCAAGGATGATAGAGTTGGGAACAGTGGGCAGACTCACATCGGTATCGCTGAGGGTAGCATTGGAGCTGACGACTATGCTCTTGGAAAGCCAGACAAAAGCTTCCTTAAAGTTGTTCTTATCCGCTTTCAGCACTATGCCTTTTCCACCGGCGGTGTAGCTTCTGAGCAGACCAATATCCGCCTGGTCTCCAATGCCCATGGGGAAGAAGTTAATTTTCCTGTTATTGACCGCTTCACTCAGCCGCAGACGGGCGTCCCCCTCAAACTCGGTATCTGTGGGAATACCGTCAGTCAGCAGGAACAGCCAGGGGCGCCAATAGTCAACGCCAATGGCCCGATATTCCTGCTTGCGCTGTTCGATGGCATCCAGAGCAGTAATAATGGCCTCATTCATGGCGGTCAAGCCACCGGCGAACAGCTGGGGTGCCGCATAATTCTGGGCTGAGGAGAAGGGGGCAATGATTTTGACATCAGTAGAGAACTGAATAATGCACACATCCGCGCAGCCGGAGGCCTTGGCATCCTCCTTTAGTGCTTCGCCAAAGGCCCGCAGGCCATCGTTGAGTTCATCCATTGCCCGACCATAGCTCATAGATCCGGAAGTGTCCACCACTAATGCGCACGCAATGTGCTTATCGCCAGGATTGCTGATTTCCATCATAATAAATTTCCTCCTATTTTTGTTTCGATCATAACATCATATCGATGTTATTTACTTCTGATCGGGCATTGGAGCCGATGCTTCGGCAGCCTCTGCTTGGGCCTGCTGGAGGGCCTCCTCCAGTTCCTGGTTTTTCTGGGTGAGTGCCTGGTTTCTCCCTTCCAGCGCGCTGTTTGCATTCCGGGCTGCTTGAAGCGCCTGCTCCAGGTCGGCAACCCTCTCCACCAGGTCGGCATACTGCCGGTCCCGCTCCTCGTATGCTCTGGCATAGTCATCCCGGGACCGCTCCATTTCCCGGAATTCCTCCGGGGAAACAGGGAGGAAGAAAGTCCGGCTGATGTAGAAGCCCATCCCGAACACAATCAGAAGCGCCAAAAACACAGCCAAAACCTCAAAGGGCTTCGCCGGCGGGTTCTTTTTGCGGGAAGGCTTCGGTTTTGGGGGCGTAATCGGAGTAGGACGAGGATGAGGAACCGGGCAGGGGCTTGGAACAGGCTGGGGAACCGGGCAAGGGCTTGGAACACGATGGGGTGGCGAATCCAGATCCGAAGGATCTGTGCTTTTTTCATCGCCGGTACCAGCGCTGTCTCCTAGGTGGGCGAGGGGGATTTCCCGGTGATCTAGGAGCAGCCGTTTACGCAGATTACTCTCTTGCTGAATGATCTGAAAGATTTTATCATCGAATACAGGACGTTTTGCCTTGGCAATCAGGCGGTTGGACACCACAGCGATCAGAGTCAGATCGTCAGTGACGGCGGCCCGATAAGATGCGCTCAGCATATAGTTCTTATAGCGGGTCAGAGCTTTTTGGGTAGCATCTCTGGAATTCTTCGCCAGGGTATAGATTCCCTCCTCCATAAAGGCGTAATTCACGCCGTTGCTGTAATTGATCCCAAAGAAGTCCTGCCGGGCAGAAACGAATGCGTCCAGAACGCCATCCGTCGCCATGAAGAAGCCGGCAATGGGTCTATCCGCTCGGCTAAACTGCCAAGCCTTCTCACCGGATTGCAGGGGATAGACACTGCTTGCCTCCTCCCCTTTCAGCCGCAGGGTTGCCATATGTACGGTGCCGTCCTGGGCCTGAACTACAATCCCATCATCGCCCACATGTCCATAGAGCAAATTTTCTCCGTCATAGATTACCGCCGTCAGAGTAGACTGGAAATTTGTGGTCAATTCTCCGGATTCGTCGGCCAGGTTCTCCACCGCTGCTCTGGCTTTTGCAAATGCGCCATTCAGCAGTTCCTTGATCTTGTCGTTCCATTCATGGGTCAGAACCAGCTTTTCGCCGCCGCTCATGGCCTCCAGTCCGGCCTTCAGGCTTCCCAAAACTGTCCGTACAGCTTTGTACGCGCCCCAGTGGGACAGGGAGCAGCTGCCCACTCCGTCCGCAATGGCTGCAATTAAGATATCCGCACCCTCTAAATAGAACAGGCCATTATAGTCCTGACAGGGGACCGGCGGATCCGCACACGCATGGGACGCGCCCTGCAGAGATAACCCGAAGGCAGAAAAGGCACTGTTATAAATTATTCTGCCTTCCTGGACCGGGGGGCATTTGTTTCGGCAATCCATACGGTAACCTCCATTAACCTGATTGTTGATTTCATCTACCGCGATTTTCCTGCGGGTTTCCTTCCCTCCTATTATAACATCTAACATGCCTGCCGCTTTTACCAATTATGACATTTCTTCGACCAATTATGACACCTTTCACCATTTCATTCTTGAAAATAGGGGGAAATGCGGTTATACTGAAATGGAAAAGCCTTGTTTTGGAGGGAAAACATGGACACTGTTCTGGTTTTTCTCGTTAACTGCCTTTGCGTGCTTCCCAGCACTGTTATCATGTTGATCTTTGTTTGCAGAACCGCACAGATGAAAAATCCCCGAAAATACCTATTTACGTGCGTTTGCGCAGGGTACATTTTCTGGATACTGAACAACTACATTCTTCCGGCACCGTCCTCCTTGATCGAGTTTATGACAAATCTGGTGTGGTCCGTTCTGACCATCTGCTGGGCAAAGCCAAAACAGAAGCTGATTGCTGTTTTGAGCCTCATTGTGTATCTGGGTGACATGTTTTTATCTGTCTTCGCATTAGCCACACTGGTATCCCGGCTGGCATATGCCTGGGGCATTCCCTTTGCCGACATGGGAGATGCGCATACTCTGGTTCATGCGCTTATGTCCTTCATTTCGAGTTGCGTGATTTTCCCAACCCAATATTTGTGCTATCGCATTCTGCGGTTCCTTCTGAGCGGACATGCGCTGCCGGAAGGGCTGCTGCTGTTTCTGCCGGTTCCGGTCAGCCAGGCAATCCTGGTAAATGTTGTAGTACGGCTGACGCCATACAGCTATCAGGTTTCCGGTATCTGGATAACAATGGCAGTGGGGATCCTTTTCAGTATTGCCGCCGATATCGGCTTCTTCATCGGCATCGAAAAAATGCGGAAGGCCAGCCAGCTGAAAAATCAGATCCGTATGGCAGAAGAGCAGTTCAATACCCAAACCACCTACTACCGCCAGCTTCAGGACAATATTCTCACAGTCAATCAAATCCGCCACGATCTGAACAACCAGCTGCAAGCGGCTTACCACCTCCTGGAAAAAGGGGAGCAGGGCCAGGCACGTAAGCAGCTGGATGTACTGCAGAAGAGCATTCGGGAACAGGTCGGACCAAGCTACAGCAATAATCTGATGGTGGATGCCGTTCTTACAGAAAAAATGCGGATTTGCCGGGAGAAGGGAATCCGGCTATCCCTGGCCATAGAGATACCGTCAGAAATGTCCATAGAAAACGCCCATTTGTGCAGCGCCTTTTCCAATATTCTGGATAACAGTATCCATGGCGCCCTGGAAAGCGGTTGCGAGGAACCATATATTAGCCTGAGTGCCGTCACGCGAAAGGGATTCCTGACGATCCGGTGCCTCAATTCCGCCGCCCCGCTTTCAAAAGAGCGATCCTCTGACCTGATGCGCAAGCATGGACTGGGTCTGGATATCCTGCAGCGGCTTGCCGGACAATATCATGGGAACCTGGAGACATCCTGCCAAGCGGGTGTGTTTGATTTGACACTGATTTTGTGCATGGATGAAGTTTGAGTCTACCGGAGGACAATCTATGCTGCCTTATTTTCTTGCCAATCTGCTGATCATCCCTCTGGGGACGCTGTATCAGAACTATCTTGTGTGCAAAAGCGCAGTAATTCCCCATCCTTGGCTCTACGCATTTGCCTGTACCGGCAGCACCACCGTATTATGGGTCATTAACAACTATGTTTTAACGTCCACTGTGGCGGTGGATGTCACGGTGGTTGCTATACTGCTGGTCACTTCGTTTTTATTTGCCGATAAGGGCAGCCGCCTGCGAGCCCTTCTGACCATGACCGTTCTGCTGGGCGCACAGCTTGTGGCATATTTTCTCCTGGGTCTGATTGCCTACCCAATCGGGGAGGCGCTGGGATACGAGGCGGCGGATCTGATTAACAAGACCTCATCCTACGGAAATGCGATTATGAGCCTGATTTGTCTTGCGGTTTCCGTCCCGTCCATGTATTTTTCTTATGTATTTCTGAAAAAATTTCTTATTATCCCTAAGTTATCCCCTTGGGCGCTTCTGTTTTTGCCGATCCCCATCAGCCAGGGAATCATGGTCAATCTGCTGAACCACTTGATTCCAATGGCCGGCGGACTTGGAGACCTGAAAGTAGGATTTTTCCTGGCAATTACCCTTTCTGTTATTGCGGATATTACCTTCTTTGTAGGGATTCGAAAGGTGCAGAGGGGAGAACAGTTAAAACAGCAGGTTTCTCTGGCAGAGGAGCAGATGAATATTCAGGCAAGCTACTACAGGCAGATGCAGGATAACATTCTGGCTATCAATCAAATCCGCCATGATTTGAGCAATCAGCTTCAGGCCACCTATTATCTGCTGGAACAGGGGGAAAAAGCTCAGGTACGGCAGCAACTGGATCAGCTGAAAAATGAAATTCAGAACAAGGTTGGCCCAAAATACTGCGCGAATTTAATGGTGGACGCCGTCTTGTCCGACAAAGCTCGTGTCTGCCGGGATATGGGTATATGTCTGAATATCCAGGCAGAGCTTCCACCGGACATTCCCATTGAGAGCAGTCATTTATGCAGTGCTTTTTCCAATTTGTTGGATAACAGCATGCAAGGGACATTGAGCTGTAACGCGGGGGAAAAGGAGATTGAGCTGAAAACCATGGTGCGGAGCAATTGCCTGATCATCTGCTGTGCCAATTCCGCCAATGCTCCGGTTCAAAAGCAGTCATCAGACCCCCTTCGCCTCCATGGGCTAGGACTGGGAATACTGAAACGGCTGGCACATCAGTATCACGGCTCCCTTGACACCGCATACCACGACGGAAAATTTGATGCTACATTGACGCTTTCTTTTTCCTGATTCGAATGAGTGCTTTTACTAAAAGTTCTGGGAAGCAGGCAAAACCGCCTGCTTCCCAGAACTTTTTAATTATACAGTTTCCCGAAGATAGCGGAAAAACGCAGATTTCGCTGCGGGCATGTTGATTCGGCTGATCGGGATACTCTTTCCACCCTGCAACACGAAATCCCGCTCCTGCAAGGCCTCCACATACTGGAGATTTACTGCGTAACTAACATGGCATCGGCACATATGCCAATTGGCGATACAAAACAAGAGTTCATCCAGCTTAGACCGCGTCTGAATCGGCGGTCCGGATCGCATATGGATGAATGTAATATGTCCTTTGCGCTCCAGAAAGCAGATATCCGTAACGCGCAGCTGTTGGTATGTGCCTTTTACACGGATGGATATTGGCTGATCCTCCCGAGAAGTTACTTCTATGGCGGCACGCAACAGAAATTTTGGCAGTTGCGCATCCAACTGTTCCTTCAAAACCAGACACACATGGGGAACGTCATATACATCACTGACGTAGCGGGGGAATCCGCTGACAAAGATAATCCGGCAGTTGGGACTTTGTGTGAGCATTGTTTTTGCAATATCGATCCCGCTGCTGTCTAACAGCTGGATATCCAGCACTGCAATTTGGAAACCCAATCTATTGGATAAAAGCTTCCGTGGCGAAGTGTCACATGTAATGGATACCTGCCACTCGGATGAAAACACCTGTTGGACCAGATCACGAAGATGCTCCAGCATCAGCGGACTGTCATCACAAATCGCGATCCGCAACATCCTTTTCTCATGTGGTTCCTGCATAACCGGTTCTCCTTTTATGCGCAACATACTTGCAGATTTAACAGCTGATTGATTAAGTAAAGCGGTCTAAGCCTTAATTATGTTTGTTATTATATCACAAATCGGCCCGGAAAGAAACCGTCTTCTAAAGATTATTCAAAAGTGTGTCTGCATTGGAAACAGATGTGCCCCGATTTTTTGAGTAGCGGAAGATCCTATAAGACGAATTTTTGGTATTTTCTGTTCCGAAAATACCAAAAATGACAGCGCCGTAAGGTGATGCCTTCTGAATAAAAGGAAACTATTTTATCCAGAAATCGTATAAGAACGGTATGATATGGCAAACGCGCCTCTTTCAAAAAAAGATTCTATTTTTATAGTGTACTTCACATACGGTATGAAATCAATATCCACAGCATATCATTCACAAACATTTCATAGGCACTCGAATCGGATCTTCGAATGAAACATTTTTATGAAATATCAGTATAAGCGCTGTAATACCATTCCAGGAAGTTGTCGTGCATCTCCTCGCCGCGTTTCCGGGCATTCACGGCGTCCTCGATTTTGTCATAGGAACCCAGATAATAGGTCTTTCTCTTGAACGTGATCTGCGCGACCCATTTCCCGTTTCTGGCCTCCCGGTATACGCCGGTATAGCCGCTGGTGTTCCTGCTGCTCACCAGCCCATTTTTGATGGCTTCCAACATTGTCACCGAAGTGCCGTCCACCAATTTTAGGTTTTTCCGGATCATATCCGCCTGGGCGCAGCCGCAGCTGATGGTATGCCCGGACTGGAGATAGGTCTGCCGCACCTCCGTCTCGTTCCCGCAGTCGCACCGGCAGCGCCAGATATGCTGCCCGTCGCGCTTTTCCACATAGGAGATCACGGTGAGCATTCCGAAGCGTTTGCCCACATAGTCCTTCAGCGGAGGGTGGCTTAAGCAGCCGCAGCTTTTCACATAGCCGGAGAGCAGCTGGCTGGCCGGAACATAGGCCACCTTGTCGCAGTCGCAGACACACCGCCAGACCGTGGTATGATATTTCCGTTCCTCTGTGGGGGAGATGGCCACCAGTTTCCCAAACCGCATCCCGGTCAGGTCCCGCTGTCCGGGTTTCACTTTTGTCTCACAGCCGCAGTCCAGCGCCGTCCCTCTTTGAATCTTTCGGACATCCAATTCAATGGAGCCGCCGCAGTCGCAGGTACAGTTCCAGACGATATAGCCGCCTTTCCGCTTGCCGGTGTCAGACGTCACGGTCAGCTTTCCGAAGCGGTATCCGGGAGTTATTTTCTTTTCGCCTGCTGCGCTCATTCTTCTCACCTCCCGGCTCCTGCCTGTCACGGTCAGCCTGTTTTCGTTCTGTCACACCTTACCGTCACCCTGCTTTGTCCGCCGTAGGTACAGGTGTAGAGGGTCAGGTCATAGCCGCTTTCAATCATTTCTGTAATCTGGGTGGGCTGGAGGGTTTCCACTTCTTTCACTTCATAAGAAATGGTCACGCCGTCCATGTCCGTAAAGAAAACCAAGTCCCCCGCCTGGAGGTTTTTCAGCGTTCCGAAGTGCCTTGTGTAATTATGGCCGCAGATCACCAGGTCGTCCGTTTTCGTGGAGCCGTAGTAGCGGCAGGGGGCGATCTTCAGCCGGGTATAGTCCCATTCGCTCATCACCGGCAGCTCCAGCTCCAGCACCGGGATGGAA
>CAZUAN010000028.1:0-16859 GCA_964618385.1 uncultured Oscillospiraceae bacterium | reverse complement strand
TTTGCCTGCTGCAGGGGAAAAACGGAAATTGCTTGTGCATTTCCGGTTTTTCAGGGAACGCCCCCAATCCTGCATCAATCCCGAAGTTCACAGAGGCGATTGTAACGCCTCCGCTACCCGTCCCTGGCAGGTGAAGCAGATCACCTGCTTTTGCTTTGCTGTTTCCTTTAGAATTTCCACTGCTGCTTTCATGCGCTGGTCGTCAAAGCGTACCAGCGCGTCATCCAGCACCAGCGGCGCATCCGGGGTCAAGGCCTCCGCTACCGCCAGCCGCAGCGCCAGGTAAAGCTGATCCATGGTGCCGTCGCTGCGCCACAGGCAGTCCCGAAGGGTACTCTCCTCCCCTGCTCCGGCCTGGAGGGAAAAATCCGGCCCCATGGTCAGACTGTGGTAGCGTCCCTCCGTCATTGCCGCCAGCAGCTCCTGCGCCCGCTTGACAATCCGGGGCGCGAACCGCCGCTGCAGCTCCGCCCGGGCCTCCGCCAGTGTCTCCAGAGCAAGGGTCAGGGCGGCATAGGTATCCTCCAGTTTCCCGATCCGCTGGTTGGACTGCTCCAGCTGGCTTTGCAGCCGGGCTTTCTCCCCTAGAGCTTCCATCCGCCCCTGGTACTGCCCCAGACGGTTCTGAAGCCGCTGCTGCTCCACCGCATAGTCCGACAGCAGCCGGACGGTGTCCGCTTCGGTATAGGTCAAATCATCCGGCAACGGGGGCCGTTCCACGGGCTTGAGCATGGTGCTGAGCGTATCCAAATGACTTTGAACCCGCTGCAATTCCCGGCGGGCGGTGTGGTAAGCATCCCACTGGCTCTGCACCTGCTGCCAGAAGTCCAGCAGCGCGTCCGGCTCCTGCGCGCCGCACAGGGAATCCCGCCGCTTGCGCAGCACCATCAGCCGTACCTCCACATCTCCGCTGGAATCCCGATATTCCTTCATGGCGGCGTTGTAGCGTTCCACGCTCTTGTCAAAGTCGTCAATGGGATCTGCCCAATGCTGATAATGGGAATTCCCATATTTTGTCAATAGCGTCTCTGTCTGCTTTTTCAGGGAACGGCGGTCATACATGCCCCACAGCAGCAGCGCTATCCCGGCAGCGGCAGCCGCAGCCGCCGGAACATAAATCCTGAGAATCGCCAGCACAACTCCCGAAACCATGCCTGCAGCTCCCAGCAGCACCAGCAGCCCGGGCATTTTCGCGGTAGAGGCAGCGGCGTAGTCCTCCCCGTCCCTGCCTGCCATCTCCCGGGCATCCTCCGGGGACATTCCCGAAAATGGCGCAGGCAGTTGAGGTGCCTGGGGTACTTCCGGCAGCATACGCTTCTCCATCTGAATTGCGTTCCACTGATCCCGAAAAGCACGAAGCTCCCGGAGCTTCTGTTCTGCCTCCTCCCGGGACGGCAGCGTGGCGCAGGCTGTCTCCTGCTCCCGCAGCTCCTGTTCCGCCCGATCCCGGTCATCCCGTGCCTGGGCCATTTTCCCGGCATTGGCCTCCGCCTCGGCATAGGCCAGCGCCTGCTGGTGGTTGCTCAGCCGACTCAGTCCGGTCTTCACCTCATCGAGCCGCATTTTCAGCTTCTTAGACTGAACCTCCAGCGCTTCCAGCTCTGCCAGCGTTGATTTCAACGCATCCCGCTCCGCTTCCGCCTGAGGAAGCAGGCCCACCCGGTTATAGCGGCAGCGGTTTTTCAGTTCCCTCAGCTTTTCCGCCAGGCGGTCTCCGGCTCCGCTTTCATCACCGGTCGTAACCAGAGCGTTCAGTCTGCGGCGTAGCGCCTCATCCTGTGTGACGGGCAAATCGGCATGGCGAATAAATCCCGCCCGGCGGAATACCGTCTGCTCCACTCCCAGCAGCAGCTGTCCGCAGTTTGCCGCCGTCAGTTCCTCTACCGGCACACCGGAATCCGTTTCATAGGCCGCGAATTCTCCCAGCGGCACCCGCCGCCTGGTTCTGCGTTCTATGGTGATATCCCGGCCGTTCCAGTTCAGATCGATGCGCCCCTCCATGGGACTGCCCGACCAGGGGGTATAGCGCTCCTTGTCCGCCAATGCGGTTCTGGTTGTTTTGGCTCGGGTGTCCATGCCGTAAAGCATGGACAGCAGAAAGGCGCACCAGGTGCTTTTTCCCCATTCATTGGGAGCCGACACAATGTTCAGCCCCGGTTCCAGCGTCAACGTTTCATGCTCCAGCTTTCCAAAGGTTGCTGTCATTCGGTAAATTCTCACAGATTCACCTCCCGTCCCTCCAGCAGACGGCGGGAAATTTCCGCCGCCAGTTGAATGCGTTCCGCGTTTTCCGGCTCTGTCTCCATTCTTTTGCGCAGGATATGGAAATAGACTCCCTCCAGGGTATCCTCCCCGGCATCCGCCCAGATGTCCAAGGGCGTTTCCGTCCTGTCCAGCAGCTCCAGATTGGGAAAGGCGGAGAATCGTTTTTTCAGCGCCGGCACATCCGCTTCACCGCAGCCTTTCAAAGAAATGCGGTAAAAATCGCGGCTTCCAACTCCTGGCAGCGCCGCTTCCAGGGCCGCCGCCGCATCCTCGCCGATATCCACCTCGATTTCATAGAATCGCGGGGTGTTCAGACTCACCGCCTGAATATCGGTGGAATCGGACAGCGTGACGATACACACACCTTTTTCCCCCGTTTCGTCCCAGCCCCGGCCCATGGGGCAGCCCGGCCAGGCGCAAAGAGTATCGCCGGCGCGCAGGGCGCCTGCCTTATGGATATGCCCCAGCGCCAGGTAATCCAGACCGGAATGCCGCACCTGGGATGCCGTGATGGGGTTATAGGGGGAATCCTTCTGCACAGGGTCTCCATGGAGTACGGCAATACTGTACCGCATATCCCGCTTCGCCCGAAAATTTTCCAGCAGGCCGGGGCAGTCCATACCCGTAAAACCCGCGCCATAAACCCGGCAGTCCAGTTCCGGAAGCGTCACGGATTCCAGACTTCCGGTAAAAATATGAACATTTTCCGGCCAGTCTTCCTCCAGCCAGGGGCTGCCGGGGACGCAAAAATCGTGGTTACCGGGGGAAATCAGCACCGGTATCCCGCAATTCTTCAGTTCCCGCTTCAAAATATCGATGCTTTCCCGGCTGGCCTTTCCATCAAACAGGTCGCCGGCCAGCAGCACCAGGTCGCAGCTCTCCCGAAGGCACAGGCTGGCCACCTTGCCGGGAATCTCCCGCTGCTGCTGTTTCAGGAATAACCGCTGCTCCTCTGTAAATCCCCCAAACGGGGAATCCAGATGCCAGTCTGCGCTGTGTAAAATCTTCAGTCCCATTCGTCTACTCTTTCTGCCTTCCGGCATGTTCCTGTGGCGGCGTCCAGGGTAAAAAGCACCGCCTCCATTTTGGTTGGTCCGTCTGCCCAGCGATAGCGTTCCGTCAGATCTCCCCGGAATTTGGCGATGGAAAGCTCCGGCCGGATGCCCAGCACCGATTCCCTCGGGCCGGTCATGCCCAGATCCGTCACATAGCCCGTACCTCCGGGCAGAACCCGGGCGTCCGCCGTGGGCACATGGGTGTGAGTGCCCCAGACGGCGCTGACCCGGCCGTCCAGCATATAGCCCATGGCCAGTTTTTCAGAGGTAGCCTCTGCGTGCAGCTCAACCAGAATGATTTTCGCCTGAATCTGCTTCAGAAGCTGATCGGCCATTAAAAACGGATTGTCCGGGCCAAAGTCCATATTGCACCGGCCAATCAGATCTATCACCGCTACATCGCCGGCCTTTGTCCCGAACACCCGCCAGCCCCGGCCGGGAACCTGCGGCGCATAGTTGGCCGGCCGCAGAATTCGTGAGCAGTCATCCATGTACGCTACGATCTCCCGCTTGCCCCAGGTGTGGTTGCCCATGGTAATGACATCCGCCCCGGCATTCAAAATATCCTCCGCCTGATTGGGGGTAATGCCCACCACGGCGGCGTTCTCGCCGTTGACCACCACGAAATCCGCACTATGTTTTTTCTTCATCCGCCACAGATTCCGGCGAACCCGTTCCAGGCCGGGATTGCCCACTACATCCCCCACGGCCAACACCTTAAAATCCATGTGTTCCCTCCATGTCAAGCTTTTTCCAATTATATAACAGAATTCCCATTTTCGCAAGAGTTAGACAGCGGGAAACACGCTTTCATTGGAATCACGCCCGATTACCGGTATGTTTTAACCGTCTCCTGGTAAACCCTGGTGATTTCCTGCAAAATCTGCTTATGCGCAAAATCCCGGTTGTATACAATTCGCGTTTCCCGTACCATGCTCAGATTTTCAATCGGCAAAGCGGTCAGCTTTCCCTTGCGCAGCTCCTTGACGCAGGCGCTTTTGGGGAGTACCGACACGCCTAAATTCTTGCGAACCAAATCCTTGATGACAGCTACATTGTCCATTTCAATGGCAACATTATAATCATCCGGCGTATCATTCAGACTGCGCAGAGTGGAATCAAACAGAATCCGCGTGGCGGAGGTGGGCAGGCGCAGAATCAGGCGTTCCTTCTTCAGCTGATCCAGCGTAATCACGGTATTTCGGGCCAGGGGGTTGCCGTTGGACATGACGCACACAAGGTAGTCGGTGTCCAGCACCAGTGAATTCAGGTCATGGCCGCCGGTGTGTCCCTCTACAATCGCCAGATCAATTTCATAATCCTCCAGCATTTCATAAAGATGATTTATGGTATCCGTAAGAATTGTAATGCTGAGACCGCTGGATTCTCCGCTGCATCTGGCCAGAACCTCCGCGGTCAGATTGCTTTCCGCGGTATGGGTAATGCCGACCCGCAGCTTGGTGATCTGCCTCTCCGCGTTGATCAGATCCTGTTGAAGCCGGTCATACAGCGCGGCCATTCTGCGGGCATACTGCACCACAATTTCTCCCTCGTCGGTGAGCTTCAATCCGCCCTTTCCCCGGATAAACAGGGTAACGCCGAACTCCTGCTCCAGCTGATCGATATGGTGGCTGACCGCCGGCTGGGTCAGGGCAAGCTGCTGGGCGGCTTTTGTAAAGTTGCGCTGCTCCACAACCGCAAGCAGCGTTTTCAGTTTTACACTTAGCATAGAACCCTCCATAATTTTTCTGAATAGGATTCAAAAAAACCATAATTTGCTTTTATTTCTCATGCAGTATATCATATACTTGCAGAAACATCAAGGAGGAATTTCCAATGCCAGACAGATTGTTCCTTTTTGCGGGCAGCCGCCGCAGATTTCCTTCTGCCGCCCATGCCCGGAAAGGAGGGTGCCTATGCTGAGTCAGCTGATACGAACCACGGCGCAGACCAACTCCGCCGCCGCCATCATTATCTCCATCGCGCTGATGCTGTTTTTGGGCTTCGCCATGACACGCCTGACCAAACGGCTGCGCCTGCCCAATGTCACCGCGTATATTCTGACTGGCATTGTAATTGGGCCGTATGCGTTGGATCTGGTTCCGGAAACGGTCATCGACGGGATGGATTTTTTGCCGGATATCGCTTTGGCGTTTATCGCGTTCAGCACCGGCGAATTTTTCACCTTCTCCACATTGAAGAAAAACGGGATGAAAGTGGTGATCATCACGGTTTTGGAGGCATTCCTTGCTACCGTTTCGGTTTTTTTCGTCACCTATTGCGTGCTGGGGATTGACCTGGTCTTTTCCGTCATTGTATCCGCCCTGGCCTCCGCTACAGCTCCCGCCTCCACCATGATGACCATTCGGCAGACCCGCGCCCATGGGGACTTTGTGGATACGCTTCTGCAGGTGGTGGCGCTGGATGACGTCGTGGGGCTGCTGGAGTACAGTGTTGCGATCTCCCTGGCCCTTGCCGCAGGTACAGACTCCGCTCATTTCGGAATTATCAGCATTCTGAAACCCCTTTTGATCAATCTCGGCGTCCTGCTTCTGGGCGGACTGTTCGGCATTTTCCTGAAGGCGATGATGCAAAAGCGCTCCAAGGACAACCGGCTGATCGTGTCCATTTCCCTGCTGTTCGCATTCTGCGGCATCTGCGCCCTGCTGGATGTTTCGCCGCTGCTGGGCTGCATGTCCATGGGCACCGTCTACATCAACACGACGCATGACGAAAAGCTGTTCAAGCAGCTCAATTACTTTACGCCCCCGATTCTATTGCTGTTTTTTGTCCGATCCGGCCTGTCCTTCCGGCTGGACGCCCTGGCGGATACCTCCGCGACTGTGGGCCGAACGCCGCTGCTGCTGGTCGGCGTCGCTTACTTTTTCGCGAGAATCGTCGGAAAATATGCCGGCGCGTTTCTGGGCTGCCTTGTAACCGGGAAGCCAAAAGAGGTGCGCAATTACCTGGGCCTTGGTCTGATCCCCCAGGCGGGTGTAGCCATTGGTCTGGCGGCATTGGGGGCCAGAACCCTGGGCGGGGAGACAGGCGTCGCTCTGGAAACCGTGATCCTGTCCTCCAGCGTACTGTATGAGCTGATCGGCCCGGGCTGCGCGAAGCTGGCTCTGTATCTTTCCAGGTCCTATTCCACCAAACTGGAAGATATTGTGCCTGCCGGAGAACTGGAGGAAAACGGGCAGCCTCAGTCTGCAGTGGAGCTGCTGATTCAGCGGATTCAGGCCATTCAGCAGGAGATGCCCCGGGACACCGTTTCGGAAGAGGAACAGGCGTTTCTGGACGCGGCAGAGGAGCAGATTGCGGCGCTGAGCAGCTTCCACACCAACACAGCACACAGGAGGAGACAACTATGACATCGGATCCTATCGCAGCCTGGCTGGGGCCATGGGCCTGCCAGCTGAACACAGGCTCCATCTTTCTTCGAATCGCGCTTTCCGTCGTTTTATCTTCCATCGTCGGATGCGAGCGATCCAGCAAACGGCATTGCGCGGGACTGCGTACGTTCGTTGCGATCTCTCTGGCATCCACTACCGCCGCCATTATTGAGATGTATCTGCTGAGCAGCGGATACTCCGCAGCCTGGATCACGGCGGCCACCGTTATAGGCGCGTCCATGATTTCCGGCTACTCGATTTTGTTCAGCTCCAGAAGCCAGATCAAGGGGCTGACCACCTCCGCCGGACTTTGGGCCTGCGGCATTGTGGGCATTGCCATCGGTATGGGGCTGTATACGGCGGCGCTGCTGGCGTATGCCGCACTGCTGTGCAGCCTGTCCTGCTTTCCCGCCATAGAACAGTATCTGAAGGATAAATCCAATCACTTTGAAGTTCACCTGGAGCTGAAAAGCAAAACCGATCTGCGCTACTTCACCGCGACGATTCGGCGTCTGGGAATGCGAATTGACGATATTGAGTTCAATCCGGCCTACCTAAACTCTGGCCTCAGCGTATACACGGTCTATTTCACCATCAGCAGCCAGGAATTAAAACGATACAAAAAACACAGCGAGATCATCGAAGCCCTACGGTCACTGGATTACATTTCGTATATTGAAGAAATAGGCTGAAAGCAGGAAGCCGAAAACCTGTGTACCGTTTATCCGTGACGGCACCGCTTTTCCCGCTTTCCCGCATGACGGACAGGATGCAGCCTGTCTGATTTCAGAATGTTTAGCGAAAAAATAAAAAAGAAATTTGTAAAAATTCCTCTTGCATTGTGCAAATTGCTGTGCTATAGTATAGCAAATGGTACATATTACCATTCAAATTTTACATAAGTAAGGAGAAAAGAAAAAATGAAGAAAATGTTGGCTCTGCTTCTGGCATGTGTCATGCTGTTCAGCCTGGCTGCCTGCTCGTCCGGCAGCGAGGAGAACGAAACCCAGGTGACGGATGCCCCCACCACAGCCCCCACTGCTGCCCCCACCGAGGCCACGGAGGAGGTAACTGCTGAAAAGGCACCAGAGGATTATTCCGGCACCCTGACGATTTACTCTCCCCATGACTCCGACCCCCTGAATGCTGGCGTTGCCATGTTTGAAGCAAAGTATCCCAATGTCAAGGTAGAGGTTGTTGCCGACGGCACCGGCAACCTGCTGAACCGGATTGCTGCGGAATCCGCGGCGCCTATGGCGGATGTTCTGTGGGGCGGCGGAGCCGACTCTCTGGCTGCTTACAAGGAGTATTTCCAGCCCTACAAGCCTTCCTGCATCGATCTTCTGGATTCTTCTTTGTATGATCCCGATTACTACTGGATCGGCGAGTCTCCCCTGCCCATGGTATTTCTGGTAAACACCGATCTGGTGGCCGAGGAGGATATCCCCCAGACCTGGAAGGACCTGGCCGACCCCAAGTGGGAAGGCAAAATCGCATTTGCTGATCCCGCTTCTTCCGGTTCCGCCTTTACCCAGCTTTGCACCATGCTGATGATCTACGGCGAGGCCGATGATGACTATGCTTCCGGTTGGGAATTTGTACAGAGTCTGATCGGCAATCTGGTTATTCAGTCCGGCTCCTCTGGTGCGCACAAGAACGTAGACAGTGGCGAATACCCCATCGGTATCACCCTGGAGAAGGCTGCTGTTCAATATGACACCAGTGAAACCGGCCATCTGGCCATCGTCTATCCCGCCGACGGAACCTCCGCTGTACCTGATGGCGTCGCTATCGTAAAGGACTGCCCCAATCAGGAACTGGCAGAGCTGTTCGTGGAATTTGTGCTGTCTGCCGAATGCCAGACTGCCCAGAATGTGGACTACGGCCGCCGTCCCATCCGTTCCGATGTAACTCCCGAGGGTCTGCCCGCTTTGAGCGACTTTGCCATTATGAGCTATAACTTCGATTACGCCGCCACTAACAAGGCGGAAATCGTGGACGCATGGAAGGATGCCCTGGTCGGTTAATCCGTAACCGGTACTCAACAAATTTAAGGGTGTCCCGAATTCCATCGGGGCACCCTTAACCAATATTCAGGAGGAAACATACATGAGCCATTCCGTTATCATTAAAAATGCCGTTAAGAAATACGGCGATTTCACCGCCGTGAACGGGATCAGCCTGGAAATCAAACAGGGAGAATTTTTTACCCTGCTGGGTCCTTCCGGCTGCGGGAAAACAACCCTTCTGCGAATGATCGCCGGATTCAACACGGTGGACGGCGGTGAAATCTGCTTTGATGAAAAGGTCATCAACAATGTCCCGGCCCATAAGCGGGATATTGGCATGGTGTTCCAGAATTACGCGATTTTCCCGCACCTGAACGTGGCGGAAAACGTAGCCTATGGTCTGAAAGCCCGCAAGGTTCCCAAGGATCAGATTGCGCCCCGGGTGGCGGAGGCGCTGAAAATGGTACAGATCGACGCGCTGAAGGATCGCAAGCCCAATGAGCTGTCCGGCGGCCAGCAGCAGCGTGTGGCGTTGGCCAGAGCCTTTGTCATTGAGCCGGGGGTTCTGCTGATGGACGAGCCTCTTAGCAACCTGGACGCCAAGCTTCGGGTGCAGATGCGCACAACCATCAAAAAGCTCCAGCGCCGTCTGGGAATCACCACGATTTATGTGACACACGATCAGGAGGAAGCTCTGGCAATTTCCGACCGGATCGCCGTTATGAAAGACGGCAACATCATGCAGATCGGCGCTCCCGACGAAATCTACCGCAAGCCCGCCAATCCCTTTGTGGCAAACTTCATCGGCGTTTCCAATTTCATAGACTGCACGGTATCCGGGGAGGATCCCGCCGGTGCCGCAGTGCAGATGACCGGCGCGGACTATGCCATCCGGATGCGGCTGCGCAAGCCCTATACCGGGGAGGCCGTTCTGTCCGCCCGTCCGGAGCAGCTGTCCTTTGCCGATGTGGGTATCCCCGGCAAGATCAACCTATCCACTTTCCTGGGCGACTTCATCCAATATGAGGTGGAACTGCATAACGGGCAGATCCTGGAGCTGAACGAATACACCAAGGATGTGGACAGTGCCCGGCCTGATGGCGAGCAGGTGCATGTGGCGTTCAATCCCAACCAAGTCAGTCTTTACTGCAAGGAAACCCAGGAGGTACTCTCATGCTGAAAAAGAAAAGTGGCGCGCCCATATATAAGGATTTCTGGTTTTGGGTCAAGCTGCTGATCTTTGCGGTGTTTCTGCTGTTTCTGATCTATCCGTTCTCCACGCTTGTGGTCAACAGCTTCAAATCCGCGAAGGAAGACGGTTTTACCCTGTACAATTTCCAGCGCTTTTTCACCAAGAAGTACTATTACCAGGCCCTGGGGAACAGCCTGAAGGTCAGCCTGATTCCCACCATTACCAGTATCCTCATTGGTGTCCCCATGGCGTACCTGATGACCCGGTTCAATATTGCCGGCAAAACCATCTGGCATGTGCTGATCATCCTGTCTCTAATGTGTCCGCCGTTCCTGGGGGCTTACAGCTGGATCATTTTGTTCGGCAATGCCGGCGTGGTCACGCAGTGGCTGAGCAATCTGTTTGGGTTCCAGATGCCCAGTATCTACGGCATGGGCGGTATCTGTGCGGTGTTCACCCTGAAGCTGTTCCCTTACGTTTACCTGTATGTCTCCGGCGCTATGGGTTCTATTGACCGTTCCGTGGAGGAATGCGCGGAGAACCTCGGCTCCGGAAAACTCCGCCGGCTGCTCACCGTGACGGTCCCTGTGGTAATGCCCTCCATTGCGGCCGGAGCGCTGATGGTGTTCATGACCGCCCTGGCGGATTTCGGCACCCCCGGCATTCTGGCGGGAGGCGATTTCCGCACACTGCCGGTGCTGATCTATAACGAGTATCTGAGCGAGACAGGCGGCAATGCCAATCTGGCCAGTGCCATTTCCATGATTGTGGTCGTCATCGCGTTGCTGATCCTGTTCCTTCAGAAGTGGTGGGTTGCCAGGAAAAACTACACCATGTCCTCCCTGCGCCCGCCGGAAATCACGGAATATCATGGCTGGAAGCGGTTCCTGGTCACGCTGCCTGTGGCGGTTGTGTGCCTGATTTCCTTCCTGCCCCAGGTCGTGGTCATTTTCTGCTCCTTTGTCAAAACCAACTATTCCAACTTTGTATTCTCCGAGGGCTTCACTCTGGAGCATTACACAGAGTTGGGCAAGAGCCTGATGACCAATATCCGCAATACCTTTGTGTTCTCCACGGTTGCCATTATTTTCATCCTGATTCTGGGCATCCTTCTGTCTTATGTGATCGTTCGCCGCCGGGGAAAAACAGGCGGCGCGCTGGATATGCTGATGATGGCGCCTTATGTGATCCCCGGCTCCGTCCTGGGCCTTTGCTACATTGTGGCGTTCAACTATCTGGGCAAAACCGCCGACGGAACGGTAATCAAGCTGACCGGCACCGCATCGATCATTATCATTGCCATGATTATCCGGAAGCTGCCCTATACGGTTCGTTCCGGAAGCGCGTTCCTGATGCAGCTGGATCCCAGTGTGGAGGAGGCTTCCATCAACCTGGGCGTATCCCCCATGCGTACATTTTTCCAGGTAACGGCGCGGCTGATGCTGCCGGGTGTCCTTTCCGGCGCCATTATCAGCTGGGTCACCTGCATCAATGAACTGTCCACCTCCATCATGCTCTATACCGGCAAAACAGCCACCATTACCATCGCCAGCTATACCAACATTGTGCGCAATTCCGTGGGTACGGCGGCGTCCTTGGCATCCATTTTGACCGTAATCAGCGGAGTTTTGCTGCTGGTGGCATTCAAGGCCAGTAAGGGAAAGGTGTCGGTCATATGATCTCCAACATTGTCTTTGATATGGGAGGCGTACTGATCCGGTTTGACGTAAATCATTATATTGCCGCTTTTGCCGAAGATCCCGCAGACCAGGAGCTGCTGCGCAGGGAAGTATTCCGCTCCGTGGAATGGGTGCAGCTGGATCGGGGAAGCATTACGGACAGCCAGGCCACTCAATCCATCTGCCAGCGGCTGCCGGAGCACCTGCATCCGGCGGTGGCAGCGGTCTTTGCCAACTGGCATCAGGATATTCCGCCCCTGGACGGTGTTTATGATCTGGTGCGGGACCTGAAGCAGGCCGGATATGGCATTTATCTGCTGTCCAATACCAGCAGCCGGTATCATGAATTCCGCCGCAATATTCCGGCGCTGCGTTTTTTCGACGGCGAATTTATTTCCTCGGACTGCGGACTGCTGAAACCGGAAAAGGAAATCTACGAGCGGTTTTTCCAGACCTTTTCGCTGGAGCCGGCAAGCTGCCTGTTCATTGACGATAACGCGCCCAATATTGAAGCCTCTATCCGAGCGGGCATGCCGGGCATCGTCTATCATGGCGATGCGGAAGATCTGCGCAGGAAGCTCCGGGAAAAGGGGGTAGCCTGCTGATTTTCGGCAAGGGACTCAACGGAAGGACAAAACGGGCCATTTCGGTTCCGAACAGGCAGAAACATACCCCTGCCGATCTGTGGCCCGCATGGAGCGTTTTGATATTCCATTGAAAGAATTGAAACCGTTTTAATACGTTACGGTTCCCAAAAGTTGACAAAATCCTGCGGAAGGCCTTGTTTGGACAACCTTCCGCAGGATTTCATATAAAAATGTTTCATACGAAGGATTTACCCTTTTTATAAGCCTTATCTGACCGACTTGGCATATTCCGTAGGCGTGATGCCGAATTTCTCCTTAAACTGCCGGGAGAAATGGTGAACGGTGGAATACTGCAGTTCTGCGGCAATCTCCGTAAAGTTCAGGTTATTTTCCCGGATCATCTGCTTGCTCTCCTGAAGCTTGATGCGGCGGATGTACTCGCCGGGGGAAATTTGCAGATTTTTGTGAAACAGAGCCGTCAGATAGCTGGGACTGACATCCACCTGCCGGGCCACCAGCGGCACCGAAAGCTTCTCCCGGATGTGGCCGCTGATAAACTGCTGGGCCTGACGGATGATCTCGTTTTCGCTGTGGATGGCATTGGCCGTTTGCAGCTTGCCGCCTCTGGGTGCGTCAGACTCCCGCAGCAGCAGAAGCAACAGCAGATTCAGCTGAGACAGAATGATGTCGTTAGAATAGGCGTCCATCCGCTCCTGCTCCCGCAGCATGGTCTGCAAAATGGTCACCACATTCTGGGGCGCGGTGAATTTCCGATTCAGCAGAGGCGCCAGCTCCAGGCCGCTGACATCAAAGGACAGTGTCACAAACCGGGGCGCGACCCCAATATCGGCATACTGCATATGCCACTGATTTGGGCCGTAAATCACCAGGTCACCCTGCTTCAGCAGCAGGTCCTGTCCATCCGCCACAGAGTGCAGCGCTCCCTGATCCACATACGTCAATTCCGCCATTGGATGGGATTCTCCGGAAAACAGGAACCCCTGCTCCTTCTCCTGATAGAAAAAGGTGTAGATGCCATCCACCCGCAGCTGATGATCCACCCGCAGACTGTCAGGGGGCCTCTGCCCCACCTTTTCCGGCTTTTCCTGGGCAGAAAGTACAACCGCCGCCTCGCCCATAAACGAGCTTAAGGCAAACAGGACTCCCGGCTTGACGCATACCGGCTTATCCAGATAAAACTGCCGGTAATTCTCCCCATCCAAGCTGACGGACAGTACGCTCATACCGCTGCTACACCGCAGCCAGCTCTCTGCCCTTGCCCGGTAAATCACGGCTTCCTTCTGGGACAGGTTCCAGGTAATGGCTGTATTTTTATCAAAATTCCTGCTGTCCTGGGTTCGTTCCGGAGGAACGGTCCCAAAGCCTTGAAACGTAACCTGATTCAAATTCCGGATCATGGCGCTCCCCTCCAAAATCTTGTGTCAAATCCCGACGTAAGCTATTATACCGGATCATGCGCCAAATGGCAAATACTTTTCCGAAAAAAGCGGCTTCTTTTTATCGCTGATACGTAAACTCCAGGTCGTAGAGATTTACGGTATCACCGTCGTGAATGCCCATCGCCTCCAGCCGTTGGAACAGGCCGCATTTTCTCAGCTGTTGGTCAAAATAGTTGCGGGATTCATAATCCTCAAAATGAATATTCTGCACCAGCCGTTCCAGCCACGCGCCGGTGACCAGCCAGGTATTGCCATAATGCTCCACCTCAAAGGCGCTGGGATCTGTAGGAGCTTCGATCACCTCTACATACTCCGGCTCATAGATGGTGACCGGGGGCAGGGTACGCAGCTTTTCCGCTACCACCCGCATCAAATGGGCGGTGCCCTGAGTGGTGCCGGCGCTGATCTCATACAATTCACATCCGGCCCCTTCCACAGCCTTCCGAAGACGCTGTAAATTGTCGGATCCCGGCATCAGCAGATCGGTTTTATTGGCAGCCACGAGCATGGGCCGGTTGCTTAAATCCACGCTATAGTTTTTCAGCTCCGCGCGGATGGCTTCAAAATCCTCCGCCGGATCCCGGCCCTCGCTGCCGGACACATCCACCACATGCACCAACAGACGGCAGCGGTCGATATGGCGCAGAAAGTCATGCCCAAGCCCGGCCCCTTCCGCAGCGCCCTCGATAATACCGGGGATATCCGCCATAACAAAGGACACTCCCTCCTCCACATAGATGACGCCCAGATTGGGATACAGAGTGGTAAAATGGTAGTCGGCGATTTTGGGATGGGCGTTGGAGGTGACAGAAAGCAGAGTGGATTTGCCCACGTTGGGGAAGCCCACCAGCCCTACGTCGGCCAGCAGCTTCAGTTCCAGAATCACGTCCCGCTCCTGTCCATTCCATCCTGTCTTGGCAAATCGGGGCGCCTGACGGGTAGGGGTGGCATAATGGGCATTGCCCCAGCCGCCCCGGCCGCCCTTGGCAATGACGAAGTCCTCCCCGGTGGACATGTCCACAATGATCTGATTGGACCCGGCATCCCGGACAACCGTACCCCGGGGCACCTCGATGATGAGGTTTTCTCCCCGCTTGCCCGCCATCTTCCGGCCCTGGCCTCCCGCGCCGGCTCCCGCCTGATATTTGCGCTTATAGCGGAAATCCAGCAGCGTGGACAGGTTATCATTGACCCGGAGGATGACGCTACCGCCGTGACCGCCGTCGCCGCCGTCGGGGCCGCCGGAGGCCACATATTTTTCCCGGTGGAACGCCACCGCTCCGTCGCCGCCCCGGCCGCCAATGACGGTGACGCGAACTTTATCTACGAACATAGTTGTCCTCCTTGCCGATATCGTTCATCCGATCCTGCAGGCCAGTTCAAAGGCCAGCAGAGTGATTTTTTCCTTGTCCGACAGCCGGGCGTGGCCGGACAGGCTCCTGGGGTCCCATTCGGGGTGATCCAGATTGTCCCCGGCGTAGAAGAACTGGAAAAATTCCACACCCCGAAAATCGCACATGGCCTGCATGGCGGCGCATTCCATCTCCACGCACACCGCGCCCATACGCTTCCGGGCCGCTACCTTCGCCGGGGTCTCCCGGTAGAAAGCGTCTGTCGTCCAGGTAGTGCCTGTGACATAAGGATACCCAAAATCCCGGCAAACCGCCGTGAATTCCGGGATGTAGCGGGTATTGACCGGGAGCAAATCCCCGGCCGGGGCATAGTGATAGCTGGTTCCCTCGTCCCGGATAGCAGCCGTGGGAATGATGATGCCGCAGTCCGCAATGGCCCTGTCCAGAACGCCGCAGTTGCCCAGCAGAAGGATGCGTTTTGCTCCAAAGGCAATGACATCCTCGAATTGTCCCACGCAGGCGGGCGCACCCACCCGGGCCTTGCAGAAGCCCAGCCGCTTCCCGTGATAGAGAACCGCATAAACCGGCCAGACTCCATCGGCATCGTGGGTTTCGGCAATGACCGTCCCATCCAAAAGCGCCGCAATGGAGGCAAAGAGCTGGTGGGAAAAGACGGAAACCACCGTTTCCGGGAAGTCAGCCACCGGCTTATGGAGCAAATCGGGATTGATAACCGCGCTGGGGTTCGGATCAAACTCGGTTAGAAGCATGCGCTGTCTCCTCTTTTTAGAAAAGGGCTGCCGCAAATTCTTTGCGGCAGCCCTTCGCTTCACAAATGGTTCATTACTGCTCGGCGTACACGGAGCACTGCCGGCGGTCCTTGCCCAGACGCTCAAACTTGACGGTGCCGTCAACCTTGGCGAACAGGGTGTCGTCCTTGCCGATGCCAACGTTGACACCGGGATGGATGTGGGTGCCTCTCTGGCGAACCAGAATGTTGCCGGCCAGAACGAACTGACCGTCGGCACGCTTCACGCCCAGACGCTTGGACTCGGAATCACGGCCGTTCTTGGTGGAACCGCCGCCCTTGTGGTGAGCGAAGAACTGAATACCAATCTTCAGCATGGTGTTACACCTCCAAAACTTCGATATAATCAGGATAATCATCCCGCAGAGAACACAGATACAGCATCATTCCGGCCAGCACTGCCTGGACACTGTCCTCTTCATCGCAGGATGCGGGAAGGGTCAGGGTGATACGCGCCTGTTCGTCCTTGACCCGAACCTTGGCCTTGGCGCCGCATACGTCATTGATGGTGGCTTCGGCCATGGCAACCGCGGCAGACACGGCGGCGCACACGATGTCGCTGCCTTCCTCCGCATAGCCGCTGTGACCCGAGACGGAAAATCCGGTAATTCGGTCGTTCTCGGTGAAAAATTCGCATCTTGTCATAATTACAGAGCGATCTTGGTGATTTCCACCTTGGTATAAGGCTGGCGATGGCCGATGTGCTTCTTCTCGTTCTTCTTGGCCTTGTAGCGGATGACGTCAATCTTCTTGCCCTTGCCATTCTTGACGACCTTCGCCTCAACAGCGGCTCCTTCAACCATGGGAACGCCGATCTTGGTGTTTTCGCCGTCCAGGACAGCCAGCACCTGGTCGAACTGAACCGTTGACTCCGCCTCGGCATTCAGCTTCTCGACATACACGACGTCGCCTTCTGCCACGGTGTACTGCTTGCCACCGGTCACGATAACTGCTTTCATTTGTTTCACCTACTTTTTATTGTGTAGTCTCGCTTTTAAGGCGTGGCGTTTTTTGACGCACCAACTTAAGCCTCTTCAATGCGGCTTGTTCATTTTACCAT
>CAZUAN010000027.1:0-17070 GCA_964618385.1 uncultured Oscillospiraceae bacterium | reverse complement strand
AGTATGACAGCGGAAATCAGCAGGCTGTACCGAATAGGCGCAGCCTGCAAAAAATTTAGAGCGGGTAAAAATAGATTGCGGAGGACTTCCTGATAACATCGTTTTGCTTGCGGTTTTGCCGTCCTATCGTGCGTCTTTATCTGGTTCTGCAACGGGAAACGGGGAACAAAAAAGAAAGGATGCGCGCCGTCAAAAGCGCAGCTTTTTTTGCAATAATTCACAAAAAATCCTTGCCGATTGACCGGTAATATGGTATGATTGCAACAGGTGTACAGCAATAAACGGCTGTACTTCCGGATCATCGATTCCCCAAAAACACGGCTTCCGGCTGTCCCGGCGCCGGTTGGAAAGGGAAACCAGCTGCGGAAAATGCGGCGGAATCATACATAGGAGGAACAACAATGGTCAATTTAAAAGCAAAACCCTTTTACCTCTCCGATGAGAAAATACGCTGGGTGGAGGACACCATTGCATCCATGACCCCGGATGAGAAGATCGGACAGCTGTTCATCAACCTGACGCTGAACCGCTCCCCGGAAGCGATTACCGAGCTGTGTGAAAAGTACCACATAGGCGGCATTCGCTGGCAGGGCGGAACCCTGGAACAGGTTTATGAGCAAAACAAAATGTTCCAGGAAAAGAGCCGAATCCCGGTTCTGATCGCCGCAAATTGCGAAACCGGCGGCAACGGCGCTGTGGGGGAAGGCACCCTGGTCGCCTCCGGCGCCGCCTGCGGCGCCAGCAGAACCCTGGATACCGTCCGGGACATGGCCCGAGTTGGCGGCACCGAAGCGGCCACCGTCGGCTGCAACTGGACCTTTGCCCCGGTCTGCGACGTGGTGCTGAACTGGAGAAACACCATCGTCAATACCCGCGCCTTTGGCAATGACCCGGATGAAATTATCGCCCGGTCCTTGACCTATATGGAGGAAATGAAGAAAGCAGGCCTGGCCTGCGCCGCCAAACACTTCCCCGGTGACGGCAGTGAGGAGCGTGACCAGCATCTGGTTATGGGCTGCAACGATCTGACCACACAGGAGTGGGACGCTTCCTATGGAAAGGTCTACAAGGCACTGATTGACAACGATCTGGAATCCATCATGGTCGGCCACATCTGCCAGCCCGCCTACTCCCGGAAGCTCCGGCCCGGCATTGCGGACAAGGACATCATGCCCGCAACCATGGCCCCCGAGCTGCTGGAGGATCTGCTGCGCGGGCAGCTGGGCTTCAACGGTCTGATCGTCACCGACGCATCCCACATGGCCGGCCTGAACGCCGCCGCTGCCCGTAAGGACGTGGTTCCCGGGGTCATTGCCGCAGGCTGCGATATGCTGCTGTTCTTCAACGATCCCGCCGAAGATATCGCCTATATGAAAGCCGGCGTGGAAAGCGGCCTGATTACGCAGCAGCGCCTGGATGACGCGCTGCACCGCATTCTGGGCCTGAAGGCCAAGATGGGACTGGATCATCTGGTTTTCCCCGACAAGCGCGAGCTTGCCAAGGTTGGCTGTGCGGAAAATCACGAAGCCGCAGCCAAGGCCGCCGATGCGAGCATTACCCTGGTCAAGGATACCCAGAATTTGCTGCCGGTAAAACCCGCCGAAAAGAAGCGCGTCCTGCTGTACTACCTGCAAAGCGCGCCCGTCACCCTGCTGGACGGAAGCGATTCCGGCAAGGCGATTCTGATTGACGAGCTGCAGAAGGCCGGATTCGAGGTTACGGCAGAGCCGGACTATTATGAACTGGAAATGGCGCAGCCGTCCAAATTCAACCGGTTCCGCATGATGGAAAAGCATACCATGGAGAAGGTGCGGGAGCAGTACGACTTCTGCCTGGTTGCCATCAGCATGAAGGGCTACGCTCAGTCCAACAATACCCGGGTGGTCTACTCGGTGGGACACAGCTACGAGATTCCCTGGTATGTCCACGAGCTGCCCACCGTCTGCGTCAGCCTGAACTATACCAATCACCTGATCGACGTTCCCATGATGAAAACCTTCATCAACGCTTATGCCCCCACCCGGGAGTACATCCACGCTTTCGTAGAAAAGCTCACAGGCCAGAGCGAATTCAAGGGCCGGTACAATGATCTGGTTTGGTGCGGCCGCTGGGAAGCTAAGCTGTAATACAAAAATGTTCCCCTTTTATGAAGAAGGCTCTGTCTGACGGCATAATATCATGGCCGCCTGCTTATGCAGGCGGCCAACTGTTACCGGATTGCCGCGCTTTGGTTCAGCACCAGCGTGCTGTACAGAAACAGCACATCCTGCCCCGTAAACGGCACAAACTGCTCCACAAGATCGCTCCGGATATAGCGGATGTCCGCCAGAGTGACCCTGGCATAGTCCCGAAGCAACAGCGGAACCATGCTGCTGCCGAAGGAATCCCGGAAAACAATCAGCTCCCTGTCTGTGGCGGCGTTGGGATTTTCAATGGTCAGCAGGCTTTTGGGCCCGGAGAGGAAAACGTCATACAGATCCCTGCTGTCCAGCCTTGTCAGGTCATAGACAGAGCCGGTTTTACCGCTTTCAAAGTCAAAAACCTGGCAAGCTTCCAGCAAATCGCTTTCCATGAGATACAGGGTGTCCGGCTCCATGGGCAGAGCCGCCTGGCCGTAGTAAACGCCGTAGAACGGGCGCTCCAGCGAGGTCAGGGTATAGTCCTCTTCCCGGGGCGCCGTGACTCCCAGCGCATCGCAGAGCAGTCCCGCCGCGTCTATCAGCCGCTCCTGCCGCCAGTGGATATCCGTGCGGTAGTAATCGTCAAGGGACAACGCCTCCGTCAGGTCGATATGGGTTGCCTCGGGCATTCCCTCCCGGCACAGGGAAAACAGCTTCCCATAATCCATAGCCAGATGGCCGCTGGACTCCGCCAGATAATAGCCCTTGTCCGGTACGATGGCCATAAAAATCCGGGAACCGGTCAGGTATTTTTCGGACATATCGCGAAAGCAGGCCAATGCGTGAGCTACGGAGGATTCATCCAGAGGGTATTCCTGCTTAGCCGCATGCCCCCGGGCAAGATAAATCCCGTTGTTGTCCATCTGCAGCAGGGCAAAGGAATGAAACCGCGCCTGGATTCCCCGGAATACCTCCCGCAGCGGGAACTGATCCAAAGCGTAGTCCTCAAAATCGGTCATAAAAATTCCGTCCAGAATTCTGTCCACGCTGATTTCCGGCGGCTGTGCCAGCGGGCGGCGCTCCGTTTCCGAAAATTCCTCCGCCGGGGAAAACCAGGCCCCCAGAGCAAGCAAAGACCAGATTGCCAGCAATACAATGGCGTTTCCTTTCTTCATCCGCGCCGCCCCCTTAAAACCGGAAATACAGGAACGGGCTGAAGGATCCGTTCACCAGATAGGCTGTACAGACCAGCAGCAGGCCAACGGTTAGCATACCTTCCAGCACAGGCCCGGCCTGTGTCCGGGCGACCCGCTGCGCCGCTGTCTTTCCCACAGGCATCACTCCCAAAAAACCGAGCAGGAACAATGCGGCATAGCTGCGAAGATAATACAGCGTCTCCGCCGTGACCCCGGGAATCCCGGCAAGCCCAAACAGCCCCGCAAAGTCCCCGGCTGCCTGGCCCAGGCTTTCCGCGTTGAACAGCACGAAACTCAGCATCACCGTCAGCAGTACATAGCCCCGCCGCAGGACATCCGGCAGCTTTTGCAGGGCGGGAATGCCCTTCTCCATCAGCAGTGCCGCCGCCTGCAGCAGCCCCCACAGGACAAAATTCCACGCTGCACCGTGCCACAGGCCCGTGAGCGTCCACACAATCAGAATATTGCGCACCCATCGGCCCCGGCAAACCCGGCTGCCGCCCAGAGGAATGTACACATAGTCCCGAAACCACCTGCCAAGGCTTATGTGCCAGCGCCGCCAGAATTCGGCGATGCTTTTGGACAGAAAGGGGTAGTCAAAATTTTCCGGGAAATGAAAGCCAAATACCCTCCCCAGACCGATCGCCATATCGGAATAGCCGGAAAAATCAAAGTAAAGATTCAGGGAAAAGGCTGCAGCATACATCCAGAAAAACAGCACCGACGGCTCCCCGCATTCCCGGAAACGCAAAATCAGAACCGCAAAATTGTCAGCCAGGATCACCTTCTTCCCCAGGCCCACCAGAAAACGGCGCAGTCCCGATGCCACGTTCTCCCAGCTGTGGCAGCGGTTTTCCAGTTCCCCGGCCACATCCGCATAGCGGACGATTGGGCCGGCAATGAGCTGAGGGAACAGAGCCACATATGCGCCGAAGGTCACGACATTTTTCTGGGGCGGCACATTGCCCCGGTAGATATCGATGGTATAGCCCAAACCCTGGAAGGTATAGAAGCTGATGCCCACCGGCAATGCCAGATTCCACAGCGGAAGGCACAATCCCGTTGCCGCATTGACGCTGCTGATGAAAAAATCCGCATATTTCATTATCCCCAACAGGGTCAGACCGACAAACACGGAAACCATCAGCCAGAGCTTTTTCCGGCGTTTTTGCTCTGCCCGGCCAATGGCCAGGCCGCACAAATAAAACAGGGCGATGGAACCCACCATAAGAATCAGAAGCTTTGGTTCTCCCCACCCGTAAAAAACCAGGCTGGCAAGCAGGAGCAGCAGATTTTTTCCCTTTTGCGGCGTCAAGAAATACAGGCATAATACCACTGGCAAAAAATAATACAAGAACGGAATGCTTGAAAAGAGCATAGGTTTTTCCTCAGAATGGCAGAATATGGCAGCGGCGGTTCGCCGCTGCCATCTCTATTTCAGGATGAACGCGGGTTCCATGCCCACGGCCTCCTGGCAGGCATCCACAAAGGACTGGGCTGTCATATCACTGGCACTGTCCACCATAATCAGCAGCACCACGTCCCCGAATCCCGCCACTAGCAGGTCATCCGCTTCCACGCAAACCCATTTGCGGGGGTCGATGCCTTCCTGCATGGCCTGGGCAACGGCTTTGGTTTCCGCACCATCCTCCACGCGAACCACCACAAGGGAGAACGCGATGGCGCTTATCACCGGTTCAAAAACCGCAGCATCGGCAATCAGCCCGGCATCGTCCAGTCCGGTGGCGTTTTTCAGCTCCCACCTGGCTTCCTCACTGGTGCCGCTCAGGTCGGGTCTTGTGACAGCGCCTGTAAATTCCACAGGCTGCAAGGTCAGAATCTGGTCGATCAGATCGTCCAGCGTTTGTTCGACAATGGGCGCGTCCCCGGTCACAGTCGTTTCCCCCGTTTGCTCGCCGGCGTTTCCGCAGGCGGCCACAGTCATGGCCAGTATAGCCAGAATCAAAACAAATGCCAACCGCTTTTTCATTTATTGTCCTCCGAAGCCCCCTTGCGGGCGCGTTTTCTGATAATATAAAAATGTCCCAAATAAAGCAGAAATATACCAGTCAGCACGCCGCAGCTGTCAATGCCCACATCACGGATTCCCGGCCCCCGGCCCGGAACAAAGCGCTGAATGGTTTCATCCGCGCAGGCCACCGCCACGCCGCATAAAAGAGGCCAGAATTTTTTCCTCTGCAGCATTCCGAACAGCCATGCCAGAACCATTCCCAGCAGGGTGAATTCCGTAAAATGAGCGGCCTTGCGCAGAAAATTTCCGCCGGGGGCAGCAGTTTCCCCACCGGGAAGCAGACTGTCCAGCACCGCCTTCGCCCAGTCGCTGAGTGTGCCAGATACCTCTCCGGGAAGCAGAGAGTTTCCCCAAATAAAAGCCAGATTGCACAGCAGCAGCGTGACGCATAGCCGCATTCGCCGGTTTGTGCGGATCATGGCAGAATCCCCAGGTGCTCCAGCAGAATTTTGAAGCCAAGCAGAATCAGAATGGCGCCGCCCACCATCTGCGCCTTTTTTTCATAGCGGCAGCCAAAGACATTGCCGATTTTCACGCCGACCGCAGACAAAATACAGGTACAGATCCCGATAAACAGCGCGGCCAGAAAAATATTGACATTCCCCACCATAGCCAGGGAAATGCCCACGGCCAGCGCGTCAATGGAGGTAGCCACCGCCATGAGGAACATCGTCTTTACAGAGAGGTCCGCATCCTGCCCATCACAGCTGTCTTCCTCCGCGCTGAAGGCTTCCTTCATCAGATTCAGGCCGATAATGACCAGAAGCACGAAGGCCACCCAGTGGTCTATGGATTCAATGGCTTCGGCAAACAGCGTGCCAAGGAAAAAGCCAATGGTGGGCATCAGCGCCTGAAATCCGCCGAACCAGACTCCGCAGATCAGTTCCGCTTTCAGTGTGGCTTTTTTCATGGCAAGCCCCTTACAGACAGACACGGCAAACGCATCCATGCTCAGGCCCACCGCCAGCAGCAGCAACTCTCCAAGTCCCATAAAAAAGCCTCCGTACACAATCAGAAAGCTGACCGGCACAGGAGTCCAAAACAAAGAGACTTCGCCGGCCGTTCAAGTCTCGTCATTTCAGGCTGAACCAGGGGATGATCCCCAGCATGTTGATCCAGCCCCGCTTTTCGCGCCGACTACTCCCTTTTCTTGATGAATTATAGCAAACTGTCCCCCGTTAGTCAAGCAAAAACGGGGATGAAAAAATAATTTTACAATTCCCCCCAATTTCTCAGCCAATCCGGGACAGCACCCATTCCACCGCCAGCACCGCCGCGCTGCTGGAGACAGCAACAGCAATCAGGCTTTTGCCCCGGTAGGCCAGGATAATCGCTGTGACCAATGCTGCGGCGCCGCTGATCCGGGACGCTGTACTGCTTAAAATCGCGGGAAAGGTCATTGCCGTCAGGCAGCAATAGGGTACATAGTAGAGGAAAGATCGCAGAAAACGGCTCCTGATCGGTTTGCGGAAAATGGTCATTGGCAAAACCCGGATCAGATACGTGGTCAAGGCCATGGTAAAGATGTACAGATAAAGACTCATTCCGCCGCCTCCTCTTTCTCCCGGATGGGAAACAGCACCGCGCAGACGGAAGCCGCCAGCACCGTGCAGACCACAATGGAAAACCCGGCCGATACCTCCTGCAGCCTAGGCGCCCAGGAAAACAGACTACTGAGTACCAGGGACAGCCCTACAGCAGCCAGAATCTCCCTTTTCTCTCTGGCCGGCGGCACCACAATGGCCACAAACATCCCGTAAAGCATGACTCCCAGCGCCGCACGAATGGACTCCGGCAGCACAGAACCGGCCAGTGCGCCGCATAGAGTTCCGGCTGTCCAGCCGAGAATGGGAAGACATCCCAGTCCCAGCAGGAACGGTACCGTCAGCGGTTCCCGCCTGGCCATAGCCAGGGCGAAGATCTCATCCGTATTAAAAAACGCGATCAGCAGGCGGGGAAGAAGGCCAATCTTCTCTCCCATCCGCTGGCTCAGGGCCAGACTCATCAGCGCGTACCGGCTGTTGATGACCAGCTGCGTCAAAACCATTTCCCACACAGTTGCCGATGCCACAATCAGGGTAAGCCCCGCAAACTGGCCTGCGCTGGTCAGATTGGTTGCAGAGATCAGGACCGCGTCCATTGCCTTCAGCCCCTGGGCCGCCGCCATAGCGCCGAAACCGAAGCTGACGGAAAAATATCCCATTCCAACCGGCAGGCCGCCGCGCACACCCGTCCCATATTCTCTCCATTTTTTTGCGTTGTTCACAAGCTTTTCCAACCGTTTCCTGTTATTTGGTTGTATTATAGCACCCGCCCTCCATGAAATCAACCTTCCCCGGATAAATAAAACAGCGCAAAACAGCGCATTGACAAGTATCGCGGCAAAGAATATAATCAATATGATCTGAATTATTTCCAAAAAGCGAGGGGTTTCTCATGACGAAACGCGCGGTACGGGCCGTATTTCTGGACACGATCCCCGTAATGACCGGATATGTGTTTCTGGGCTTCGGCTTCGGCATTGCGCTGCACCAGAACGGCTACGGTGTCCTCTGGGCAGCCGCCATGAGCCTGTTCATTTACGCCGGCTCCATGCAGTACGTGACTGTCAGCCTGCTTGCCGGCGGCGCGGGCCTGCTGACGGTGGCCATGACCACCGTTGTGGTCAATGCCCGGCATCTGTTTTACGGCATCTCCATGGTGGACGCCTACAAAGGCGCGGGCCGGAAAAAGCCATACATGATCTTCGCCCTGACAGATGAAACCTACTCCCTTGTCTCCCGGAATCAGACACCAGATGGAATCCAACGCCATACCTACTGCTTTCTGGTGTCGCTGTTCGACCAGATTTATTGGGTGGCAGGTTCCGTGTTGGGGAGTCTGGCCGGTGCCCTCCTTCCCATCAGCTTCGAGGGGATCGAGTTTGCCCTGACCGCCCTGTTCGTCACCATTTTTGTAGAGCAGTGGCTCAGCACCAAGAATCACGTCCCAGCCGTTATCGGCGTTGCTGCCACGGTGGGCTGCCTGCTGATTTTCGGCAAGGACATTTTCCTGATTCCCTCTATGGTGCTGATCGCCGCGTTGCTGACCATTTCCCGGAAGGCAGAAAGGAGAAACGCCCATGGATAAGACGCATGCCGCTCTTCTGATCACCGTTGTGGCGCTGGTCACAGCCGCGCTGCGGTTTCTGCCCTTCCTGATTTTCGGACAAAACCGGGAAACACCGCCGCTGATTACCTACCTTGGGCAGGTGCTTCCCTGCGCTATTATGGGGATGCTGGTGGTATACTGCCTGAAGGATGTGACTGTTACCGCTGCTCCCTTCGGTATTCCGGAGGCCATCGGCTGCGCCATTGCAGTGCTGCTGCATGTCTGGAAACGCAACACGCTGCTGAGCATCGGTGTGGCCACGGTGTGCTATATGCTGCTGGTGCAATTCGTGTTTTGATCGGAGGATATTATGACGGAAAATTTAAGCAAAGCCCGTTCCCTGCTGGATGCGGGCGATTATACCTGCGTGGCCTGTCGGGGCAGTGCTGTCTATACCGCGACAGAGCGGGGAGTCAAGCCTCTTCTGAACTGGCTGGACAGCGGCCTGTCCCTGGAAGGCTTCTCCGCCGCCGACCGGGTGGTAGGAAGGGCCACGGCCTTTCTATACTGCCTGCTGGGAGTGGATGCCGTGTATGCCCGGGTTATGAGCCGTCCCGCCGCTGAAGTCCTGAGCGCCCATGGCGTTTGGGCGGATACAGACACGCTGGTAGACGGCATCACCAACCGCAAAGGGACCGGTCCCTGCCCCTTTGAAGCGGCAGTGCTGGAGATTTCGGATACCAGTCAGGCTTTGGCGGCCATTCGCAGGCAAATGGCGCGGATACTCGACGGTACGGACACCGACAGACATCAATCCAATGAAAATCACACAGAAGAAAATCAGAGGAGTCCATACTATGATTGATATGACCGTTGGCGCACCCCGTTCCCATCTCTGGCGGCACGCGCTGCCTTTGCTGCTGGGCAACTGGCTGCAGTTGAGCTATAACGCCGTGGACACCATCATCGCCGGACGGTTTATCGGTCAGGACGCCCTGGCCGCGGAAGGCATCGCCGGCCCGGTCATGAATCTGGTGATTCTGGCCATTACCGGTCTGTGCATCGGGGCGGGCGTCCTGATGAGCGAAGCCTTCGGCGGAAAGGACTTTCCGAGGCTGCAAAACATACTGGCTAACACCCTGATGACCGGCTTTGGCGTCTGCTGCCTGCTGGCGCTGACCGGTATTGTGCTAGCAAATCAGATCCTGACCTTCCTGGCGGTACCCCGGGAAATTTACGCCGTTACCGCTACCTATCTTCGTATTACTTTTCTTGGGGCGCCCTTCACCTTTTGCTACAACGCCCTGACGGCCGGCCTGAAAAGCGTGGGCGATGCGGACACACCCCTGAAATTTCTGGCCTTCTCCGCCGTTTTGAACGCGACTCTGGACTTGATATTCCTGGGAATTTTCCGATTTGGCATTGTGTGCAGCGCCATGACCACCGTATTCGCCGAAGCGGTATGCGCATGTCTGGCACTGGGCTATACGGTTCGCCATTTTCCCGATCTCTGCCCCAAACGGACACAGTGGAAATTCCAGCCGGAACTGCTGCGGCAGATTCTGCGCTATGGCGGCCCCACCGCGCTGCAGCAGACCATTCAGCCTGTATGCAAGGTGCTGATTCAGGGCCAAGTCAACACCCTTGGCGTCAGCGCCATTGCTGCCTTCAACGCTGTCACCCGGGCCGACGATTTCGCCTGCATTCCCGCCCAGAGCATTTCCTCTGCCATTTCCACCTATATTGCGCAAAACCGGGGTGCCGGAAACTATGATCGTATCCGCCCCGGCTTCCGGGCAGGCATCCGGCTGGAATTCTGCTATTGGCTTCTCATCGGCACAGCCACCGCTTTGCTGCGAAAGCCTCTGGTCAGCCTGTTTGTCACCGGGGAGGGTTCCGAAGAGGTCATCCGGCTTGGCAGCGGGTATCTGGCCTGGATGGCGCTTTTCTACCTTTTCCCCGCTATGACCAACGGAATGCAGGGCTTTTTCCGGGGCTTTGGCAAGATGAAAACCACCATGCTGGCAACCTTTCTGCAAGCATCCATCCGTACTATCTGCACTTATCTGCTGATTTCCCGCTTTGGAATTACGGGAATCGCCTTCTCCTGTGCCATTGGCTGGTCGGTGATGCTGCTGTTCGAGGTTCCGTATTACTTCATGACCTGCCGCAAGCGGGCGCTTTCGCGATAATCCGCAAAAAGAGGAATGCCTATGCGCTGTGATTGTCATATTCACATGGTTCTCGACGGAGTGAACTGGAAAACGGCCATCCGCCGGCACATCCAGGCCCCGGACGAAAACTGGATCCGGCATGTGCTGGAGCGGTATCGGGAATTGGGCTTTTCCTACCTGCGCGACGGCGGTGACCGCTGGGGCGTGGGCAAACGAGCCAGGGAACTGGCCGGGGAATACGGAATCGTCTACCGTACGCCTCTGGCCCCTCTGTGTAAAGCGGGACATTACGGCAGCTTTATTGGCAAAACCTATGAAAACTTAAGGGAATATACGTCTTTGGTGGCACAAACCAGGGCCGGCGGAGGAGATTTTCTCAAAATCATGATTTCCGGTCTGATGGACTTTGACCGATACGGCGTGCTGACAGAACAGGGACTAACTGCCTCGGAGATCAGTCAGCTGATTCATATTGCCCATGAGGAGGGGTTTGCGGTAATGGCTCACGCCAATGGCCCGCGAACCGTGGAGGCGGCGGCCCAAGCAGGGGTGGAGTCCATCGAGCATGGGGCCTATCTGGATTCCGACGCGCTGTCTGCCATGCGGGAAAACGGGACAGTTTGGGTGCCTACCTTATCCGTCATTGGAAATCTGCGCGGCCGGGGACGGTTTGCGGAGGCGTCTGTCCGCCAGATTCTGCACAGTGCTCAGGAGAATGTGAAAACCTTTGCCGGGATGGGCGGGCTGCTGGCTCCCGGCACCGATGCAGGCGCCTGGGCAGTACCCCATGGAAGTCTGACGGAATACACGCTGTTGGAAGACGCGCTGGGTCAGAACACCTCCTCCATCCTGGAAAAGGGCATTTCGGAGATTCAGCGTAGGTTTTCCTGATGCTGTCACAGGCAAACAGTGGAGATAACCGGCGGGGCAGAATATCTGCTATATGGGCGTTGCAGAGGCGCAAGTCAGCGTGAAAGCCAAGGAACCTCTGAATCAATCGTCTGCGGCTGGACAGCGGATCTTTTGCCCCGGCTCTGCGGTTCCAAAATCGGGAAATACATACAGGATTCCTCCGATTTTGGAACCTTGACCTGAGTCAAAATCTCTCGCTGCCAGTTCTTGCCGATTTCATCAGAGTTTCCCCAAAATACTGTCCACACCGGCTTCTTTATGCAGAAACGGAACGCGCTTCGCGCTGTAAAACGGTTTTTAACCGTTTTCATAAGTTTTCGTATGACGGCATCCGGAAACCGGGTTGCCGGGTTCTTGTCAATCCGATTGGAAAACAGACGCCTTTCCTTTTTCGTTCAAATACTTGTTATTCTCCATCCTGTGTGATATAATTCATCAACAATACCTGTGAAAGGGCGCATCTATATGGCCAAATACATCATGGCGCTGGATTCCGGCACCACCTCTAACCGCTGCATCCTGTTCAACAGCGCCGGGGAGGTTTGCAGCGTGGCGCAGAAAGAATTTACCCAGTTTTTCCCCCAGCCCGGCTGGGTGGAACACGACGCGGACGAGATTTTCTCCACACAGCTGGAGGTGGCCAGGCAGGCGCTTTCCAATATCGGCGCAACCGCCGCAGATATCGCCGCCATCGGCATTACAAACCAGCGGGAAACCACCGTCGTTTGGAATAAAGTCACCGGCCGTCCCGTGTGCAACGCCATTGTCTGGCAATGCCGCAGAACCGCCCCCTACTGTGACCTTCTGACAGCCCAGGGGCTGGTGGATACCATCCGCGGCAAGACCGGGCTGGTGATCGATCCGTATTTTTCCGGCACAAAAATCCGCTGGATTTTGGAAAACATCCCTGGCGCCCGGGAACAGGCGGAAAAAGGAAATCTGCTGTTCGGCACTGTGGAAACCTGGCTGATCTGGAAGCTGACCGGTGGCCGGGTACATGTGACAGACTATTCCAACGCCTCCCGCACCATGCTGTTCAACATCAACACCCTGCAATGGGACGAGGAAATTCTGAAAATCCTGGACATTCCCGCCTCCATGCTGCCGGAACCCGTACCCTCCTCCGGCTATTATGGCAATACCGACGCCCAGTTCTTCGGCGCACCCATCCCCATTGCCGGAGCCGCCGGCGACCAGCAGGCAGCACTGTTTGGACAGACCTGCTTCGATCCCGGCGATTCCAAGGTCACCTACGGCACCGGCGCTTTCCTTTTGATGAACACCGGAGATACCCCCATTTTCTCGGATAACGGTCTGGTCACAACCATCGCCTGGGGCCTCGGCGGGAAAGTGTCCTATGCGCTGGAAGGCTCCATTTTTGTGGCCGGCTCTGCCATCCAATGGCTGCGGGATGAGCTGCGGTTCCTGGATTCTGCGGGAGATTCCGAATATATGGCGCAAAAGGTGAAAGACACCAACGGCTGCTTTGTGGTGCCCGCCTTCACCGGACTGGGCGCGCCCCACTGGGACGCCTACGCCCGGGGTGCCATCGTGGGGCTGACCCGTGGGGTGAACCAATACCACATCATTCGAGCGACTCTGGATTCCATTGCCTACCAGACAAATGACGTTCTTTCCGCCATGGAATCCGATTCCGGCATCCGGTTGTCCGCTCTGAAGGCAGACGGCGGCGCGTCCGCCAACAATTACCTGATGCAAACCCAGGCGGACATCAGCGCCGCCCCCGTACTGCGGCCCAGGTGTGTGGAAACCACTGCCATGGGGGCAGCCTATCTGGCGGGGCTGGCCGTGGGGTATTGGGGCAATACGGAGGATATTCGCAAAAACTGGGCCGTGGATCGCCGTTTTGAGCCAAATATTTCCCAGGAAGCCCGAGCAAACCGGGTTCGCCTCTGGAAAAAAGCCCTCCAGTGCAGCACAGGCTGGGCAAGAGAGTAGCCTGCGTTACCGGCCGGCGCACATTTTGTGTGCCGGCTTTCTGGTTCTCTTTCCCCAAAACAAGCATAGGATGTTCCATACATCTGTAGCTTTGAGGTGGTACAATGGAACCGATTACCAATCAAATCGTCCTGCGGGGAAGCCTTGCCTGCCTTCCCCAGTTCTCCCATGAAAATCATGGCCGCAGGTTCTTCCGCTTCTTTCTGGAGGTTCCCCGGCTGTCCGGCGCTGTAGATACCCTCCCCGTCATTGCGGAGGAAACTGTTCTGAACGCGGCGGATCTGTCCAATGGGGAAATGCTGACAGTCACAGGGCAGATTCGTTCACACAATGTCCGCAGCGACGGGCAGCGGCATCTGCTGATCTTTGTTTTCGCGTTTTCCATTGCCTGCGAAGACGGCGAGGCGATTAACGACGCGGTATTGGAAGGTCCGATTTGCCGGGAGCCGACCTACCGCCGCACGCCCCTGGGCCGGGAAATCTGCGATGTCATGCTTGCCGTACCCCGGGCCTTCAAGCGGGCGGACTACCTGCCCTGCATTTTATGGGGACGGACGGCTCTGGAGGCTTCCCGTTGCCATACCCGGGATCGCATCCGCATCTGCGGCCGGCTGCAAAGCCGAATCTATACCAAGGTGACGCAATCCGGCAGCACAGAACGGACAGCCTACGAAATATCCGCCCTGACCGCAGAGATTCCGCAGGATATTTTTTAGCCCGCCCCTATTGTTTTTCCGGGAATTTCATGGTATAAAAAAGAAAATGAAGGAAGGACCGATATGAAAGAAAACGTCCAGGAGATCATCGCGATTTTGAAAGATCGTTACAGCGATGCGCTGTGCGCACTGCATTATGAAAAGGACTATGAACTGATGATCGCTGTGCGGCTGTCCGCCCAGTGTACCGATGCCCGGGTGAATCTGGTGACGCCTGCTCTGTTTGCCGCCTACCCCACCCTGGAAGCTATGGCCGGAGCGGATATCGCCCATGTGGAGGAACTTATCCACTCCTGCGGCTTCTACAAGCACAAGGCCCGGGACATCGTTCTTGCCTGCCAGATGCTGCTGAGCGATTACGGCGGGAAGGTCCCCGGCACCATGGAGGAACTGCTGAAAATCCCCGGCGTGGGCCGGAAAACCGCAAATCTGCTGCTGGGGGATCTGTACAGTGTCCCCGGCAGCGTGGTCTGCGACACCCACTGCATCCGCATCTGCGGGCGGCTGGGCCTCAGCCAGGGGAAGGAGCCGGAAAAGGTGGAGCAGCAGCTTCGGGCCATCCTCCCCCCGGAGGAAAGCAGCGACTTCTGTCACCGTATCGTTCTCTTTGGCCGGGACTGCTGCACCGCCCGGAATCCCAAATGCGGCGAATGCCCGCTGACCATGTACTGCAAGGAGTTTAATCCGTAATATGTTACAGAAAGCAGAATCCGAAATTCTAACATTGAGGAAGGTCATGCCCTCCGACTTAGAAGCCATCCGGGAATACCGTGAAGAATTCCTGGCAAACGGCGGCAGCATGGACGGCACCTCCAATCTGCGCAGATTCGAGAATATGGCCGACTGGTATGATTGGATTTGTAAGGCAGAGCACCGGGAAACCTGCCCACCCCATTGGGTTCCCGATACGCAGTTTGCCGGTGTCCGCAGCAGGGATGGAAGGATCGTTGGCATGCTGGATATCCGCCACGAGCTGAACGATGCCTGCTTGCGGATTTTCGGAAATATCGGCTACAGCATCCGCCCTTCCGAAAGGGACAAAGGCTATGCCACAGAGCAGTTGTCCCTGGCGAAAGAAATTTGCCGCAGTATGGGGTTGGAAAGAATTCTGGTCAGCTGCTATGCGGACAACCCCGCCTCTGCCAAAGTAATTACCCGCAATGGCGGGATACTGGAAAATGAGGTTGTGGACGAACGCAACGGCAAACACCTGCAGCGGTATTGGATCAAGCTGTAATATCCGCCAGCCGGGTACGGCAATAAAATCATACCGCCCCCCTTGTCCGCATATGCTGTGGACAAGGGGGGATTTCTTTGCCCAAAAAGATTCCGATTTTCTATTCCGCCCTGCTGCTGACCGGGGTGAATCTGCTGCTGCGGCTGGCAGGAACGTCTTTCCAGGTGTATATTTCCGGGCGTATCGGTGCGGCGGGCGTGGGCCTGCTGCAGCTTACCATGTCCGTGGGAAACCTTGCCATGGTTGCCGGAACCGCAGGTATCCGGACAGCGGCCATGTACCTGACCGCCGGAGAACTTGGGAGGAAAAAGCCCGGGAACGTGACCTGGGTGCTGTCCGCCTGCTTCCTTTACAGCATTCTGTGCAGCGGAGCTGTGTTCATGCTGATCTATGGCTTCGCGCCGCAGATCGCCGCATACTGGATCGGAGACACCCGCACGGTGGATGCACTGCGGCTGTTCGCCGCTTTTCTGCCTGTCACATGCCTGTGCGGGGTCATGACCGGATACTTCACTGCCGCCAATCGGATCGGGACCTTGGCCGCTGTGGAAGTGGCAGAACAGCTTTTCTCCATGATCGTAACCATGCTGACCCTGACGCTCTGGGCAGGAGGCGACGCGGCACGGGCCTGCCAGTGCGTAATCCTTGGCAGCTGTCTGGGAGGATGCCTGACCCTGGTCTGTCTGATGCTTCTGCGTCTGCAGGAACATCCCAAAACCAGTCCGCGCATTCCCGTCCGGGATCAGCTGCTCCAGACCGCCGTTCCACTGGCGCTGGCAGATGTGCTGAAATCCGGCATCAATACCACGGAAAACCTGATGGTACCCAAGCGCCTGGCGCTGAATACCCGTGTTGCGGAGCCATTGGCCTCCTTCGGCATCGTCAGCGGCATGGTATTCCCGGTGATGATGTTTCCCGCCTGCATTCTGTTTGGTCTGTCGGAACTGCTGATTCCGGAACTGGCACGATGCGCCGCCGCTGGAAGCAGAAACCGCATTTCCTATCTGGTAAAACGAAGCCTGAAGGTTGCCATGCTGTACGGGATTCTGTTCGGTGGATTGATGCTTCTGCTGGCGGATGGCCTTTGCCTAGCCCTGTATCACAACGAGCAAGCCGGGCGGTACCTGAAGCTGTATGCCCTGATGGTACCCATGCTCTACTGCGACGCTGTCACGGACGCCATGACTAAGGGGTTGGGAGAGCAGAAAGCCTGCGTGCGCTACAACATTCTGACCTCTGCCATGGATGTGGCCCTTCTGTATATTTTGCTGCCCAAATACGGCATGGACGGGTATTTCCTCAGCTTTCTTGTGTCTCATCTGATTAACTTCTTTCTGAGCCTGCGCAGGCTGCTGAAAATCACCGGGGAAACGATCCCCTTTTTCATTCCGGCGCTGGCTGCCCTGTCCGCCATTTCCGCCCTGTGGATTGCCTCCCATCTGTCTGCCCCGGGGCTTCAGGCTGCGGTCTATCCCATTATCCTGGGCTGCTTGATGTATCTTCTGCGGATTGTCCAGCAGGAGGATATTTCCTGGATCAGAGGCCTGCTTCGCAGAAGATAACCGCTCCCTTGGACAATCGCCCCTATAACGGCTGCGGGGCGGAAAACTCCGCCCCGCATGTTTTTCAGGCAA
>CAZUAN010000026.1:0-17695 GCA_964618385.1 uncultured Oscillospiraceae bacterium | reverse complement strand
GAAAAATGCACCAGCTATTTTCCTTTTCTCGAAATTTTGTTCAAAACAAATCCCCTCCTTGCGGAGGGGAGCTCGTTAAAAGGTTGCCACGTCCGGATCGGCCGGCTCCGCGCCCTTGACCACTTTCAACGCGGTTAGCACAGGGCCAACCTCCCCTTTGTACAGGGGATGCTTTTCGGCGGAGATTTTCGCCGTCACCATGACCCAGGAGCGGGGCTCCAGGGTGGCCGAATCCGGGTAGCGGCAGGGAACGCCGCAGAACTGGATGTCCTCCACGCAGCAGGTCATGACGAACCGCCCCGGGGCGAACATACCGTTCTTATCCCGGCGGAGCATGGCTACCTGGCCCTTGAAGCAGACGGTTTTCCCGTCGTATTTCTGGGGTTCCTCGGAAACATCCCGGTAAAACAGGGCGTAATCCTCGTCTTTGACCTGGATCACCGGGGCGTTAATGTCGAAGGGCAGAGGGTCTTCTATGTCGTCAAAGGTAGTGCTGCCATCGGTATAATCGTAGAGAATATCAATTCGGCGGCTGGCGGCTCTTGCCAGCTTATGGAAGGGCATCACATCCGTCCCGGGCTCCAGCCGGTTGAACACCACCATCTGGGCGCCCACCAGCTTGTCCATGACCAGGTTGCGCATATTGGCGTTATAGGCCATGATGGTGGTGGAATCCGCGAACATGATCTCCTGGGCAACCACCCAGTTTTCCGGGAAACGCATGTACAGGTCGCCTACCTGCTGCATGCCGTTCAGCTCGGCTACCACCCGCTGACACCTGTATTTCTTCGCAAGGGCAAGCAGCTCCTTGGTGGTGACGGTTTGCTGATCCAGAACCTCCAGATAAACATTCTGATAGGGATAGGTGGAAAAGTCATACTCCTCCTCCCCTTCCTCAAAAACCAGAAGCAGCGTGCGCTCCCCCGCGTTGAAGCGGGGATCCTCCAGGGTTTCCTGGATAAATTTGGTTTTCCCGGAGTCCAGAAACCCGGTAAAGGCATACACAGGGATCTGCTGCATGGCTTACACCCCAAACAGGGCCGCCACACCCTTCTCATCCAGCTTGGAGCCGATGACACAGAGCTTGCCGGTGACGTCGGCGGAGCCACTGCGGACATTGGATTCCCCGGGAACATAGTCAAAGTGGATCCAGGTACCATCAACAGCGGGTACAATGCCCTTTGCCCGCAGAACCTGGCCGTACTTGCCGGTGTCCAGCGCCTGCAGAGCTGCTTCCACGGCGTCTTTTTCAAATTTCCTCGCGGTTTCCACGCCCCAGGAGGTGAACACTTCGTCGGCATGGTGATGGTGGTGATGGTGTTCGTGTCCTTCCTCATCGTGATGATGATGGTGATGCTCGTGTTCTTCTTCTTCCTCATCGTGATGATGGTGATGATGCTCGTGTTCTTCCTCTTCCTCATCGTGATGATGGTGATGCTCGTGTTCTTCCTCTTCTTCATCGTGGTGATGATGGTGGCAGCATTCTTCCTCTTCGTCCTCTTCCTCCAGGCGCTCGATTTCCAGCTTTGCCAGTTCTGCGGCAACAGAAGCCTTGCCCTCCATCGCCTCTACCAATTGCGCACCTGTCAGGTCGTTCCAGGGCGTGGTGACAACGGTTGCCACCTGATTGTGTTCCCGCAGCATCGCAACTGCCGCGTTCAGTTTCGCTTGCGGAATGGAATCGGTACGGGACAGAACAATCGTAGAAGCCGTTTCAATCTGGTTGTTGTAAAACTCCCCGAAATTCTTCATATAGATCTTGACCTTCCCCGCATCGGCCACAGCAACCGTGTAACCCAGGGTCACAGATTCGCTGGTGACTTTGTTCACAGCGGCGATGACATCGGACAGCTTGCCCACGCCGGAGGGTTCAATGAGGATGCGGTCGGGCGCATACTGCTCGATGACCTGAGTCAGGGCCTTGCCGAAATCCCCCACCAGTGAGCAGCAAATGCAGCCGGAATTCATCTCGGTAATATGAATCCCCGCATCCTGCAGGAAACCGCCGTCGATGCCGATTTCCCCGAACTCATTCTCAATCAGGACCAGCTTCTGTCCGCTGTAGGCTTCTGCGATCATTTTCTTGATAAGCGTCGTCTTTCCCGCGCCCAGGAAGCCGGAGAAAATGTCGATCTTTGTCATATAATACACCTTCTGTAAAAAATATTCCTACCGATTATTATATCACCGTTTGTCAACCGTTACAAGGAAAAAATAGGGAACTTTTCGACGCATTTCCCTTGCTTTCGCCAGAGGAATCAGAGTAACCTGTTTCCAGGCAGGCCATCCCCCGATACGCGACAGCCTGTCAGCCGCCGTTCCGGCTCTCCCCCGGGACGGCGGTTTTTGCGTCGGGAAAAAACGCAGCTTCCCAAAATCAGCCCGGGAAACCGCGTTTGATTCCGGAATCTTTTGGACAGGGATTTCCTCCCCGCAAATCCTCTTTATGCTAAGCTTCTATTCAAAAGGCTGCATCTCATTTTATCACGCCGCAGGCGCGCTGAGAACTGCAGGAGATGCCTTTTGCGGACTTACTGCAAAAAATGATTTTGATTCTTATATATTTTTTAGACATATTGATTTTGCTTAATGGAAGATGTATAATTATAGTGAATAATTTGTGAAGGGGTGAGTCCAATGGCTTTTTAATTTATCTTTTGAGAAGTATATCACAACAAATGAAATAAATTCGTTTTCTTCACATCATAGAAAGGAGTTTTTATATGAAATACTTCGTAAGAAAATCAATATCAATTATGATTGCATTATGTGCAATTTTTACAATGTCATTGACAGCTTTTGCAAGTTCTACGACAACACCATATAACAATACGATTGTTCTGCGTACCGAAGAAGATTGGGCAAGAATGAGACAACATGATTTGGCTGAGTACAATGCTAAATTGGCAAATATTTCTCCTACGCTCAAAAAAAGATGTAAGTAGCTTTTTGAACAGTCATGATGAATTGGCAGCTATGCCATATAGCAAAAATTCCGATGTAGTTAGCAATGAGGAGTTTTTAACACAGTTTATAACTGCATATCCAGAATATGCGGGTAATGAAGCCCAAATTGCTGACGATGTGGCAACATTACGGGAAAATCCAGTAGTAGTAGCTGTAAGAGCATTTTTTAGTTCCAATGGATATGACTTAGCTTTAGATTTATTCAATCATTCTTTAACAGAAGATCCCGCAACTGCTTCCTTGTCCCTGACTGGCAATACAGAAGGAATGTATGGACATATAAGAAGTGAATTATCTGCCGATCCTTTTTTGGATAAAATGAAAACCTTTGCGAACAAGAGTGGAACAGAAACACTCAGCGACAGTTCTTACACTTTTGATAATGGCGACTTGTATTGGGCTATTCATGGCTTCACATGGACAAGAAGCAGAACCTCTAAAGGAACGGCTTCTTTCGCAATTGATGATGTCTATGATTTTAACAAATGGAAAGATATCCCCGGAATTGTAGCTGGATTAGCAGGTACACATGATTTTGATATTCATATTGAAGGTCTTGTTCAAAATGGGGTAATCAAATAAGATGCGCAAATATCATGCAATTACTCAAAAAATCACCTACCGTAATTGGGTGTACATATTTACCTTGATTTCATTTATTGCCATTTTTTTGTTTTTGACTTTTTTTGCAATATATGCACCAGGAAACTATTTTCAAGATGCGAATGGTAAATTTTCTATAATGGATGTAATATTCGCAATAATATTACTAATAAATGATATTTGCGTGATATTGTCGTTTATAGAATTTACAAAATCTTGCTATCATATTTGTCAAAAAAAGTGCTTTTCTCTGAAGCGGCTTAGTGAAATCATTGTAGGTATATATCCAATAATATTAGTGTTTTTCTTTTGTAATTGGAATATTTCGTCACTATATCACTATTTATTAGCCCCAATACAAATATTGTTTCATAGGTAATAAAATGAGTGCAGGCATTAGTCTATAATGCCTGCACTTTTTTTGAACAGAATAATGAAACTGACCATCAAAATTGTTATTTGCTACTTTACCGCACATGAGCATTTGGACAGGAATTTCCTCCCCGCAAATTCTCTTTATGCTAAGCTTCTATTCAAAAGGCTGCATCTCATTTTATCACGCCGCAGGCGCGCTGAGAACTGCAGGAGATGCCTTTTGCGGCGTTTCACAAAGAAGGGAAGCGCCGCCAGAGGCGGTTCCTGCTTTCGGAAACCCAGCGGTTTCAGGACGAAACCGTATTAAGATACCGGGATCAAAAGCATCTGATTCGGCAAAGGCTCCTCCTGCAGGCCGTTGGCTCTGCGGATTTCGTCCATGGTAGAACCGCTTGCCTTAGCGATATCCCACAGGCTGTCCTCTCCCGCGCGCCGCAGGATCAGCGAGGGCCTGCCGGGATCCGCCGGCCGCTGTTCGCCCAGACTGACTCCCGTCACCATGGAGATTCCTTGCCGGGTCACAGTGGTCATTTCCAGAGGCATCTCCACCTTTGCCAGAAGTCTGCCGTTTCCGGCAGACGCCTGGACGTTCTCCGCCAACGGGACGGCCATGATCCGGCTGTTTTGATCCGCATGAATGCTCTGCTGCCCTTCCCAGCGCACGGCGCCGGAATAGAGCTTCCCATCTTCCCCATAGAAAAGCACCTGAAACGTCCCCGGAATCGTCAGTTCCACACCGTCATCGGTTCTGCGCTGGCTTGGGAAATCCGCATAGAAGCCGGCATCCGCAACAGCACCCGCCTCCCCGGGGATTGTCTGCTCACCATAGAGATTCTCCCGCCGGTTTTCCAGGACAGCCGGAAGCTCCAGCGTTTCCGTCTGGCTGCTTATTTCTCTTACGGGGCTGTAGGCATCCTCAATCAGCTCCAGTATCTGCTTGTCTGTAATCAGATATTGTGCAACAATCCCGCATTTTAAGCGCAGATGCCCTTCATCATCCGTTTCCAGCTCCAGGCTGGTGGGACTGAGCAGGATATCCGCCTGAGCTTCCGTGCTGCGCTCTGCGGCCAGTTCCGCATATTGAGAAAACGGAACCTCAAAATCCCAGCTGTGCAGCCGTCCTTCCTCGGAGCGGTAGAGTACATGCAGGCCGGTACTGCCCCGGAAAACAACCTTATCAGACAGGACTTTTTTGTCAGCGATCTTCGGCTCCAGGCGGTAATAGATCAGCTTCTCCGGCTGAGGGGCAGAATCAGGCAGAAGCAGATCCTCATCGTGCAGAAAAGTCTTCTCTCCTGCCTCTACCGGCAGGCGAACCGGGTAGACGCTTCGAAGCAGCTCCACCCCTTCCGGTTTCTCCTCCGGCGCGTAGACCTCCGCGCTTCTGGGTGAAAAGGCCGCGGCCATTGCCGCCATCCCCGCACGCACCATCATCTTCCTGGCCGAAACAGAACGGGCGTCCACAAATCGCGGAAAGCACTGCAGCCGGATGTCCCCCTCCGGCGTACCGGCAGGCAGATCCCACTGCATCTGAAAGGGAATCCAGGCATCGATACAGCGCTCCGGGCTGCCATCCTCCGGCGCGTAGAGCACCCAGACCATCATTCCCCCGGAAAAGGCAATGCTGTCGCTTTGCCATTGCTTGCTTCGGAGGATTGCCTGCCCCCATGCGCAAAGGATATGCCCGATGTCCGGCATTCCGTCCGGCAGCTTGATTTCCTGGGTCTGCTCGCTGTTCTGAACCTCCTGCACCACCGGTTCCAGACAGGAAAACACGGTTTTTTCAAAATTCAGTTCCAAGTCAGGATCACTCCTTATCCCACATGAATTGGTAAACTATATTCGGTCCGGGACAAGTTTATTACCGGCATTCCCAGAAAATTTTGCTTCGTTTCCCGATTTCATAATCCTCTTTTCAGAAGCAGGCAAACCAGCGCCGATTCCGGAAAAACCGATGGCATTGCAAAACCAAAACGGCAATTCTATTTTTGCTTCATAACGCACAGTCCGAAGACAATCAGCCCTACGCCTCCGCAGCAGCACAGAAACCAGCTCTCCAGGCAGTAACCCACCAGCAGGCCCAGCCCGAACGCCAGCAGACAGCATCCATGCAGGTGATTTTTCCGGCACATAAAAAACACCCCCTGCAAATTCTATGCAGGGGGTTCCGGACGTATGCCATACGGAGGGATCAGCCTCCAAGGTATGCTTTTTTCACTTCGTCGGAGCTTGCCAGTTCCGCACCGCTGCCGCTTAAGGTGATGCTGCCGGTTTCCAGAACGTAGGCGCGATCCGCAATTTGCAGCGCCTTGCGGGCATTCTGCTCCACCAGCAGGATCGTGGTTCCGGCCTTGTGAAGCTCTTTGATAATGGCGAAAATCTGATCCACCAGAATGGGTGCCAGGCCCATGGAGGGTTCATCCAGCATCATCAGCTTTGGATGGCTCATCAGCGCACGGGACATGGCCAGCATCTGCTGTTCCCCGCCGGAGAGCGTGCCGGCAATTTGCTTGCGGCGCTCCTTAAGCCGGGGAAAATAGGTGAACACGGTTTCCATATCCGCCTGAGAAACTTCCTTATTGATATATGCCCCCATTTCCAGATTCTCCTGTACCGTCATCTGCAGGAAAATACGGCGTCCCTCCGGAACATGGGTCAGCCCCGTGCGGGGGAGCTTGTAGGCGTCTGTATGGGAAATATCCTGACCGCAGAAGGTGATGGAGCCGCTGCGCGGGTGCATCAGTCCGGAAATTGTCTTTAAAATCGTGCTTTTGCCTGCGCCATTGGCGCCGATCAGCGCAACGATCTCATCCTCCCCCACTTCAAAGGAAACCCCTTTGATCGCATGAATGGCGCCATAGTACACATGGATGTTATCGATCTTCAGCATCAGCGTCACCATCCTTTCTGCCAAGGTAGGCCTCAATAACGGCAGGATTGTGCCGGATCTCTTCGGGGGTACCCTTGGCGATGATCCTGCCATAATTTACCACGGCAATGGCCTCGCAGACGTTCATGACCAGATTCATGTCATGCTCGATCAGGAAAACCGCGATATGGAATGTGTCCCGGATGCGGCGAATCTGGTGCATCAGCTCCGTTGTCTCACTGGGGTTCATGCCCGCTGCCGGTTCATCCAGAAGAATGATGGCAGGGTTGGTGGCCAGTGCGCGAACAATCTCCAGCCGGCGCTGGATGCCGTAGGGAAGGCTGCCCGCCTTCTGTCCGGCTACATTGGCCAGGCCCATGAAATCCAGAAGCTCCATGGCTTTTTCATTGGCCAGCTTCTCGGCCCTGTAGTGAGAGGGAAGCCGCAGAAGCGAGGACACGAAGGAGCACTTTATTTCGTTGTGCATACCCACCTTCACATTGTCCATGGCAGTCATATCCGCAAACAGGCGGATATTCTGGAAGGTTCTGGCAACGCCCAGCCTGTTGACCTTGTGAGTGGTCATGCCTTTGGTATCAATTCCATTGACCAGAATACTGCCGCGGGTGGGCTGGTATACCGAGGTCAGCAGGTTGAAAATGGTGGTCTTGCCCGCGCCGTTAGGACCAATCAGGCCGGAAATCTCCGTGCGTCCGATGGTGATGCTGAAGCCGTCCACCGCAGTCAGGCCGCCGAAGTCGATGCCAAGATTCCGCACGTCCAGGACCGGAATCTTATCCAGATCCCGCTCCGGCACAATGGCCTGAGAAGGAAGGGGTACCATTTTGGGATTGAATTTTCCCTCACTCATAACGCTTTGTCCCCCTTTCTTACCTGCGGTTTCGGTCTCTTTTCCCGCAGTCCGGAAAAGAAATTCCGGATAGATGCGTTGTTCGTCACCAGCATCACAACAATCAGCACCACCGCGTAGACCAGCATCCGGTAATCCGCAAAGCGCCGAAGCTCCTCGGGAAGGATATACAGCACCGTGGCGGCAATGATCGAGCCGGTGATGTTCCCAATGCCGCCCAGAACCACATACACCAGAATCAGGATAGAGGCATTGAAGGAAAAATTAGAAGGCGCCAATGTCGAGTAATTCAGTCCGAACAGCGCGCCGCCCATGCCCGCCAGAACAGCGGAGGTGACAAACGCCATCATCCGGTACTTCGTCACATCAATTCCCACGGACTCCGCCGCAATCCGGTTATCCCGGATTGCCATAATAGCCCTGCCAGAGCGGGAATGAATCAGATTCAGCACCACTGCCAGCGTAAACAGCACCAGCAGAAAACCCGCCAAAAAGGTGGCAATCCGGTTGACGCCGGTAGCACCGGTCGGGCCGCGGAAAAGCAGCTGCCCGTCAATGTTCATATTGTTGAACGCGAAATGCAGCGTACTCCCATCCAGAGAGATATAGATACAGTTGAGGATGTTGCGGATAATCTCTCCAAAGGCAAGGGTCACAATCGCCAGGTAATCGCCGTGAAGCCGCAGAACCGGTATGCCGATCAGCATACCCATGATTCCCGCAAGTATCCCGCCGGCTATGATTGCCAGCAGCAGCTGCAGCCATTCCGGCGCGGCAAAGACAGAATCGGCATATGCGGCCATCACGATGCCGGTAAAGGCTCCGATGGACATAAATCCCGCGTGACCAAGGCTCAGTTCCCCGGAGATGCCCACCGTCAGATTCAGGGACACCGCCATAACGATGTAAACGCAAACGGGGATCAGCAGGGATTTGGTTGTTCTGGGCATGGTACCGGAGGATATCATGGACTGACAAATCAAAAACGCAACGGTTACCAGCGCGTAGGGAAAATACCGTCGGAGGTATTGGCTCAGTTTCGTCATCTTCATACCCATACCCTACACTTTCTCCCGCACGGTTTTTCCCAGCAGGCCGGTGGGCTTGATTAACAGCACCAGAATCAAAACCGCAAACACGAACGCGTCTCCCAGCTCAGACGACACATAGGCCCTGCCCAGAATTTCGATGACACCCAGCAGAATTCCGCCAAGCATGGCCCCGGGAATGGAACCGATGCCGCCGAATACCGCCGCAGTGAATGCCTTGATGCCGGGCATGGAACCGGTGGTGGGCTTCAGAGTCGGGTATGCGGAACACATCAGCACGCCCGCGATGGCCGCCAGCGCGGAGCCAATGGCAAAGGTGACGGAAATGGTCATGTTCACATTGACCCCCATAAGCTGGGCCGCGCCCTTATCCTCGGAGACACAGCGCATGGCCTTGCCCATTTTGGTACGGCCAACAAACGCGGTCAATGCCGCCATGACCACCAGCGACGCCGTAATGGTGACGATAGACACATAGGAAATCTTCAGCTGGCCGTTCAGCAGGCTGATGCTTCCGGAGGGGATCACGGACTGGAAGCTCTTGGGGTTTGCTCCCCAGATCAGCTGGGCCAGGTTCTGAAGGAAATAGCTGACGCCGATGGCGGTGATCAGCACGGACAGGGACGTTGCCTGACGCAGGGGCTTATAAGCCAGGCGCTCAATCAGGATTCCCAGCAGGGTACAAACCACTATGGAGGCCAGCACACCCACCGCCGGAGGCAGTCCCAGATCAAACAGGCAGCAGAAGCAGATATACGCTCCCACCATAATGACGTCACCATGGGCAAAGTTCAGCATCTTGGCAATCCCGTACACCATGGTATAGCCCAGCGCGATGACCGCGTAGACGCTGCCCAGGCTGATTCCGCTAATCAGATTGGACAAGAATGAGATCATATTTTCTTCCTTCCTTTCTCTCTTCAGAATAAAACCGAGGTAACAAGCCCTAGCTACTCTGATACTGATATTCCATTAAAAATATCATTCGTCAGAATGGAACTTTTGAATAGGAAAATCATTATAAGACGGGTTTTCCCGATTTTCTGCCTCCAAAATCAGGGAAACGGCAACGCCGTCAGGCAGGCCTTCTTTCGGAATCCTCCAAAAGCGCGGGGATAAGCTGGCGCTTGGGCTTTTAATACTGATATTTCATAAAAATGTTTCATTCGAAGAATGGAACATTTTTATAAGCCGAATTTTTGGTATTTTCTATTCCGAAAATACCAAAAATGACAGCGCCGCTAGGCGATGCCTTTTTGATAAAACGGAACCATTTTATCAAAAAATAGTATTAATAAAAACAGCATAAAGGGGCAGTCACGGCTTGTCATCCCGGGCTGGGAAAACCGGGTGGGGCCATTGCAAAGGTCCCGCCCGGTAGTTCCCTTTATTTCCGGGGATCAGCCAACGGAAACGTACTGGCCGCCCTCAATGACATAGGCAGTGGCGACCTTGCTGACGCAGCCGTCTGCGGTCCACACCATGTCCTCACCGGTCAGGCCGGTGTAGCTGTAGCTCTGCATCCAGGTAATCATAGCCTCGCAGATCTCCTGAGCAGTGGTTTCCGAGGTGAAGCCCAGCTGCTGGCAGGCGTCGTAGAAGATGTACATGGCGTCATAGGCGTCAGCGGCGAACTGGTTGGGAGTTTCGCCAAACTTCCCGACATAGCTGGAAACGAAAGCAGTGGTCAGGTCATCGGTCTTGTTGGCGTCGAAGGGGGTCAGCATGTAGGACCCTTCGGCCAGGGCGGAATCGAAGCCGGGGATATCCAGCAGGCCGTCCATGCCGTCCACGCCAAAGAATTTGAAGTCATACTCGGAGGCGCTGGCCTGCTGCATGATGGCGGAAACCGGCGTGTAGTAGATGGGCAGGAACACCAGATCCGCGCCTGCGTTTGCGGCAGCCTGGAGCTGCACGGAGAAGTCCGCGTTGCTGTCATCGGAGAAGGTGGAGTCGGCAACCACTTCCAGGCCGATCTCCTCAGCCTTTTCCATAAAGGACTGGTAGATGCCGGTGGAGTAATCCTGAGCGTTGTTCCAGATCACGGCGATCTTCTCACCCAGGCCCAGGCTCTTGATGGTCTGTGCGGCGGAAGCGCCCTGGTTGGGGTCAGTGAAGCAGACCTGGTAGACATTGTCCCGGCCCTCGTTGACCGTGGGGCTGGAGGCGGAGGGAGTCAGCAGGAAAACCCGCTCCTCATTGGCCACGTCAGCCACAGCAGCGCAGGCGCCGGAGGTCACGGTGCCCAGCAGAACCTGCATGCCTGCCTGCATTTCCACATTATAGGCGTTCACAGCCATAGTGGGGTCACCCTGGTCGTCCTCGGACAGCAGCTCAAACTGCAGGCCGCCCTTGGCGTTGATCTCCTCGATAGCCATGGCAATGGCGTTTTCTACAGCCTTGCCATACTGGGCATAGTCACCGGTGAGCGGTCCAATGGCGCCAACCTTGATGGTTCCCTCAACGGCAGCGCTGCCCGTTTCCTCTGCGGCTGCAGCAGCAGTTTCGTTGGACGAAGCAGCCTCGGTTTCTGCGCTTTCGCTGGAGGAGCAGCCCGCAAACAGGGAAACTGCCATCCCAACAGCCAGCAGCAGAGCAAGAAACTTTTTCATGATACATTCTCCTTTTCTCATTCTCAAATATTATAAAAAAGCGGCCACCTTTTCCTGCAACCGCTTCTTCATACACAGGAAGTCCCGGTCACACGCCTCCCGGCCACGCCAGCAGCCATGGAATACAAATGGACACTACCAACGCATCGGCAGTGTCCAAAACCGGGAAAATCTGCGCAGAGGAACATGCCGCTGCGCTGAAGCAGCAGCTGCAGTCAAAGCCAAAATGAACAGACATGCCATGTACCTCCCGTTTGGAATCTGACAGTATTGTATCTCTCACAAAGACATTTGTCAACGCTGAAAACACCACAGATTCTTAAGGGATTTTGTATTTTTTTTGTACGCAATGCACAAAGACTTCACGCCGCGTCCAAAACCGCTTTGCAGGCGGACAAAACCTTGCTCAGAATCGGCACGCAGGTGTGGCTTCCGTAGCCGCCGTTTTCCACAACGACGATGAACGCCAGGGGATATTCCTCATCCGCCACGAAACCGGTGAACATGGCGTTGGCGGTCTGATCTCCCCCCAGCTGGCTGGTGCCGGATTTGGCGCAGACAGACAGCCCCGGGAAATTTCCGTCTCCATAGACATTGCGCACATTGTTGCGCATGTACTCCCGCACCTTGGCAGCAATCTCCTCCGGCAGAATCCTGCCGGTCTGCTCGGCCCGGGCCTGGTAGACCGTTTCATCGCCGCTGCTCACCTGGGAGACAATGTAGGGCTCCACTCCCTCGCCGCCATTGGCAATGGTACCCACGAAAGTCAGATACCGGGCAGGGTTGATCAGATCCGTGTACTGGCCAATACAGCTCCAGGCAAAGGAGACCGGCGCGGTATCGGAGATATCATAATTTCCCTCCTGCGTGGTTATGCCGTCAAAGCTCAGGCTTTCCGTGACGCCAAACTGCTCCACGCAGCTGAGCATACTGCTCTTGCCAATCAGCTCCGCGATCTGGGCAAAGGCGCAGTTGCAGGAGTTGGAAAACGCCGCCTGCAGGGTCTGGGTGCCATGGGCCGTCTCACAGGTGACGGATTCCGTGCCGTATTCAACCTTGCCGTAGCAGGTAAAGGTACGCTCCTCGATATCCGGCACGCACTCCAGCGCCGCCGCCAGCGTGACAATCTTGAAAATAGACCCGGGAACATAGGCTGACTGGATAAAGCGGTTCACATATACGCCGTCATACGCCCCGGTGTCATCCGCTTCGATGTCCGGCTCATTGTCGGGATCGTAGGTTGGGGTTGTCACGGCGCAGAGGATCTCTCCTGTTTTGTAATTGTAGACCGCGATGGTGCCTTTGCGCCCCGCCATGGCCTCCAGCGCCGTATTCTGCACCGCTGCGGACAAAGTCAGCCGGGCTGTACCGCCGGTTCCGGAGGCGTCATAAACGCCGTCAACCAGGTTAAAGCCTGCCATCTGGGCGGCATAGTGGGAAATGGCCGCGGCACGGATATAGCCCTTTCTGTCCCCCAGCCAATGCAGCATGGATTCCCGTGTGGTGGCATTGGCGGAGTAGGTTCGGCTCTGCGTCAGATCCAGCAGAACTTCTCCGGAACGGTCGGTGACGGTGCCGCAGCCGATGTTGGTGCCGTTGTATATATGGGGCGAACCGGAAAAAACCACCCACTGCTGGGCCTGGGTGATATATTCCCACGAAAAAAACAGCATTCCCCCCAGCAGCACCAGGATAAACAGGCTCATGAGCCAGGTTCGTTTGGTCACGCGGTTCATCCGCTCACTCCCCTTTCTTTTTCAGGCGAACGGCAAAGCTGGCATTCTGCCGGGTGTCGGAGGCCTTGACAAAGGCCAGCAGCCCCCAGGCGCCGATCATGCTGGTTCCTCCGTTGGAAACGAAGGGAAACGTGACGCCGGTAAACGGCAGAATATCCACCGTGCCAAGGCAGTTCAGAATTGTCTGAATCACCAGCACACTGGCAGCAGTACACGCGCCGATGGAATAGAAGCTGCTTCGGGCAACCCGGGCAGTCCGAATGGAAAAGAAGCCAAATACAGCGATGCACAATACCGCCATCAGCGCCACCAGCAGGCCCCATTCCTCCGAAATGGTGCCAAAGACAATGTCGGAATCCGCCGCAAACACGTATTGCAGCAGCCCTCCCTCCGGCCCCAGCCCAAACAGGCCGCCGGAGGCAATGCACATCATCGCCCGGGTCTGCTGGTAGCCGTTTACAAGCGGGTCCTCCCACACATGCCGCCAGGTGGCGAAGCGCTGCAGCGCATGGGGGGCGATTTTCAGGGCCAGCACGCCGGCAAAGCCCAGGGCCGTAATCGCCAGGGCAATGGTGCCCATGCTGCCGGAGCGCAGGTAAGCGATCACCAGGAAGGCGCAGAAAAAGATCAATGCCGTGCCGAAATCGTTCATCAGCGCCAAACAGCCGCAGATGACAACCGAATAGCAGATGAACAGGATCAGGTTTCGCTTCGTCATGATCCGATCCAGGGTGGAAGCCCCGGCAAATACAAAGCAGACCTTGCTCAGCTCCGACGGCTGCAGGGACAGATTGCCAAGGATAAGCCAGTTTTTCGCGCCGTAATATTCGGTGCCGAATACCAGCGTCACCACCAGGAATCCCACGCCCGCCACCGTTGCCAGATACCGGACGGCCTTTGCCCGTTCCAGATCCCGCAGCGACCAGCCGATCAGCAGGAATACGATGACACCCAGGATCATGGCCAGCAGCTGCTTCACCGCCTCCTCCGGCTTGACGGTGGCAATGACCGCCATACCCATGGTACACAGGAAAAAGGCCATGGTTTCCAGCTCAAAGGATTGCCTATGAATCATACAATAAAAGATGTACAGCAGCCACTGGCACACAATGATACCGCAGAAGCCCTGGAGGATGCTCAGATAATCCGCCTCATCTCCCGTCAGCAGGAAGCCCAGCATCATCAGGCCCTGCAAAATGGTCAGCAGCATCAGATTGGTCACACTGTCCCACCCACTGGCCGCCTTGGTCCGCAGTTCCGCCTGCCTTACCTCCTGACGCTCCGTAATGGGCTGCAGCTGCATCTCCACGCCGCCGATGGAAATTCTGTCCTTCGGCTGCAGGGCACAGATCCGCACCGACTGACCGTTGACCTCCGTGCCGCTTTTGGAACCGACATCTGTAATGGTCCAGCTTCCGTCATCATAGCGGGTCAGAACCGCATGATTGCGGGACACAGTTGGGAAATCCACGGTTACATCGCACCCCTTGCTGCGGCCAATCACCGTTTCCCAGTGGATAATGGGAACCTGCGTTCCATCCGGCATGTTCAGCCAGGCCCATATCTCCGGCTCTCTGCGAAATGTCAGCAGTGGCAGCGCACAGCGCAGAAGCAGCAGCGCCGTCAGAACCGGCACGGCGTAGCGCAGAAAGGCAATATATTCCGTAGAAAGCGCGTCCTGTGCCGTGGCAAAGACACTGAAAAATTCTTCCATGAGCTCACCGTCCTTTTTGGTTCAAAATGTTCCATTCTTCGAATGAAACATTTTTATGAAATATCAGTATTATTCATAATATGACACATTTTTTCCATATGTCAAATGAACTTTTTCTTAAGATTTCATGCCCCGCAGCATGGCAATCTCTTTTTGGTAGCCCGGAAGCTCGTTGGGCGTCTCCAGAATCATTGGCTTGTCCTGGAGCGCCGGATGATTCACAATCCGGGAAAAGGTTTCCAGCCCCAGGCTCCCCGTTCCCAGGCATGCATGACGGTCCTTATGGCTGGCAAAGGGGTTCCTGCTGTCATTCAGATGCAGCGCCCACAGCCTGTCCAGCCCGATGATCCGGTCAAACTCCGCCAGCACCCCATCCAGGTTACCGGCGATGTCATAGCCTCCGTCGTAAATATGGCAGGTATCCAGACACACGCCCAGCTCGCGGCTTCCCACCGCGTCCAGGATGTCCCGCAGCTCCTCGAACCGGCCGCCGATTTCGCTGCCCTTTCCTGCCATAGTCTCCAGTGTCACCCGAACCGGATACCCGTGGCGCAGAGCCTGCCGCAGGGCGTCGGAAATATAGCCGATCCCCGTCTGAGTTCCCTGCCCCACATGGCTGCCGGGGTGAAAATTGTAGAAATTCCCGGGCAGCGCTGCCATCCGGCGCAGATCGTCCTCCAGCATCTCCGCGGCGAAAGCCCGGGCCTCCGAATTGGCGGTACACAGATTCATGGTGTAAGGGCCATGGGCAACCAGCGGCCCGAACCGGTTCTCCCGAAGCATCTGAACCGCCCTGGCAGCATCGGCCGGATCCTCTTTTTTTGCCCTGCTGCCTCGGGGATTCCGGGTGAAAAAGGCAAAGGTATTGGCGCCAATGGACAGCGCCGTCTCCACCATGGCGGCATAGCCGCCGCCTGCGGACAGATGACAGCCCAAAAACATAACAGAACCACTCCTTACGGAACAGTATAACACATTTCGATGGAAAATGCAAATTTGCCCTTCCCTGCAGCGGCGCAAATATGCTATAATAGGGAAAAAATAAGCACCGGGAGGGATTTCCATGCCAAAATCCGACAACCAGAAGCTGAAAATTTTCTATATTCTGGACTATCTGCAAAAAAACTCCCACCAGGATCACCCGGTGAGAGCGGGAGAACTGCTGACCATGCTGGAACAGCAGCACAATATTGTCTGCGACCGAAAAACCATCTACTCGGATATCGCCGCATTGCAGGATTACGGCGTAGACATTGTCTCTCTGCCCGGCAAGAATGGCGGCTACTACATAGCCTCCCGGAACTTTGAACTGCCGGAATTGAAACTGCTGATCGATGCCGTGCAATCCAGCCGCTTTCTGACAGAGAAAAAGTCCCGGGAGTTGATCGAAAAGCTGTGCAATCAGTGCAGCGTCTATGACGCGAAGCTGATGCGCCGGGATATGCTGGTCAGCGGCCGGGTCAAAAGCATGAACGAGACAATCTACTACAATGTGGACGCCATTCAGGAGGCCATTGCCCAAAACCGTCAAATACGCTTCCGCTATTTCGACTGGGGACTGGACGGGAAACGGCAATACCGGGACCGGGATTATCAGGCAAGCCCTTACGGGCTGTGCCAGGACAATGAGAACTGCTATCTGCTGGCCCACTCCCCCCGGCACGGCGTCACCTCCTACCGGGTTGACCGGATGTGCCAGATCAAGCTGCTGGAGCAGCCCCGAACACCCTGTCCGGAGCTGACCGGGAAGGCCCTGGCGGAACACGCCAATCGGCTGTTTCAGATGTACGCGGGGGAAACCACCCAGGTAAAGCTGCGGTTTCACCGCAGCCTGATCAACGTGGTGGTCGACCGCTTCGGTCGGAGCATCCTGCTGATTCCGGACGGTGAGGAACATTTTGTATTCACCGTGGAGGTGGCCGTTTCCCCCATGTTTCTGAGCTGGGTTATCGGCTTCGGCGCGAAGGCGCAGATTCTGTATCCGCAGAGCGTCATCCTCGCCTGCACCGCCATGTGCCGGGAAGCGCTGGCGCAGTATGAAACAGACGAACCACGTTAAACCAGCTGGAAGGAGCCAAACACATTGCGCCATGTGATCTGGGAGGTTTCCGTGGTGGAGGCGTCCCGCAGAACATACATGCAGTAATGGTAGTTCCCGTCGTCCAGAATCACGGCGTGGCCAAGCAGATCCCCTGTCTCCCCCGCCGACGCCCAGACAAATTCATAGCGGGAAACGTCCTCCCACTGGGTCTGCATAACGGTCAGATCCTCCCTGGCATAGCCGCAAATGGACTGGATGGTGGCGTTCAGATCTCCAGAGGACAGGGTTTCTATGACGATCTCGTAATCGCTGCACATGTAAATCTGCCCGCTGTCGCTTTCCAGCACCGGGGCCACCGCGTCGTCTGGCAGCTCCACGGCCACCTGCCTCGGCTGGGCCATCACCGGCTGGACGATATCGTCGGCAATGGTTTCAAACGTTTCCTCTCCGGCGCACCCGCACAGCAGCAGCGCCAGTACCATCAGAATCCAACATTTTTTCACACATATCCCTCCCGAAAGGAAATCAAAATGACAGAGCTTATCCTCCTTTACCTCCTTATAATCAATGCGGCCGGGTTTGCCCTTATGCTTGCGGACAAGCGCAAAGCCAGGAAAAATCTTTGGCGCATTCCGGAAGCCGCGCTGATGATGGTTGCCGCCATGGGCGGAAGTCTGGGGAGCCTCATCGGAATGTACACCGCGCGGCATAAAACACGGCATCTGAAATTCACCCTGGGCATTCCTCTGCTCCTGGCCGGGCAGATTTTGCTGGCTGTCTGGATTTTCCTGCAGCTGCAGCCGTCGGGGAGCAGTTTGTCAAGACATTTTTTCTGATTTTTTGAAATGGAATTTGCAG
>CAZUAN010000025.1:0-18251 GCA_964618385.1 uncultured Oscillospiraceae bacterium | reverse complement strand
TCATAAAGTGTTGTCATGAGTCGTTCCTTTCTTTAGGGAAGCTCTGATGAAATCGTTAAGAACTGGCAGCGAAAGATTTTGACTCAGGTCAAGGTTCCAAAATCGGAGGAATCCTGTATGTATTTCCCGATTTTGGAACCGCAGAGCCGGGGCAAAAGATCCGCTGTCCAGCCGCAGACGATTGATTCAGAGGTTCCCTAAGCTTTTCTTAAGTTTTGGACTACTTGACAGCCTTGACAGTCTGAATTATAATAACAGAGAAATGGAGGTGTTACGCTCATGAAGAAAAAAGGCTTATTCATTGGAATTGTTATCGTGCTTGTGATTGCGTTCGGCGTCAGCGCGTTTAAGGTGGGAAGCTACGTATTGGAGGGAAAGAAGTCACAGGACAGCTATGATGAACTTGCCCAGATCAAAGCGAACGCGGAAAGTGCCGCCAAGGAAACAACCGCCGCAGCAGTTACGGACGCAACCGGCGAGACAACGGAGCCTACGGATGCGACGGCCGCCACGGAGCCGGGGATTCTGGCCGAATACGAAGAACTGTACGAAATGAACAACGACCTGGTTGGGTGGATCAAGATCGAGGGTACCAAGGTGGACTACCCGGTCATGCAGACCCCGGACGATGTAGATTACTACCTGTACCGGAATTTTGACAAGGAGAACAGCGACCGGGGGGCCATTTATGCCCGGGAGGTCTGCGATGTAAACAAGCCCAGCGACAATGTGACCATCTACGGCCACCATATGGCCGATGGAAGCATGTTCGCCGGCTTGCAGGCTTATGTAAACCAGTCAACATGGGAGAACAACAGCCTGATCTTCTTCGACACGCTGACGGAGCATCATATGTACAAGATTTTCGCCGTATTTGCCACCAGCGCCAATATCGGCGAGGGCTTCAGCTATCATCAGTTCGTGGACGCGGAGGATGAAGAGGAGTTCAATGAATTTGTCGCCACCTGCAAATCGCTGGCATACTACGATACCGGTATCACGCCGGTATACGGCGACAAGCTGATCTGCCTGTCCACCTGTGAATATACCCACGACAATGGCCGCCTGGTGGTAGCCGCCGTTCGAATTACATAAGGCCGCCTCGAAACACTCGGGGTGAGCTGGGAGCGGGAGACGTGGCAGTGGTTGCCGCTTTGCCCAAATCAAGCTGCGTTCGCTGCGGCGGGCGCGGCTTTTTTTCTGCTGCCTGACACCGGGGATTTTATCCCCCCGGGGGGCTTCCCCCAGGCGGGGCGGTTTGGTATAATACAAAAAAACAGGAGGTTTTTATGAACACCATGAATTCTGTGAAACGAATGACCTTAGCCGCAGTGTGTGCGGCGCTGTGCGTGGTATTGCCTGTTGCTTTCCATGCCGTCCCAAACGCAGGCAGCGTCTTTCTGCCGATGCACATTCCCGTGCTGATTTGCGGAATGATCTGCGGCTGGCCCTATGGACTTGTATGCGGCATCCTGGGACCTCTGCTCAGCAGCGTCCTTACCGGTATGCCGCCGGCCTCTGTGCTGCCTGCTATGATGGTGGAGTGCGGCGTCTACGGCTTGACTGCTGGCCTGATGCTGCGCGTTCTCCGCACCGGGAAAACCTATCTTGACCTCTATATTGCTCTGACGGCTGCCATGCTGGCGGGCCGGGTCGTTTCCGGCATTGCCAAGGCGTTGATTTTTTCACCGGGACTGGCCATGTCTGCCTGGGTAGCGTCCAGCTTCGTCACGGCTCTGCCCGGCATTGGAATTCAGCTGGTATTCCTGCCCAGCGTGGTGGTGGCATTGATGAAGGCAGGAATTATTCCCGCCCGCTATCCTATGGAAAAAAAGGCGGTACAGGTCAGCGGAGAGTAATCTCTGGCCTGACAGCGGGATATGGACAGGCTCCGCATAGGCAGAATACCCGGCACCGTTCGAAAAGGACGCGGACCGGGATTCGCCTTGCGGGGCCGGTTTTTTGTTTTCGGGACAGACGGCGGAAAAAACAGAACCAAATTTGCGGGATTTCGGCTCCTCCCTATTGACAACGGCAGTAGGGAGGTGTATACTTACTTTAACGAATGAATAATTGCTCATATGTTAAATTATAAAAGGAGGAGGACCCATGGCAACGAAGGTTTACATCATAGAGAATCTGGACTGCGCAAACTGCGCGGCGAAGATTGAGGATAAATTCAACGCCCATCCTCAGGTGCAGGAGGCGGTGATTACCTTTTCCACCCGGCAGCTGCGGCTGACGGCGGAGGATCCGGATGCGCTGATTCCGCAGCTGCAGGAGATCGCGCGGAGTGTGGAGCGGGATGCGCAAATCCATCCCAGGGACACTGCATCCGAAAGAACCCACAGTGGGCATCACCACCGGCACGACGAAGCCTGCTGCGGCCATGACCATGAGCATTCTGAACACCATCACGACCATGACCACGACCATGATCATGACCACGACCATGACCATGACTGCGGCTGTGGGCAGGAACACGAAGCGCATGACCGCAACGGGGAGGAGGATTCTCACCAGCATGACCACGGCGGGGAGGAAAGCGCGAAGCCGCTGCTCGCCGGCGCAGGCCTGTTTGCGGCGGGACTGGTGCTGGAGCGGCTGGGCTTTGGCTGGCTTGCGGTGGCCGTTTTCCTGGCAGCCTACATCATCCTGGGCTGGGAGGTTGTCAAAGAAGCTGTGGAGGGTCTGCTCCGGGCCAAGCTGCTGGATGAAAATTTCCTGATGGCACTGGCTTCGATTGGCGCTTTCTGCATTGGCAATGCCGCCGAAGGCGTGGGCGTCATGCTGTTCTACCGGGTGGGTGAATATTTTGAGAACCGGGCGGTAGAACGCAGCCGCAGCCAGATCATGGATGCGGTGGATCTGCGGCCGGAGGTTGTCCACCTGGTAGATGGGCAGACGGTGCGGGATATTCCGGCAGCGCAGGCAGAGGCTGGCAACCTTTTGCTGGTTCGGCCGGGGGACCGGATTCCGCTGGACGGGACGGTAGTCAGCGGGGAAAGCCGCATTGATACGGCGCCCATTACCGGAGAGCCTGTACCCGTCCGCGCGGCGGCGGGGGACAGCGTAACCTCCGGCTGCGTCAACACGACCGGACAGCTGACCATCCGGGTGGAAAAGCCCCTGGAGGAATCCATGGTCACCAGGATTCTGGACAGCGTGGAAAATGCCGCTGCCAGCAAGCCGAAGATTGACCGGTTTATTACCCGGTTTGCCCGGGTGTATACGCCTGTGGTGGTGGGCGCCGCGGTGGTAACGGCAATCCTGCCCTCTCTGGTTACCGGGCAGTGGAGCTATTGGGTCTATACCGCACTGACCTTTCTGGTCATGAGCTGCCCCTGTGCGCTGGTGCTGAGTGTGCCGCTGGCCTTCTTTGCGGGGATCGGCGCAGGCAGCAAAAAAGGAATCCTGTTCAAAGGCGGCCAGTCCATGGAAGCCATGAAGAAGGTCCGGGTTGTGGTCATGGATAAAACGGGAACCATTACCAAAGGGGATTTCAAGGTGCAGAAGCTGGAGGGCGGAGAAGAACTGCTGGCGCTGTGCGCAAGCTGTGAGCAGGAGTCCACTCATCCCATCGCGGCCAGCATCGTATCGGCCGCTAAGGAACGGGGCCTGGAGCTGCGGCGGCCGGAGGAACTGGAAGAACTGGCAGGCCGGGGCATCCGGGCGGTGCTGGACGGCAGGGAAATCCTCTGCGGCAATGCCCGGCTGCTGGAAGAACGGAACATCCGTTTCCCGGAGACGCCGGAATATGGCACCAGGGTGCTGGTGGCTGTGGACGGCGCGTATGCTGGGTATCTACTGATTGCGGACACTTTGAAGGCCGGGGCGGAACCGGCGGTGCGTCAGCTGCGCAGCAGCGGATTGGAGACAGTCATGCTGACTGGCGACGCGGAGGAATCGGCCCGGGCGGTGGCCGGAGCGGTGGGCATCCGGGAGGTTCACAGCGGGCTGCTGCCTCACCAGAAGCTGGAGCTTCTTCAGACCATTCGGACAGAAAAAGGCGCAGTTATGTTTGTGGGCGATGGCATCAATGACGCGCCTGTGCTGGCGGGCGCGGATGTGGGCGCGGCCATGGGCAGCGGTGCGGACGCGGCCATTGAAGCGGCGGACGTGGTGTTTATGACCTCGGATGTGGAGGCGGTGCCCCAAGCGCTGCGGATCGCAAGGGAAACAGGCCGGATTGCCTGGCAGAATGTGGTATTTGCTCTGGCGGTCAAGCTGGCGGTGATGATTCTGGGGCTGTGCGGGTTCGCGTCCATGTGGCTGGCGGTGCTTGCGGATACCGGCGTGGCCATGCTGTGCGTGCTGAATTCCATTCGGATGCTGTATCAGAAGTAAAAAATGCGGAAGCGTCTGGGGAAGCATTGGCTTTCCCAGACGCTTTTTGACGGCGTTAAAAAAACTTTGGCAGAAAATTCATATCTTCGTCATGGAAACCGGGAAAAACGCATTGACTTTTCCCCTGCAAAGTGGTATTCTTGTTTCGGTACTTAAGTACCGAATTAAATATGCAGTGAGCCACTGCAACGGCAGCTGCATAAATCCTGTATGGGCCGATCCACAATCAACGGTAGGCACCAATAAAATTACAAGGAGTGTATGAACATGGCATTGAAATCCGACATCGAGATCGCACAGGAAACCGAAATGCTTCACATCAGCGAGATTGCCAAAACTGCCGGTGTGGACGAAAAGTATCTGGAGCAGTACGGAAATTACAAGGCAAAGGTGGATTACAATATCCTGAAGGATAAGGCCGATCAGCCAGATGGCAAGCTGGTTCTGGTCACCGCCATTAACCCCACCCCCGCCGGTGAAGGAAAAACCACCACCACGGTTGGACTGGCTGACGGCATGCGCAAGCTGGGCAAGAACGTCCTGGTCGCTCTGCGGGAGCCTTCTCTGGGCCCCGTTTTTGGCATCAAGGGCGGCGCGGCCGGAGGCGGCTATGCCCAGGTCGTTCCCATGGAGGACATCAACCTGCATTTTACCGGTGACTTCCACGCCATCGGCGCCGCCAACAACCTGCTGGCTGCGATGCTCGACAACCATATCTACCAGGGCAATGCCCTGGGTATCGACCCCCGGCAGATCACCTGGCGCCGCTGCGTGGATATGAATGACCGGCAGCTGCGTTTTGTGGTGGATGGACTGGGCGGCAAGGTCAACGGCACCCCCCGGGAGGACGGCTACGACATCACCGTGGCTTCCGAAATCATGGCCGTTCTGTGCCTGGCCTCCGACATCACCGACCTGAAGAACCGTCTGGCCCGTCTGGTGGTCGGCTACACCTATGCCGGCAAGCCCGTCACCGCCGGTGATCTCCACGCTCAGGGCGCCATGGCGGCGCTGCTGAAGGATGCGCTGAAGCCCAATCTGGTGCAGACTCTGGAGCATACCCCCGCGTTTGTTCACGGCGGCCCCTTTGCCAACATTGCCCACGGCTGTAACTCCGTTACCGCCACCAGAATCGCGCTGAAGCTCAGCGATTACACCATCACCGAGGCCGGCTTCGGCGCGGACCTTGGCGCAGAAAAATTCCTGGACATCAAGTGCCGCATGGCGAACCTGAAGCCTTCCTGCGTTGTTCTGGTGGCAACCGCCCGGGCGCTGAAGTACAACGGCGGCGTCCCCAAGGCCGAAACCGGCAAGGAGAACCTGGAGGCACTGGAAAAGGGCCTGCCCAATCTGCTGCAGCATGTGGAGAACATCACCAAGGTCTACAAGCTGCCCTGCGTGGTGGCCATCAACCGCTTCCCCACCGACACAGAGGCAGAGCTGAAGCTTATCGAGGATAAGTGCAGGGAACTGGGCGTCAATGTGGCGCTGTCCGAGGTTTGGGGCAAAGGCGGTGCAGGCGGTATCGAGCTGGCCAAAGAGGTCATCCGCCTGTGCGAGGAGCCAAATGACTTTACCTTTGCGTATGAGCTGGATCTGCCCATCAAGGACAAGATCGAGGCCATTGTCAAGAAGATCTATCACGGCGACGGCGTCAGCTTCACCGCCAACGCGGAGAAGCAGATCAAGACACTGACGGAACTTGGCTATGACAAGATGCCCATCTGCATGGCAAAAACCCAGTATTCCTTCACCGATGACCAGACGAAGCTGGGCGCGCCCCGGGGCTTTACCGTCACCGTCCGCAACGTCAAGGTTTCTGCCGGCGCAGGCTTCCTGGTTGCGCTGACCGGCGAGATCATGACCATGCCCGGTCTGCCCAAGGTACCCGCTGCCGAGCGCATCGACGTGGACGAGAACGGCAAGATCTCCGGCCTGTTCTGATCGCAGACTGCTTAAGCACAGGCGGCACCCCGCCTGTGCTTTTGCGGTTATTTGTTTTTCCGGCCAAGACAGGAGGCTCCTATGGGTGATGTACACTATTTATCGATCCTCCCCGCCGAAAACCCTGCCTGCCGCAGCAAGGGCCTGAACCTGATGCTGATGGTGGATAACCGGGGGGAAGCTGCTGCTGTGGTGGTTCGGTTTTATGGCTCCGACGGAACCGGCTGGCGTGAAATCTATGCTGGGAAAAGGGAATTTCCCGGGCATAGCCATGTCCATGCCTATTTTTACCTGCCGCCCGCCTGCTTTGCCGCAGAGCTGTGGGGTGCGGAGGAGCTGGAGGAACTGTCCATCTGGGCAGGGGAAGCTCCGCCCCCGGCCGGTGAAGAAGGGCGGCTCCTGTTTTTGGTTCCGTGATATCAAGAAAGGATTGTTTTTTATGGATATGACGCACGAAACCTGCCGGACCTTTGTGGAGGTGCTGGCATCCAATGCACCCGCCCCCGGCGGCGGCGGCGCGGCGGCCCTGGTGGGTGCCGTCGGCACGGCTCTGGGCAACATGGTCGGTTCTCTGACTGTGGGGAAGAAGAAATACGCCGATGTGGAGGCGGAAATCCTTGCCCTGAAAGCCAAATGCGACGCCTTGCAAAAGGAGCTTCTGGATCAGGTGGAGGCCGACGATAAAGGCTTTGTCCCCCTGGCCAGGGCTTACGGAATTCCCAAGGATGATCCCAACCGGGACCGGATTTTGGAAGAGGCCACCGTCACCGCCTGCCAGGTTCCCATTCATATCATGGAGCTGTGCTGCCAGGCCATGGAGTGCATCGCTGTTTTTGCCGCCAAGGGCAGCCGCCTGGCGGTTTCGGACGCGGGCTGCGGCGCGGTGTGCTGCAAAGCAGCGCTGCAGGCCGCCTCCCTGAATGTGTTCATCAACACCAAAACCCTGAAAAACCGGGAAACCGCCGAAGCGCTGAACAGCCGCGCAAACACCATGCTGGATACATACGGCCGGATGGCGGATGAGATTTTCGACAGTGTCAAGGCGGGCTTCGGCCAGTAAAGGGCCGGGCAGCCGCCCCTGTCCGGCAGACTTTGTTTACTTTCTATCATTTGGAGGAATACATTATGGCGAAATTGCTGTTGGGTAAGGAAGTTACCGATGCCCTGAACACGGATCTGCAAGCCCGCGCCGCCGCTCTGCGGGAAAAGGGCATTGTCCCCACACTGGGCATCATCCGCGTGGGCGCCGACCCCTCTGACCTGTCCTATGAGAAGGGCGCTGTTAAGCGCGCCGAGCTGGTCGGGGTAGAGGTTAAGCGGTTTGAACTGCCGGCTGATGCCTCCAAGGAGGCGGTTCTGGCGGTGATCGATCAGGTCAACGCCGACGACTCCATTCACGGCGTGCTGATGTTCCGCCCCCTGCCCAAGCATCTGAAAGCGGATCAGAATGAAATCTGCAACCGGCTGGATCCGAAAAAGGATGTGGACTGCATGACCCACATGTCCAACGCCGGTGTTTTTGAGGGCCTGAACGACCTGGGGTATGCCCCCTGCACCCCCGCCGCATGCATGGAGATTCTGGACTATTACGGCATCGACTGCAAAGGCAAAAACGCGGTGGTCATCGGCCGCAGCCTGGTGGTGGGCAAGCCCGTGGGGATGATGCTGATGGGCCGGAACGCCACCGTCACCACCTGCCACACCCGCACCGTCAACACGGCGGAGCTTTGCAGGCGGGCGGATATTATCGTATCCTCTGCCGGCGTGCTGAACTCCCTGACCGCTGATTTTGTCCGTCCCGGCCAGGTGGTCATCGATGTTTCCATCAACTGGGACGAGAATAAGATCAACGCCAAGGGCGGCAAGGGCGGCATTGCCGGTGACGCCCGGTTCTGTGAGGTGGAGCCGATTGTGGATGCGATTACCCCTGTCCCAGGCGGTGTTGGCACCGTCACCACCTCCGTGCTGATGAAGCACGTCGTGGAGGCCGCAGAAAAATCCTGAGGAATCTGGAATACAGTTCCTTTACCAAGCGATTTCCTTATGAATCATTCGGAGAAAGAGGCTGCTTCGGCAGCCTCTTTTTTGCCGGCGGGCCAGGAACCCGGGGAAAATGGCTTTTTTGCCTTGGGCGCGTATGGACAAAATCCGCCCGCTGTGGTATAATAGCAAGCACGATCCTGACATTAAGCGGTCAAGCTGCGTGAAAGGCGTCAATGGAATCTTCGCTGCGGGGGATATGGCCCCCGCAGGCGATTTGCCGTTGCCGCGCCTGGGCAGCGGCAATTATGCGTAGGAGGGAAAGAAGATGGAAACACGGGTAGCAGTCATGAGCATGATTGTGGAGGACGGGGAATCGGTGGAAAAGCTCAACGGACTCCTGCACGAATACGGGGCTTTTATCATTGGACGCATGGGAATCCCCTACCGCAAGCGGGGCGTCAGCATCATTTCCATCGCGCTGGACGCGCCGCAAAATACCATTTCTGCCCTTTCCGGAAAAATCGGGAGCTTGCCCGGGGTCAGCGTGAAGACCGCTTATTCCAATGTCATCAGCATCGAATAAAAAGGAAAAGAGGAACTCCCCATGAACAAGAAGATTCGTTGGATCACCGAAACCGCTGTGCTGCTGGCACTGCTGGTGGTTCTGCAGGCAGCCACCAAGAGCCTGGGCCAGATGGTTACCGGCTCCTGTGTCAACGCTGTGCTGGCAGTGGCGGCGCTGCTGGCGGGTATGGGCAGCGGCGTCACCATTGCCCTGATTTCTCCCGTGCTGGCATACCTTTTGGGAATCGCGCCCCAGCTGGTGACGGTTCCCGCCATCATGGTGGGAAATACCGTGTTTGTTATCCTGCTGCGGCTGATCACCGGCGGAAACAGCAGACCCCTGGGCAGACAGATCGCCGCATGGCTGGTCGCGGCCATTGCCAAGTTTGCCGTGCTGTACATTCTGGTGGTGAAGATCATCTGCGGCATCGCATCCGCGCCGCTGCTGGCATCCGGCGCCCTGAAGGAGCCGATGCTGGCGCTGCTGCCCGCCATGTTTGCCTGGCCCCAGTTGGCCACTGCCCTGATCGGCGGCGGCGTGGCGCTGGCCATCGTTCCTGTGCTTCGCAAGGCACTGCGCCGCTGATGCGGCGATGCCCGCTTGATGAAACCGAACACCCCGGGCAGCGGAAGCTGTCCGGGGTGCTTTTTTACGGCGGCACTTTCGGCATTCGGGAGCAGACAGGGGATTCTGCATGGGATTCCCTGCCGGATGGCGTCGTTTATCTCATGGAACCATCAAAAAATGAAGCCGGGAACAATCCGCATCGCATGGCATCCCCGGGCGGCAGGCTCCCAAAGGGGAGGCAGGAAACACAGGGGACGCAAAGGGCATGTGCTACACGTCCAGATATCCGCACAGCACCTTCAGCGTGTTGAAAACGCCGTCCATGTGGCTGCGCTCATAGCCGTGGCTGGCATAGACACCGGGGCCGATCAGACCGTGGCGAATATCGAAGCCCGCGCCCAGGGTTACATCCACATCGGAACTGTAATGGGGATAGACGTCTACGGCATAGTCCGCTCCCGTCTTCTTTGCCGCCCGCAGGAGCTTTCCCACCACCTCGTAGCTGTAGGGGCCTGCGGAATCCTTTGCGCAGATCGAAACCTGCCGTTCTGTGCATTGCAGACCGTCACCCACACAGCCCATGTCCACGGAAATTGCCTCGGTAACGCCGGATGGAACCGAGGCCGCGCCACCGTGCCCCACTTCCTCATAGACGGTAATATGGGCGTAGGTTCTGCGGGCAGGGGCAGCACGGTGATCGGCCAGGTATTTGGCAAAGCCCAGCAGGATGCCCACGGACAGTTTATCGTCCAGGAAACGGCTTTTCAGATAGCCGGAGGCGGTGCGGCGGGTGCGGGGTTCGAAGCAGACGTAATCGCCCACTTCTATGCCAAGCCCGCGGACATCGGCATCACTGCGGACATCCTCATCCAGCACCACTTCGGTGGTATCAAAGTCCCGCTTGATGTTTTTATAGTCCCCGTTGACATGGACGGAGGCATTGCACAGCTGCAGGGTTCCCTCGATGATTTTTCCCTCCCGGGTGTAGACCCGGACGTTTTCCGCTTCGCCGTTTTCCGCCCGCATACCGCCGATTTTGGTCAGATGCAGCCGGCCGTTGGCCTTGATCTGGGCGACCATGCCGCCCAGGGTGTCGGTGTGGGCTTCCAGAAGCAGGCCGTCATCCGCGTCCCGGCCGCCCAGGTCAACAAATACGCCGCCCTTGTTGGTGATAACAGCGGAAAAGCCCAGGCGTTCAAACGCAGCCTTTACCCAAGCGGCGGCTTGAGCGGTAAAGCCGGAAGGGGAGTCGATGGCCAGCAGCGCCGCTGCCTGCTCCCAGGCGAAATCCGCGTAGATTCGTTCAATCATACTGTCCTCCTAAAAGAATGTAATGCCAAACGCCGGCGACCTCCCGCATGAAGTGGTTAACCATCTGGGAAACCCGGGAGGTTCTGGCGGGAATGCCGACAAATTCCACCCCGCAGGCCCTGGTGAACAGACTGGCCCGGTACAGGTGGTATTCACTGGACAGCACGCCCAATTTTGCGGGCCGCTGTCCGGTTTTTTCTTCAATCAGTGCCAGGGTGAATTGCAGATTTTCCCAGGTGGAGGTGGCGTTTTCCTCCAGCCACAGCCGATCGGGAGAAATGCCCAGCTTTACCAGCTCGTCGTACATGGCCTGAGCCTCGGTTATTGGTTCATCCTCCCCCCGGCCGCCGGACAGGACCGCAATGACCTGCGGATTGGCCTGCAGATAGTCATAGGCGGCGTAAATCCGATCCCAAAGGGACGCGGAGGGGCCTGTGGCGCGGACCTTGGCGCCCAGCACCACCACATAATCCACCGGCTCTTCGGGGCTGCCAAAGCTGGCTTTGATGATGACGATTTCGGTGATTCCGACCACCAGCAGCCCAATGACGAGACACACGGTGAATACCCGGCGCACAAGCCGGATTGCCTTCGGGTATTTGCCCCGGAGCATCCGGGTGATCTCATAAAAGGCGATGATGCCAAGCAGACACAGGCAGACCAAAGCGGAAAAGCTGTAGCCCAGTAAAAGAAAACGCAGGACAAAGGCTGCCAGCGCCAGTATGACGCAGACCAGCCAGGGAAGAAGACGGAAGCGGTTGCCTTGATTCATGGGACACCTCGGGAATTTCAAGAATAACGCCCCTATTTTACCATATTCCGTCAAGGGAAACAAGCCGTCCCGCAGGACGGCTTGCATAAAATAAGAAAATCTTAAGAATCCAGACTCTTGGCGGCGATCTCTGATAGGCATTTGCCGCGGAATTCCTCCAGGGGCATGGCGCCCAGGTCTTCGCCCTTGCGGGTGCGGACGGAGACGGTTCCGTTCTGCATATCCCGGTCACCCACCACCAGCATATAGGGAATCTTCTGCATCTGGGCCTCCCGGATCTTGTAGCCCAGCTTTTCACTGCGGAAGTCTCCTTCGGCGCGGATGTTCGCGTCCACCAGCTGCTGAGTCAGACACCGGGCATATTCGTGGGCACGATCCGTAACGGGCAGCACCTTAACCTGAACAGGGGCCAGCCACAGGGGGAAGGCTCCGGCAAAGTGTTCGGTGATGACGCCGATGAACCGCTCAATGGAACCCAGGACAACCCGGTGGATCATGACGGGGCGGTGCTTCAGGCCGTCCTCTCCCACGTATTCCAGTTCAAACCGCTCCGGAAGCTGCATATCCAGCTGAATGGTTCCGCACTGCCAGGTGCGGCCCAGAGAGTCGGACAGGTGGAAATCCAGCTTGGGGCCGTAGAAAGCGCCGTCGCCTTCGTTGATGACGTAGGATTTTCCCATTTCCTCCACGGCGGTTTTCAGCGTCTCTGTGGCGAAATCCCAATCCTTTTCGTCACCCATGTGATCCTCGGGCATGGTGGAGACTTCAATCTGGTAGCTCAGGCCAAAGACGGAGTAAACCTCGTCAAACAGCTTGACCACGTTTTTAATCTCGTCCTTCATCTGATCCCAGGTCATGAAGATGTGGGCGTCATCCTGGGTGAAGCAGCGGACACGGAACAGGCCGTGGAGGGCGCCGGACAGCTCGTGGCGGTGTACCAGACCCAGTTCACCCACCCGCAGGGGCAGATCCCGGTAGGAATGGGGTTCGCTGGCATAGACCAGCATCCCGCCGGGGCAGTTCATGGGCTTGATGGCGTAATCGGTATCGTCAATGACGGTGGTGTACATGTTGTTTTTGTAGTGCTCCCAATGGCCGGAGCGCTCCCACAGCTGGCGGTTGAGCATGATGGGGGTGGAAATTTCCACATAGCCGTAGCGCTTGTGGACTTCCCGCCAATAGTCAATCAGGGTATTGCGCAGAACCATGCCCTTGGGCAGGAAGAAGGGGAAACCGGGGCCCTCGTCCCGGAGCATGAACAGGCCCAGCTCCTTGCCCAGCTTGCGGTGATCCCGTTTCTTGGCTTCCTCAATGCGCTGCAGGTACGCTTCCAGATCCTCCTTGCTGGGGAACGCGACACCGTAGATCCGCTGGAGCATTTTGCGGTTGCTGTCGCCCCGCCAGTAAGCGCCGCAGGTGGTGGTCAGCTTGAAGCCATTGTGCTTGACCCGGCCGGTGTGATCCAGGTGGGGGCCGGCGCACAGGTCGGTGAATTCCCCTTGGGTGTAGAAGGAAATGACGGCATCCTCCGGCAGATCGTTGATCAGCTCCACTTTATAAGGCTCATTTTTTTCTTCCATATAGCGAATTGCCTCGGCCCGGGGTTTTTCGCTGCGCTCCAGACGGTAGCGTTCCTTGCAGATTTTTTTCATCTCCGCCTCGATTTTGGCCAGGTGTTCCGGGGTGAAGGAGAAGGGGGCGTCAAAGTCGTAGTACCACCCCTCATCAATGGCAGGGCCGATGGCCAGCTGCACCTCGGGCCACAGCCGTTTCACGGCCTGGGCCATGATATGGGAGCAGGTATGCCAGTAGGTTTTGCGGTATTCTGGGTTGTCAAAGGTGTACAGATTTTCTTCGGACATGGGTTTCCCTCCTTATTTTAATTGGGGGCAGAATAAAATCCCGCCCCTGAAAAGCTCAGGGGTGGGATATAAGCGTTTCTTATATTCCACGGTTCCACCCTGGTTACGGCGCGGGGCCGTCACTCATTGACGCGGTAACGGGCGCACCCGGCATGGCATTTCCGCACATACGGCTCGGAAGCGGTGACGCTGACGGCAGGGGTGCGGCGGCCTTTCAGCAAATAGCCGCCTCTCTGGGGATCTTACTGCCAGCGCATGTCTTCGTCTCAGCCTTTGATAACAAAAATTTAGCACATTTTTTTTGGAAAGTCAATCCCCAGAATGGAAAAAGGCCGCGCCGAAAGGGGAGGAACCGCGTCGAAAACAGGGACAAGGTTGTCATAACCCACTGAAAACAGGATTTTACAAAAGGTTACATAATGCGACAGCTTATGTAAACAAATGTAACTTTTTGACACAAGATATTGCAAAATCTGACAGGATTTGACCGATATATTGTATTAGAGTTTACATAATTTATGCATAAAAATTATGGAAAAAGTTGACGAAAAATGTAAAAATCCAAGAAATACTTGACTTTTTGAGAAAATTTGATATAATGAGTCCATGCAAAAACAACGCAACATGCAAAATGTAACTTTTTGATATTTCTGGTTTCGGCGCGATACTTTTGTACTATTTCAAACGGGAGGTACCCACCATGAGCAGAAGAAAGACGGGCATTGGAAAGGGGATTTTTCAGATCGTACGTCTGGCGGCATTGCTGCTGCCGATGATCCTTGTGCTGGCAGTGCTGTCTGAGACGGCGCTGGCAAGGACCTATGTCATTACGGACGGCGATCGGGTCGTTACATACACCACCTTTGCCACCGATCCGATGGAAGTCCTGGATCAGGCGGGCCTGGAGCTGCTGGAGTACGACACCTATACCACGGAAGCCGTGGAGGGCGCGGAGGCCATTACCATATGCCGCGCCCAGAGAATCACCATCGAATACCATGGGCAGACCACGCAGGCTACCACTTTTGGCGAGACGGCAGGGGAGTTGCTGTCCCGGCTGAATCTGGATGTGTCAGGAGAGGACGTGGTCTCCCATGGTATGGATGACAGCACCTATGACGGCATGGTACTGCGGGTTGACCGCGTTGTCACGGTGCAGGAAACCTATACATCCACCGTACCCCATGAGGTGACCTGCTGCAAGGACGCCTCCATCCCCGCCGGCATGGAGGAGGTCCTCATCGAGGGGGTAGACGGCGAGCTGCTGCGCACCGCCAACGTGACATATGTGAACGGCACAGAGGCGGAACGGGAAATCCTGACGGAAACCATGACCCGAGCCCCTGTTACGGAGGTGGTCGGCGTCGGCACCGGCGAGGAGGTGGAGCCGGCGGATCCGAACGCCATGCCGGTGATCGAGGACGGTTACCTTATCCTCCCGACGGGAGAAGTCCTGACCTATACCGGCACGGCCACCATTCGGGCCACGGCCTACACCCATACGGATGCGGGCTGTAATCTGATCACTGCCACCGGAACCACAGTGCATATGGGTACTGTGGCGGTGGACCCCCGCTATATTCCCTACGGTACGCGGATGTTCATCGTGTCCAATGACGGAGCTTATGTCTATGGCATTTCCGTGGCGGAGGACTGCGGCGGCGATATCAAGGGCGACCGGATGGATCTGTATTTCCCTACATACGACGAGTGCATTCAGTTTGGACGCAGAGTCTGCACGATCTATTTCCTGGGATAAACGGAAAACCTGGGGCTTTGTTCGGATTCACGCTTTTCTGCTTTTTCAGTTGCAAAACCGCCTTTCTTCTGCTATGATTACCAGAGGAAAGGCGGTTGTTTTATGGTCGATGCTTGTGATATTCAGGTGATGAAGCCGCTGCTTTCTGCCCATGGCTTCCATTTTTCCAAGGCCAAGGGGCAGAATTTTCTCACCGCCCCCTGGGTGCCCCGGTCCATCGCGGAAAAATCCGGCGTGGACGAAACTGTGGGCGTCCTGGAAATCGGCCCCGGCATCGGGCCGCTGACCCAGCAGCTATGCCTGCGGGCGGGGAAGGTCTGCGCTGTAGAGGTGGATCAGCGGCTGAAGCCCATTCTGGCTGTCACTGTGGGGGAATTTGACAATGTGGAGATTCTGTGGCAGGATGTGCTGAAGCTGGACATTCCCGCTCTGGTGAGGGAAAAATTCCGGGGGCTGCGGCCCATGGCCTGCGCCAATCTGCCGTATTATATCACATCTCCGATTTTGACGGCGCTTCTGGAAGCGGAGTGCTTTGAGCGCGTCACCGTCATGGTGCAGAAAGAGGTGGCCCGGCGTATCGCCGCAGCTCCCGGAACAGCGGATTACAGCGCTTTCACCGTATTCTGCCAGTACCACGCGGAACCGGAACTGCTGTTTGAGGTGCCTGCCTCCTGCTTCCTGCCCCGGCCCAAGGTGACGTCTGCGGTGGTATCGCTGCATGTGCGGAGGGAGCGTCCCTGGGAGATACAGGATGAGGAGGTGTTTTTCCGTACGGTTCGGGCCAGCTTTGCCATGCGGCGCAAAAAGCTCAGCAATGGCCTGGCTTCCGGCTTCCCGGAGCTGGGAAAGACCGGCGCGGCGCAGGTCATCGCGGCGGCGGGGTTTGACGAAAATGTACGGGGCGAAGCCCTGGACATTTCCGAATTTGCCAGGATTGCCAACGAGATTGCCCGCCGCAGAGGAAGCACGGTATGAAAAACTCTATCAGAAAGAGGTGGTGCGTGTGCCATGATAGAATTCGTATTTCTTGACCTGGATGACACCATTCTGGATTTTCACAAGGCGGAACGGATTGCCGTCGCAAAGACGCTTCGGGGATTCGGCGTGGAGCCTGACGAGGAAATTCTGGCGCTTTATCACCGCATCAACAAGGCCCACTGGGAAATGCTGGAGCGGGGAGAGCTGACCAGAGCGGAGGTGCTGCTGAACCGATTTGCCGTTCTGTTCCGGGATCTGGGCGTGGAAGCGGACGCTGCGGCCTGCGCGGGGGCATACGAGAAAAACCTCTCCTCGGGCCACTATTTTCTCCCGGGGGCGGAGGAGGCGGTGGCGTCTCTGAGCAAGCGCTACCGGCTTTTCCTGGCCAGCAACGGCACCGCGTCGGTGCAGAAGGAGCGGCTGACCGGCGCCAACCTGTACCGCTTTTTTGAACAGGTTTTTGTGTCCCAGGAACTGGGCCATGATAAACCGTCCAAGGCCTATTTCGATGCCTGTTTTGCCAGAATTCCGGATTTTGATCCCGGGAAAGCCGTCATGGTGGGAGACAGCCTGACCTCGGATATCTTAGGCGGCAGGAATGCCGGAATCCCCACGGTTTGGGTGAACCCGACCCACGCTTCTTGTGGCGCCATCCGGCCAGCCTATGAGATTGAAAGCCTTCGCCAATTGGAGGCATTGCTGAAAGCATTCTAAAGAGGGGTTTATATGGCACAATATGAAATGGTGCAGGAGATCAAAAACCTTTGCCGCAACAACCAGATGCGGGATGTCTTCTTCGAGGAGGTGGAGTGCGATGACCCGCAGGAGTATCTGCGGCAGAGGCTGAAGGGCAGGCAGCTCGAAATGACAGCCGAGTACGCAGCGGACGGGTCCGTAACCATCCATGTGACCTGCGACGGACTGATTCAGAAATTTGTGTTTACGAAACTGTAGCGAGGCGTATTTTTTGCAATTTTACGTAATTTATGGGTTGAATTTATGGCGCATATGTGATACGATATCGTTGTATCGATATGGCCTCTCGGGGCTGTATGATGCATCAACCTATTTTCAAAGGCAATTTAGGAGGTAAAAAAGCATGTCTGTTAAGGAAATCTTCAATCAGCGCAATACATTCTCCTTTGAAGTGTTCCCGCCCAAGACGGATGCCGGAATGAAGAAGCTGTGCGGTGAGGGCGGTGTCCTTGAGAAGCTGTACACCATGAATCCCGATTACATTTCCTGCACCTACGGCGCGGGCGGCACCAATGTGGGCAAAAACCTGGAGGTTCTGGACAAGATTGCGGCCGACGGCAAGACCATTCCCGTCACCCACTTCACCTGCATCGGCAATACCAAGGACGATATCCGTCAGAAGCTGCAGGTTTATCTGGATCATGGCATCAATCACATTCTGGCGCTGCGCGGCGACCTGCCCTTCGGCTGGACCGGCACCAACGGCGATCTGCACTACGCCACCGAGCTGGTGAAGTTCATCCGTCAGGAGTTTGGCAGCCAGTTTACCATTGCGGTGGCCGGTTCCCCCGAGGGCCATGTGCAGTGCCGCAGTCTGGACGCGGATATTTCCTTCCTGAAGCAGAAGCAGGATAACGGCGCCGACTATGTAATCTCTCAGCTGTGCTGGGACATGGATCAGTTCCGCTACTGGCTGGACGCGGTGCGGGCCGCTGGCGTGACCATGCCCATCGATGTGGGCATCATGCCCATCACCACCATTTCCGGCACCCTGACCAACGCGCTGAGCCGGAATGCCTGCGTGATGGAGCGCAAGCTGTGCCAGATCATTTCCAAGTACTGGATCTTCCCCAATCCCTATGATCCCGAACCCTACGATGCTGACGCGGCACAGAAGCGGGAGGATTTCCGCAAGGCCGGTTTGGACTACACCATCGACCTGATTGATCGCTGCCGTGCCTGTGGCGTGGACGGCATCCACCTGTACGCGCTGAACAAGTACGATGACGTGGCGTACATCGCCAAAAATTCCGGTATTATTGATCTGGTGTGACCGGATATGCCTGCGCAGCGGGAAAACGAATCCGCCGGGCAGGCCCTGATAAACCGGCCGATTTTTGCAAAACAATCCTAGGGAACCTCTGATACTGATTCTTTATAAAACCGTTTGGTTTTATAAAGAAGGAA
>CAZUAN010000024.1:0-18275 GCA_964618385.1 uncultured Oscillospiraceae bacterium | reverse complement strand
TTCCTATAAAAATGTTCAATCCTTTGGATTGAACATTTTTATTGAAAATCAGTATTATTAAAAGGATTCCATTGCCTGCCACAGTATGAAAAACCGGGCTTTGCCTGTCAGGAATCGGGGCAGGGAGCTTCTCCCGCCCCGGTTGATTTTTGCCCCAGAGCGATGGCCTGATCCAGAATGGCGTTTGCGGCGGATTCTTTCGACTGCAGGGGCAATTCCAGCGTTTGACTGTTCGTGAAGATGGTGATGATATTGGTGTCCACGCCGAAGCCGGCGCCGGACATCTTCAGATTGTTGGCGCAGATCATATCCACATGCTTTTTCTGCAGCTTTTGCAGGCTGTTTTCCGCCATATCCCGGGTCTCCATGGAGAAGCCGCAGATGATTTGTCCGGGAACCCGGTGCCGGCCCAGATAGTACAGAATGTCCTGGGTTTGTTTCAATTCAATGGAGAGAGTACCGTCTTTCTTTTTTACCTTATCGCCGGAGTATGCCGCAGGCGTGTAATCCGCTACTGCTGCGGCCTTGAAGATAAAATCGGCGGCAGGCGCGCTGGCGGCCACGGCATCGAACATTTCCTGTGCCGAAATGACGTTCACAGCACGAACAAATGGGGGAGGGGCAATGGCGGTTGGTCCGGAAATCAGGGTGACGTCCGCGCCCCGGAGCATGGCCATTCTGGCAATGGCATAGCCCATTTTTCCGGTGGAATGGTTGGTCAGATACCGTACAGGGTCCAGCGCTTCCTGGGTCGGACCGGCAGTGACCAGCACCTTTTTTCCAGCCAGGTCATGGGGCAGCGCCAGATGCCGCAGGATGTGCTGCAAAAGGTCCTCCGGTTCCGGCAGCTTTCCCTTGCCCACGGCGCCGCAGGCCAGACGCCCGCTGGCAGGCTCGATGACCTCCCAGCCGTAATGCCGCAGGATTTCCAGGTTGTCCTGGGTCACGGGGTTTTCATACATGTTGGTATTCATTGCCGGGGCAATGAGCTTTGGACAGCGGCAGGCCAGCGCCGTGGTGGTCAGCATGTCATCCGCCAGTCCGTGGGCAAGCTTGGCGCAGATATTTGCGGTGGCGGGCGCGATGATCAGCAGATTTGTCCGCTCCGCAAGAGCAATATGCTCCACCTGATGGACAAAATTCCGGTCAAAGGTGTCCGTCATAACCCGATGCCCGGTGAGCTGCTCAAAGGTCAGCGGGGTAACGAAGCGGGTAGCGTTTTCCGTCATGACCACTTCCACGTTTGCGTGCTGCTTCACCAGCGCGGACGCCAGCGCGGCGGCTTTATAGGCGGCAATGCCGCCGGTAACGCCCAAGAGGACGGTTTTTCCGTTCAGCATAAGATCCCTCCATGTGTTTTTTGTTATTATATCAGGTTTTGGGGAACTGTAAAGCACAGATTTTACTTGTAATTCCGAAAAGACGCTGTTATAATAGGTGCCGGAGCAAATGCTCCGCAAAATATGCGCTGTATCCTCGTCAGGAGGAACGGCAGCAGGAGGTAATTGAATATGAAACAAACCAAGCCGAACACCCGGTACATGGCAACGCTTGCCATGTTCTGCGGTGTGCTTCTGGTCATGGGCGTAACGGGAATCGGTTTTATTCCCTTGCCGGTGATCAAAGCAACCACCATGCACATCCCGGTCATTCTGGGCGCGATTCTGCTGGGCCCCGGCGCAGGCGCTGTTCTGGGCGGCCTGTTCGGACTGTGTTCCATCTGGGTGAATACCACGTCTCCCGGGCTTCTGGCCTTCGCGTTTTCTCCGTTTATGACGCAGGAAGGCTTGCCGGGTGTTCTGAAAAGTCTTTGGATCGCCCTGGGCTGTCGCATTTTGTTAGGGGTAATTGCCGGTTGGCTGTGGAAGCTGATGAAGAAAATTGTCAGGCAGGACTATGTGGCGCTGCCTGTGACGGCCGTAGTTGCTACCGTTTGCCATACGATTCTGGTCATGGGAAGCATCTATGTGCTTCTGGCCCAGCAATATGCCGAGGCCAAAAACGTGGCCATTACCGCTGTCTTTGGCCTTGTCATGGGTACGGTGACAGCCTCCGGCATTCCGGAGGCCATCGCCGCCGCCATTCTGGTTACGGTCATCGGCAAGGCTCTTCTGCACCTGACGGCCCGCATGAAAAATCGCTGAGGAGAGTTTACTATGCTTCTTGCCATCGACATTGGCAACACCAATCTGGTTATCGGCTGCTTTGACCACGACGCGCTTCTGTTCAAAGCCCGGATTGCCACCGACAAATCCCGCACCTCCGATCAATACGGTGTGGAGATCAAGAATATGATGGAAGCCTTTGGCGTCCAGGTGCCGGATATTGACGACTGCATCATTTCCTCCGTTGTTCCCCCGGTTTTCAATTCTGTCCGCACCGGTGTCATGAAGGTTATCGGTAAGCAGCCCATGGTGGTTGGCCCCGGCCTGAAAACCGGTCTGAACATCCATATGGATGTACCCTCCCAGGTGGGCAGCGACCGGATTGTCATTGCCGTGGCCGCGCTGGCCGAATATTCCCCTCCGCTGATTCTGATGGATCTGGGAACCGCCACAACGATGGAAGTGGTAGAACCGGATAATATGTATCTGGGCGGAGTGATTTTTCCCGGCGTCAAGATTTCTCTGGAGGCGCTGACCAGCCGCGCCGCGCAGCTTCCCGGCATCAGCCTGGACAAGCCGAAGCACGTTATTGGCAAGAACACCGTGGACTGTATGCGCAGCGGCATGATGTACGGCACTGCCGCTATGATTGACGGCCTTGTGGAACGGATGGAAGCGGAACTGGGACACAAAACGACCCTGATTGCCACCGGCGGCATGGCCCAGTTTATTATCCCCATGTGTAAGCGGGAAATCATTTTGGAGAAGGATCTGCTTCTGAAAGGGCTGAACGTGATCTACAAAAAGAATAAGCGTCCGTGAGTTCCGCAGAAAAAGGGAGAGCCGTAAAATGGCTGATGAAAGGACCCAAACTCCCAAAGCGGTTGTACAGTACGCCGATTTGGATCGATATGCCCGTGTGATCGTGGTCAGCGACATCCACGGTGACAACGACGGCTTTCTGGGAACGCTGCGGCAGGCGGGCTTCGGCCCGGAGGACGCGCTGGTCATTGTGGGCGATATTCTGGAAAAAGGGGAGCAATCCCTTGCGCTTCTGCGCACGGTGGTAAATTACGCGCAGGCGGGAAACGTGTACATGGTTGCCGGAAATAACGACACCATTTTTACCGAATGGTATGGCGGCGAAGTGACGGACGCGGATATCCACGACTATATGAACAGCCGGGAGAACAGCATCCTGCGGGAAATGGCGCTGGAACTTGGCATGGGCTGGAAGACGCTGGAGGATGTGCGGGCGCTGAAAGCCGCGGTTGCGGTGCAGTATGCCCGGGAACTATCCTTCCTGAACAGCCTTCCCCACATTCTGGAGACGACACATTTTACCTTCGTCCATGCGGGGCTGAAGCCGGGAGCGCTGACCGAGCAGGATCGGGACTACTGCCTGACTGCGAAAAATTTCGGGAAACAGACCCATCGGTTTGAAAAGCCGGTGATTGTGGGCCACTGGCCGGCCAGCAATTATTCTGAATCCATCGTCAACGTAAATCCCTATTTCAACCGGAACACCAACGTTATCAGCATCGACGGGGGAAACAGTCTCAATCGCTGGCACCAGATTAACTACCTGATTCTCCATGGGGAGAGAATTCAGACCGGCGCTTATGACGGTATGCCGCGCTTCCGGGCGCTGGACAGCCAGGAGGCGTCCCCTGATCCGCTGACACTGGAATTTCCTCGCACCGAGGTGGAGCCGCTCCGGGAGGAGGAGACGGAAACCGTCTGCTTTGTCCCCGCTTTGAATCGGGAGATGCGGGTGGCGAATGACCGCCTGTATACCTACAAGGGAAAACGCTATTGCTTCAACCTGACCACATACTGCCTGCCGGTAACGGCGGGGGAGGTGCTGTCCTGCTGCTCCGTGGAGCCGGAGGGGATTCTTGCCAAGCGGGATGGCATTGTGGGATATTATACCGGGCGGTATGAATTTCTGTGACTGCGTATACCGTGCGGATTTTCCAATCCAATATCAGCCGCCTATCGGCGGCATCACCGGGCAGGAAACCGGATGCTGTTTTTTCATAAAGCCTGACGATTTTTGAAGAAACAGAATGAGAAGGTTTCCTGCTCTTTTTGCATTCTCCCGGGTCAGATTCATTTGGCCCGGGAGAATCTTTTTCTCTGTGGAGGTGCTATTGGGTCATCGGCCCGCATAGGCTTAGGCAGGAGTGATGCAAATGATGTGTGCATGGAAGGAGCTGCTGTCTATTCTTCCCCCAAAGCTGCGCAGGGAGATGGACGGAAAAAGCGCCGCGCAAGAGCTTCGCCTGCGGATTAACGCTCCTGCGGAATTGGTTCTGGGGGAAAAAAGCCTGTGGCTCCCGGAAAAAACGAATCGGGACGATCTGAACTTTGTTGTCAATGCTGCCAGCCGTTATTCTCCCTGGTCCGCGTCCACAGCCGCCCAGGGCTATATTACCGCTCCCGGAGGGCACCGGATCGGACTGTGCGGGGAGGCGATATGCCGCGACGGGGCTGTGGAGGGCATTCGGGAAATTCACTCTCTGTGTATCCGGATTGCAAGGGATTTCCCGGGCATCGGAAGGAAAGCTGCCGGTTTGGACGGCTCCATTCTGATTCTGGGCGCGCCGGGCTGGGGAAAAACGACGCTGCTGCGGGATGTCATCCGACAGTGTTCGGAAACGGAATGCGTCGGCGTGGTGGACGAGCGGGGAGAGCTGTTTCCCCAGGGGTTTGCCAGAGGAAAACGGATGGATGTGCTGACCGGCTGCCCGAAGTCTGCCGGAATCGACATGACACTGCGTACCATGGGGCCAAGCTGCATTGCGGTGGATGAAATTACGGCGGAAAGGGACTGTATGGCATTGCTGCAGGCGGCAAACTGCGGTGTTCGCCTGCTGGCAACGGCTCATGCGGCATCGCTTCAGGATTTCCAGCGCCGCCGCGTTTACCGCATCCTGATTGAGAATCGGATCTTTGACACCGTATTGGTTTTGCGCCGGGACAAGTCCTACAAAGTGGAAAGGGTGAGCTTATGAATTACAAATGGTTTGGAGCCGTGTTGATCATCGCCGACTGCGGAGGATTTGGATTTTCCCTGGCCGCTGCCTGCAGAAGGAAGGAGCAGCTTTTGCGTCAGATGATCTGTGCGCTGCAATCCATGCAATGGGAACTTCAATACCGCTTGACACCGCTGCCGGAGCTGTGCCGTCAGGCCGGGAAAGCCTCTGGCGGCGCACTGCGGGATATATTTCTGAATTTGGCCCGGGAATTGGACTGGCAGAGATATCCGGACGCTTACAGCTGCATGTGTGCTGCGCTGAAAAGAAGCCGGGAACTGCCGGACAATCTCAGAAAGCTTTTGCTGCAATTGGGACGCTCCCTGGGCCGCTTTGACCTGAAGGGGCAGCTTTCAGGGCTGGAGGCCGTTCAGAAAGCCTGTGAGCGGCAGATGGAAGAATTGCTCCAAAACCGTGACGTTCGCCTGCGCTGCTATCAAACCCTGGGACTCTGCGCCGGGGCTGCGCTGGCCATCCTGTTTGCCTGAGTATGGATATTGATCTGGTTTTTAAAATCGCCGCAATCGGCATCATTGTCTCGATCCTCAACCAGGTGCTATCCCGTTCCGGCCGGGAGGAGCAGGCGACCATGACCAGTCTGGCCGGTCTGGTGGTGGTGCTGATGATGCTGGCACAGAAAATTGCCGATCTTTTTGATCTGGTGAAGACTCTGTTTGAATTCTGATGGCGGAGTTTTGGAAAACTTCAGCGGTTGCGCTGCTGGCGGTAGTCCTCTGCCTGGCTGTGTGCAAGCAGGAAAAGGATATCGCTGTCCTGCTGACGATGGCAGCCTGCTGCATTGCCGGGATGACGGCTCTTTCCTATCTGGAGCCGGTTCTGGATTTGCTGTGGCAGCTGGAGGCATTGGGAAACATGCAGGACGGGATGCTGGGACTGCTGCTGAAAGCGGCAGGGATTGCCTTGGTGTCGGAAATCGCCGGAATGATCTGCACCGACGCGGGGAACGGCTCTCTGGCGAAAACCATGCAGCTGCTGGGAAGCGTGGTGATCCTCTACCTGTCCGTTCCGATGTTTCAGACGCTGCTTACGCTGATACGGGAGATTCTCGGTGAATTATGAGACAAATATTGCCAATGCTATGCCTGCTTGTCATCCTGCTTCTGTCTCCCCGAGGGGCTGCTTTGGAGATTGCCGCGCCGGAGGTGCCAGAGGCCGGAGCAGAGATGATGCCGGAAAATACGGATTCCTTTGGGGATGGATTGACGGAGCTTCTTCGAAATGTACTCCTGCGAATCCGGCCGGATGTGAAAGAAGCGTTCCGGGTGAGTCTTTCTGTAATCGCAGCGGTGATGATGGTCTGCCTGCTGCGCACCTTTTCCGGAAATGTCAGGGCAGCGGCCACACTGGCCGGTACCGTGACGGTTGCCGCGCTGCTGCTTATGAACGCCAATTCTATGATTCGCCTTGGGGCAGATACCGTGACAGAATTAAGCGAATATGGGAAGCTGCTGTTTCCGGTTATGACAGCAGCCATGGCAGCTCAGGGCGGCGTCACTGCCTCCGCCGCGCTGTACGCTGGGACCGCTGCTTTTGACGGAGTCCTCAGCAGCCTGATTGCCAAGCTGCTGGTGCCGATGGTTTACCTGTTTCTGGCATTGGCCGCTGCCAACAGCGCGGCAGGGGAGGAGCTGCTAAAAAAGCTTCGGGACCTGGTTAAAACAGCCATGAGCTGGTGCTTAAAAATCCTCCTGACGGTTTTCACCACCTATATGAGCATTACAGGTGTGGTCAGCGGCACCACCGACGCGGCAGCTCTGAAGGCGGCCAAGGTCACGATTTCCTCGGTGGTTCCCGTGGTGGGAAGCATCCTGGCGGATGCCTCGGACGCGGTGCTGGTCAGTGCGGGACTGATGAAAAACGCCGCCGGAATCTATGGAATCCTGGCTGCGCTCGCCATTTTCCTGGAGCCTTTTACGCGGATTGGCATGCATTACCTGGTGCTGAAATTCACGGCCGCGGTTTGCGGGATATTTGGCGGAAAGGAGATGACCGGACTGATCGAGGATTTCTCCACAGCAATGGGGCTGCTGCTGGCCATGACCGGTTCCGCCTGCCTGCTGCTGCTCATCAGCACGGTATGCTTTATGAAGGGAGTGGGATAGTGGACGCCCTGCGGCAATACATTCTTTCTGTGACGGCCGCCGCGCTGATCTGCGGAATTCTGTCCGGCCTGGTGAAAAACGGCGCGGCAAAGGAAATCCTTCGCCTGCTGTGCGGCCTGTTTTTAACCATAGTGGTTATCCGTCCCCTGATTGGGCTGGACTTGGAGAAGCTGACGGACTGGAGCCTTGATCGTGTTCCGGAAGGAGAAAGTATGGCCGCCCTGGGGGAAAATATGGCCCGGCAGGCTGCAGCGGAGATCATAAAATCGGAAACCGAAGCATATATCTTGGACAAAGCCGCCGCGCTGAATGCTTCCCTGACTGTGGAAGTTACAGTCAGCGGTGACGATACCCCCCTCCCGGTGGCGGTTACGCTGCGCGGGGAAATTGCGCCCAATGCCAGGCAGCAGCTGGAACACATTTTACAGACAGAGCTGGGAATTGCAAAGGAGGATCAGCAATGGAATGGGTAAGCCTCAAAAGCAGAGGGCTGGACGCGTTAAAGAAATATCGCTATGTCTTACTGATTCTGCTGGCCGGTGTGTTTCTGATGGCGCTGCCGGAGGGAGAAAAAGAAGAAACAGCTGCCCTTGCGCAGCCGGCTGAGCAAACTCAGCCAGGCTTGCAGGAAGCTCTGGCAGATGTCCTGAGCCAGGTCGCTGGAGCGGGGCAGGTGCGAGTCCTTCTGACACAGTCGGCAGGGGAACAGACCGTGTATCAGACGAACGAAACAAGTTCCAGCGGAGAAAATACCCAGGATATCCGGCGGGAAACGGTTCTGGTCACAGATTCCAGCCGGGAGGAAACGGGTCTTGTCAGACAGGTCAATCCACCGGTATACCGGGGAGCCATCGTGCTGTGTCAGGGCGCGGACAGCGCCAGTATCCGGCTGTCCATTGTGGAGGCGGTGGCCCATGCCACAGGACTTTCCACAGACAAAATCACTGTATTGAAAATGAAATGAATGGAGGCATTTTTATGAAAGTTTGGAAGAAGAACATTGTCGCTGCCGCTGTACTGGTGACAGTCTGCGCGGGGATCTATGTCAACTGGCACTACACAGAGGAAAATGCCGCTGCCAGCCTGACCGACACCCTGGACGCGGAGAAGGTCATGTCGGACGATACTCTGGTACTCAGCGACGACATGGCGGCTATTGCGGCAGGGGAGGAGGTTGCCACAACCGCAACGGATTATTTTGCAGCTGTCCGCCTTTCCCGCCAGCAGGCCAGGGACGGCGCTGTCAATCTGCTCCAGGAGGCCATGGCCTACAGCACCAGCGACAGCTCCAAGGAAGTGGAATCCGCCATGGAATTGGAGGAGATTGTTCAGACAGCCCTAAGCGAGGCCCAGATTGAGAGCCTGATTATCGCCAAGGGATATGCCGACTGCGTGGCTTATATGTCCGGAGAAGGGATATCTGTGGCGGTGGCCTCTCCCGAGGGGGGCTTGCAGCAGGAGGATGTAGCGGTCATCGCGGACATCGTCATGACCCAATCAGAATATTCTCTGGAAGATATCCGTGTCGTGGAAGTGCAGTAAAGCGCAAAACTCGCCATCCAAACAGATGGCGAGTTTGCTTATGCGGCAACAGGCGGCGGTAAGGGATTCTTCGCGGCGCTGTCCTTTTTGGTTTTTCGGAATAGAAAATACCAAAAATATGTCTTATAGGATATTCCAATGGCGGCCGGATAAAATATAAAGATTTTTCTATTGTATTTTTCTGGATTTGTGGTACAATAAACAAAAGCGTGTCATGCTTTTGAGCATGGCCAATCGTTCAGGAGGTAACCTTATGGCTGAAAATAAGCAATACATCACCCAAATTCAGGAAAACGGCAACGTTTTGATTTCCGAGGATGTGGTTGCGACCATTGTTGAGCATACATTGACCGAGGTGGATGGCGTTGTGAAAGGCGGTGCGGAGGTCACAGGCAAGAAAAGCTGGGGCAAGGGCATCCGGATTGCCATCGCGGAGGATAATTCCCTGACCATCGGCTGCAATATTGTGGTGGCTTACGGGGAAAGCGTCATCAATGTGGCGCAATCGGTTCAGGCTGCCGTTACAAACGCAGTAGAATCTGTCACCGGTGTAACGGTTGCAGACGTCCATGTTAACGTCTGCGGCATTGTCCGGAAATAAGGGCCGGGATATGACGCGAAGCGATGCCAGAGAACTGGCAGTACATCTGATTTACGGTCGGGCCTTCACCGGGGAAGAACCCGAGCAGGTCATCGCCATCCGGCTGGACAGGGAATACTATGCAAAGCTGAGTACAGAGAATGACATCTATCTGGAGTGGCCAAGCCGCAGACAGCTGCATTATATCGATACGGTCGTGACAGGGGTTGCAAACCGGGAGAAGGATTTGAACGCCCGGATTGGACAATTCTCCATCGGCTGGGATATCAGCCGGATTTCCAATCTGGCCCGCTGTATCATGCAGCTGGCAATCTACGAGATTCTGTATGTGGAGGATGTCCCCACAGGTGTGGCAGTTTCCGAGGCGGTCCGCATTGCCAAAAAGTACGACGGTGATGACACCGGCGCGTTTGTCAATGGGATTCTGGGAAGCTTTGCCCGGAGCCTTGCGGTTCCGGCAGCTGAGGAAAACCCATGAGCGTTGTTGGCATTGATACTAGTAATTACACCACATCCATCGCCTGGTTTGATGGATCGGAGGGGGAAAATTGCTCAAAGCTTCTGCCTGTCAGACAGGGGGAGCCTGGCCTGCGCCAGTCTGACGCGGTTTTCTCCCATATCAAAAGCCTGCCGGAGCTTTCAGGCAGGCTGTTTTCCCATATACGAAAAGAGGAAATCACCGCCGTTGGCGTCAGCACCCGGCCCAGGGCGGTGGAGGGTAGCTATATGCCCTGCTTTCAGGTGGGCTATTCCCACGGGAAATTTCTTTCCGACGCACTGGGTGTGCCGCTGATTGCGGTGTCTCACCAGCAGGGGCATGTGGCCGCCAGTTTATGGAGTGCAGGCCATATGGAGCTGATGGAGCAGCCCCATCTGGCCTGGCATCTGTCCGGCGGGACTACGGAGCTTCTGCTGGTTGAGCCGGAGGGGAAGAACATAAAATGCACCAAAATCGGCGGCACCACCGATATTTCCGCCGGGCAGCTGATCGACCGCGCCGGACAGCTTTTGGGACTCCCGTTTCCGTCAGGGAAGCATTTGGACGAGCTGAGCCGGGAAGCCAAGCTGACGGAACGGTTCCGGGTGAAATGCACCGGAATGACCTTCTCGCTGTCCGGGGTGGAAAACAAAATGCAGCAGTTCCATGCTGCCCACCCGGATCCGGCGGAGACTGCGGGCTATGTTCTGCGTTGTGTGACCGGGGCAGTTTGCCTTGCTACGCAGCAGGCCCTGAGCGCTTATCCCGGCCTGCGGGTGGTGTTCTCCGGAGGCGTCGCGTCCAATTCCCTGCTGCGGGAAGCCGCCGCGCCGCTGAACCCGGTTTTCGCGCCGCCTCAGTTCTCCACCGACAACGCCATAGGTGTTGCAGTGCTGGCCCATCGAGCCATGGAGGGATAACATGAACATCCTGTCAATCACCCAGCTAAATGAATATATCCGGGGGAAAATGGATGCGGACCCTCTGCTGAATCAGGTGGCCGTCCGGGGCGAAATCAGCAACTACAAGCTTTACCCATCCGGTCATCACTATTTCACACTGAAGGATGAAAGCAGCGCCCTGAAATGCGTGCTGTTCAAGGGCAACGCGTTGCGGCTTCGCTTCCGCCCGGAAAACGGCATGAAAATCATCGCCATGGGCCGAATCTCGGTGTTTCCCCGGGACGGCGCCTATCAGCTCTACTGCACCGCTCTGGCCATGGACGGTGTGGGCGATTTATATGCCGCGTTTGAGCAGCTGAAGAAAAAGCTCGCTGCTCAGGGCTTGTTTGACTCCGCCCACAAAAAGCCGCTGCCGAAATACCCCGGAACCATCGGGATTGTCACCAGCTCTGCTGGAGCGGCGGTACACGACATGCTGCGTATTCTGCGCAGGCGCTATCCGCTGAGTCAGGTTCGCCTGCTGCCGGTGCGGGTTCAGGGAGCGGAGGCCCCCGGTGAAATCGCGGCGGCTATCGCCTATGCCAACCGATACCGGCTGGCCGATCTGCTGATCGTGGGCCGGGGCGGCGGCTCTCTGGAGGACCTTTGGGCTTTCAATGACGAACGGGTAGCTTATGCCATCTATGAATCTCAAATTCCCGTGATCTCGGCCGTTGGACACGAGCCGGATGTGACCATATCGGATTATGTGGCCGACCTTCGGGCGGCTACGCCATCCAATGCCGCTGAACTGGCGGTTCCGGATCAGAACGCTCTGCGGCAAAGCCTGGACGCCATGGCTGCGGCCATGGCAACGGTTCTGAAGCGTCAGCTGAATGCTGCGCAGCAGCACCTGACGGTGCTGGCCCGGTCGCCCGCTCTGCAAAGCCCCACGGGTTACCTGGAGCAGCGGGAAAAAAATCTGGAACTGCTGAAAAACCGGCTGGTTTCGGCCCAAACCGCAGGCCTTACCCGGAAGAATCAGCGCTATATCGCCGCCGTATCCAAGCTGGACGCCATGAGTCCGCTGAAGGTTCTGACCCGGGGCTATTCCATGGCCCAGACCGAGCGGGGGGCTGTACTCCGTTCTGTCCGACAGGTGGAATTGGGAGAGCGAATCCGTATTCGTTTAAGCGACGGCAGGCTGTCCGCAACGGTGATGGAGAAACAGGAGGAAGAAAAATGAACCAGTCCAACAATACATTTGAGCAGTCCATGTCCCGCTTGGAGCAGATTGTCCGTGCCATGGAGCGGGGAGATGTGGCCCTGGAGGAATCCTTAAAGCTATTTCAGGAGGGAACCGAACTGGTTCGCAGCTGTCAGAAGCTGCTGGACGAGGCCCAGCTGCAGGTAAAGCAGATTATGACGGCCCCCGACGGCAGCCCTGTGGAGGAGGCATTCCCGGATGAATCTTGACGAGCGAAGCCGGGAGTACCGGGAATATATTGAAACATATCTGCGGGATTTCTATGCCCGTTTCCATGGGGAGCCGCAGAAATCCCTGTACGACGCGATGGAATACAGCCTGCTGGCCGGCGGGAAACGCCTGCGCCCGATTTTCGCCTTCGAGTTTTGCCGCATGTGCGGAACAGACTGGAAAATGGCCGCGCCGCTGGCCGCCGCTGTGGAAATGATCCACACCTATAGCCTGATTCACGACGATCTTCCCTGCATGGACAATGATGATTTCCGCCGGGGCCGCCCCACAAATCATAAAGTATACGGAGAGGGCATGGCCATGCTGGCAGGAGATGCTTTGCTGACGGACGCTTTCTGTATGGCCTCCACCGCAAAGCTGCCCAGGCAGGAGGATATGGCCGCGGCCATCGGCATTCTGGCGGAGTGTGCCGGGTCTTGGGGCATGGTGGGGGGACAGGTGCTGGACATTTTGAGTCAGGAGCGGGAACTGACCGAGCAGGAGGTACTGGACATTCAGTCCCGGAAAACCGGCAGACTGATCAACGCCGCCTGTGCCTTGGGCGCCATCGCGGGCGGGGCCAGTGATGCCCAATTTAACGCTGCCTGCCAGTTCGCCGCCGGTGTGGGCCTGGCGTTCCAGATTCGGGACGATATGCTGGACGTTATCGGCACCCGGGAGGAAATGGGCAAAGGCGTAGGCACGGATGCCGAAAAGAATACCTTTGTCCGTCTGTATGGTCTGGAAAGGTGCGAAAAACTGGTAGAGCAGTACACCCAACACGCCATAGATGCCTTGGATGCTTTCGATGACAGGGAATATATGGTTTCCCTGGCGAAAAGCCTGACCGGGCGGAGGGCGTGATATGAACCGGGAAACGCTGCCGGATACGCTCTTTTCCCTGCAGGACGTAAACTACCGGCAAATGCAGTGCCGCCTGCTTCCCACCCTTGATCCCGATACCATTATCGGCGTTCGCACCCCGGAACTGCGCCGCCTGGCGAAGGAGATGGAGGACGCGGATGCTTTCCTGCTGGAGCTTCCCCACCGCTGTTTTGAAGAGAATCAGCTGCATAGCTTCCTTCTGGAGCAGGGGAAGGATTTCGAATCCACCCTCAGCGGGGTGGAAGCGTTTCTGCCCTATGTGGACAACTGGGCCACCTGCGACCAGCTCCGCCCAAGAGTGTTCCGAAAGTACCGTCAGGAGCTGCTTCCCTCTATCCGCCGTTGGCTGGCTTCGGATCGGCCCTATACCATCCGCTTCGCTGTCGGTATGCTGATGAGCCACTATCTGGAGGAGGACTTTGATCCTGCTTACCCGGAATGGGTGGCCGATGTTTCCAACGGGGATTACTATGTCAAAATGATGGTGGCCTGGTATTTTGCCACAGCCCTGGCCAAGCAGTTTGACGCGGCTTTTCCCTTCCTTTCTGAATACCGCCTGGAAAAATGGACTCACAACAAGGCCATTCAAAAATCGGTGGAAAGTTACCGCATTTCGCCGGAACAAAAGGAAATCCTAAAGCAATACCGTGTAAAATGAAATTAGCCCCTGGCCCTATGGCCAGGGGCATTCCGCTTACAGGATATCGTCACTGTCAAACCGGTCACCGCATTCGGGGCAGAATTTCGGCGGATGCCGGGGATCCTTCGGCTCCCATCCGCATTTGTCACAGCGGTACAGGGGTGCGTCAGCAGGCTTTCTTGCACCGCATTCCGGGCAGAATCTGCCTTTGTTTACGCTGCCGCAGGCGCAGACCCATCCATCAGCGGGCTTCGGCGCGCCGCACTGGGTACAGAACTTCCCGGTGTTCTCCGCACCGCAGCTGCATTTCCAGATGTTTGCCGCAGGTGGGGCCTGCCGGCCCATCCGGTACAGGGAGCCGGCATTCATACCGCCGCTATTCTGGGCCATATTCATGCCCGTAAAGCCAATCATCGCGCCGTTTTTGTTGGATGCGGCGGCTTTCATGGCTTCCGCCTGGGCCTGAACAATATGTGCGCCGGCCATGTTGGGGTCACGGAAAACTGCGGACTTTTGCAGCTCCTTGATGGCAGCTTCATCCTCGGCGGAGGCAGTGACGGAATTGACCCCTACGGAGACAACACGGATGCCCCGCAAGCCGCTCCATTTGGCAGACAGTACGTTGTTCATGGCCTCTGCCAGCTCCATGGTATGGCCTGGCAGGGCAGAGTAGCGGATACCCTTGGCGGAAATCTGGGCAAAGGCGGGCTGCAAAGCCGTCATAAATTCTGATTTCAGCTGGCTGTCCAGCTGGGAACGCGTGTAGTCGTGGGTTACATTGCCGCATACATTTTTATAAAAGAGCATAGGGTCTGTGATCCGATAGGAATACTCCCCGTTGCAGCGGATGGAGACATCCATATCCAGCCCGATGTTGGTATCTACAACCCGGAAAGGAACCGGCGCGGGGGTACCGTATTTGTTGCCGATGATCTCTTTCAGATTAAAATAATAGACCCGCTGGTCCTTGGCGGCACTGCCGCCGAAGGAAAGCCGCCGTACCAGATTTTCCCAGGACGCTTCCAGTCCGTCATACAGGTCTCCATGAAAAATGGTCGGTTCCGTGGATGCGTCCCAGGTAAATTCTCCAGGTTCTGCGGAAAATTCCACAATCTGTCCCTGCTCCACAATCATCATGCACTGGCCCTCGTTGACCGCAATGACCGATCCGTTGGAGATCAGGTTGTCGCTTCCTTTTGTGTTGCTGCTGCGGCTGCCGGTGCGCTTCCTGCCCTTGCGCACCAGAACGGTTTCGTCCATACTGTCACAGTAAAAATACTCTTTCCACTGGTCGGCCAGAATGCTTCCGGCACTGCCCAGCGCCGCTTTGATAAGACCCATAAATGACACTCCTTTTCCCAAAATAGTATTGCCTAAAATTTTCCGCCTCCGCCGCCATGGTTTCGTCCGCCCCCGCCGCCATGAATGGAGGTTCCACCGCCAGGACCGCCTCGGCCTCCGGATCCGCCGCGGCTGGTTTCCTGACGGCGAACCTTGCTAGTGCTGCTGTACAGGAACAGATCCTGCCGCGTCTGTAAGCGGAAGGAACCGGCTCTCAGGTAATTGCCGGCACTGCGCTGCTGCCGTTTGGTATTCATGGAGGTGCGCATAATGACAATCACGGCTGCCGCTGAGACAGCGCCGATCACCACGGAAATCAGAAGATTCGGTGCGGCCTTCTCCCGGTAGTAAGCCACAGTATCCTGTTGCCCATGGTAGTAGTCCGCAGAATCATTTTCACGACCGTCTGTGGGAATCCCGGCCTGAAAACCGCTCAGGAAAGAGGGAAGGGCGTCCAGGTATGCGTTAAATGCCTCATAATATGTGCCGTCAGACAGGTATGGTACCACAATCGTTTCGCCGAGTCTTTGAATGGAGATGTCCGTCAGAGCGTAGACAGCGTCGCCGCAGGTGGTGATGTACCAGTCCCGCTCCTCCATGGCCAGAAGGAACAGAAATCCGCTGCCTTTGCTGCCATAGCCGTAGCCGTTGCTGTCAAAATAATCATCCGCGTAAGTCTTGGCTGTTTTCCCGTCCAGACTGGAAACGGTCAGGATGACCACATCCATTTCATATTCCGTGCGCAGGGCCTGGGCCTTTTCTTCCAATGCGTCCCGCTGGGAGTCGGAAAAAAGCCCGGCATTGTCCGCAACCATTGGCAGTTCCGACGCAGCGGAGGCGGCCGGAAGCAGCGCGGCCAGGAAAGCAAGACACAGCGCAAAAACCTTCTGTTTCATACCGCCCGCCTCCTACAGCACCAGCCACTGCACCAGCAGAGACAGCAGCGTAACGCCCGCAAAAATTCCGGCGAACCAGGCCGCTGTCCGCTTGGGACAGATGGGAAACGTACCCGTCATTTTTCCGGTCTGGCCATTCATGGCAAAGGTGTAGAGCTTGCCCCGGTACCGGGTATTCAGTATCCAGACCGGAAGCAGGGCGTATCGGGCCGTGCTGTTGGTTACTCGGAGCTGTCGTGCGGCGGGGATCACCGTGGCATAGCCAACAAGGGTGCCTTGCAGTTCATCCTGCATGGAGGTGTCCACCCGCTGGCGAATCCGTTCCTCGCCGTTTTTTGCGGGGACGTCATATTTGTCAGCCAAATAGCCGGAGAGGTAGGCCATATCAAAGCGCTTCAGCTGCGTGTAATCGTACGGTTCGATGGATTCCATGAAGGTATCGTCCATCTTCGTGGAGCCGTCCATGGGAATCCCGACAAATCCGGCCTGTGCTCCCCGTCTGAGCAGATAATGATCGGTTTTGGTATAGTAGAAATGGGAATCCGACCAGTGCCGGACGCGGGTCGCGCGATAGCTTCCGCTGAATTCCGCGTTGCAGTCATACAGCCAGAAAGGAACATATATGCCCGTGATTTTTTCCAGCCGCTGTTCCCGGGTAAATGCCTTCGGGAGCAGAGGTTTTCCTTTGCACAGCCGCAAAAAAGCGGCTCTGGCGTCCTCCTTGCCGGTCTGGAATGGGATTACCGCGTCGGGCTTCCAGCCGCCGCTTAAACGGGAGGGCATGATCGTTGGATTGTCGCAGTAGGGGCAGAAGGTGGCGGCGGTGGTCGCGTCGGTTAGGATTTCGCCGCCGCAGGAGGGACACTGGAAGGCACGCATGGCATTCCGCGCCTCCTGGTCCCACTCCTGCCGGGGAATTTCTTCCCACTGAAATTCCTGCGTTTGGGCTTCGCTTTCCTGGAAGGCGCGAACCGTATCAACCGAAAAGGTATTTCCGCAGTATTCACAGGTCAGCTTCTGGGAATTGCTGTCAAATACCAGACCGGCATTGCAGCAGGGGCATTTGTATTCCGCAGTCCGGGATTGTTGTTCCATATGCGCCATCCTTTCCCGCCGAAACTTTTTACTCAGTATAACACATAACGCGGAAAAATTCGATAGTAAATTGTAAATTCTGATTTACAAATGTTTTTTTTCGCGGTATCATGGAAAAGCGGTACGGAGTCCAGAGAGCCGTCCTGCCCCGAACCGGGTTTTCGGGAGACTCCCCGGGATCAAGAGCGGAGATTGTCATCAAAGGAGAGAGAAATATGCTGGACATATTCATGCGGGCAGGGAGCTTTGTTGCCATTATTGCGCTGGGATATCTGTTAAAGCGCATCGGCTTTTTCAAGCAGGAGGATTTCACCATTCTTTCCCGGATTACCATCCGCATCACCCTGCCTGCCACTATCATAACAAACTTTGCCGGCAAGGAAATCGACAGAGCATGGCTGAGTCTGGTGTTTCTGGCCATTGGCTGTGGCCTGCTCTACGTGGCGATTGGGTTCGCTGTGAACCGCGGAAAGTCAAGGGAACAGCAGGCGTTTGAAATGCTGAATCTGCCGGGCTACAACATCGGAACTTTTGTCATCCCTTTTGTCCAGAGCTTTCTGGGACCCTCAGGAGTGATTGCGACCAGCCTGTTTGACACCGGCAACTCGGTCATCTGTCTGGGCGGCGCGTTCAGTCTGGCGTCCATGGTCAAGGACGGCAGCGGATTTTCCTTCAAGCGAATTCTTAGGGCCCTGTCCAGATCCGTTCCCTTTGTATGCTATGTCCTCATGCTGCTGCTGAATCTGTTCCGTGTCCCCATTCCGGGCCTTGTTATGTCCTGCGCTGAAGTCGTGGGCAGCGCCAATGCGTTTATGGCCATGCTGATGATCGGCGTGGGTTTTCAGCTGGAAGGGAACAGCGGCCAGCTCCGAACCATTGTCCGGATTCTGGCCATCCGCTACGGTGTGGCTGCTGTTCTGGCGCTGATCTTCTACTATGGGCTGCCTTTCGCGCTGGAGGTCCGGCAAGCGCTGGTGATTCTGGCAGTCAGTCCCATTGGTTCCGCAGTCCCGGGATTTACCGGGGAGATGAAAGGGGATGTGGGGCTGTCCAGCGCTTTGAACTCCATGTCCATTGTTATCAGCATTACCATTACGATTATCCTGCTATCCGTGATGCTGTAGCAGAAAAACAGCGGCGGAGTTAACCGCCGCCGGATAGGGAAGTAATTAA